>CAXNHA010000010.1:0-24792 GCA_964202165.1 Candidatus Marinamargulisbacteria bacterium | reverse complement strand
ACTCGAATTTTCACCAAAAACTGGTGAAAATTGATAAAAACGCACCTATTTATGTATGACTTTATCCACTTCTTTAATTTGTTGACGTCGCTTCGCCATTTTTTAAACGTTTTGCAACAGGGCCTTGAAACGAGATTAGAACCTGTTTTTGGAGAAAATCCGAGGCTAAAACAAGAAAAAATAAACGAAGAATTTACCAAAAACGAATTATGGTGGAGGTGACCGGAGTCGAACCGGTGTCCGAAAATGCCATCATACAGTCCAACTACGAGCGTAGTTTTTGATTTGGTTTTTAACCGAATCTAGCTCCCAAAAACAAGATCTTGATCCAGCGAGATTGAAAAAGTTTGATTTTAATCATTCAATCACTGATTAAAACGAGTGGGTAAAACCATCTTTCAAAGGCCCCACACCCTTGAAGATGACTCAGAATTTAGTACTTAATAAATTGATTAAGCAGCTAGAAGCTGAGGTTGAGAATTAAATGAATATGTGTTGTCATTTAATTGTTTTATGCCTTTTTACGAGGCCAGGCATCTCCTCGGCTCGCGTTCCGTACAATGATTCACTTCCGTCGAAACCTTTACACCCCCACTCGATGCTCGATAGCCTATCTCGTTAAGACCCTTTTTACAACTCTTGGCTTCTGGCTTGCGTTTGTGCGTGATACCATTTGTCCATCATGCGTACAATTCAAGTGCCTACATTTGCAGATCATCGGGGACAGTTATCCGTGATCGATACTATTTTGCCATTTGAAATCAAACGGGTCTATTACATCTATCATGCTACTCAGCCAAGAGGCGGTCATCGCCATCATAAAACCATCCAAGCACTCATTTGTGTATCTGGCTCTTGCGAAATTTTAGTCAACAATGGCCAAGAAGAGTCGATCATTGTACTTGATTCTGCGCAAAAGTGTGTGATCATTTTTCCGCAAGATTGGCATGTGATGCAAGCCTTTAGCCACGATGCTGTTTTGCTGGTGCTAGCTTCTGAACATTTTGACGCAGATGACTACATCGATGAGCCTTACCCGCAATGATCGAATACGAAAACTTACAGGCGTCCAATCATTTTTTTAGAGAAAGTCTTATTCAAAAATTTTCTGATGTTTTGGATAGTGGTTTTTTTATTCTAGGAAAATCGGTATCCCAGTTTGAAGCATCGTTTGCTACGTTTTGCGGAGCTCCCTTCTGTGTCGGTGTTGCCTCGGGACTAGATGCCTTGATGCTATCGCTACAAGCCTGTGGCTTTGAAGAAGGCGACGAAGTCCTTGTGCCATCCAATACCTATGTGGCTACGATTCTTGCCATTCTTCAGGCACGACTCACCCCTGTGTTGGTAGAACCTTGTTTGCAGACGTACACGCTTGATCCTGAGTTAATCAAAGCAGCAATAACACCTCGTACAAAAGCCATTATGGTTGTCCATCTCTATGGAAAAATGAGTGATATGGACCCTATCATGTCCATCGCCAAAGCAAACAATCTTGTGGTGATCGAAGACTGTGCCCAAGCCCATGGTGCACGCTATAAGGGAAAAATGGCAGGTACGTTTGGGCGGTTTGGTGCCTATAGCTTTTACCCTACAAAAAACTTGGGTGCCTTGGGAGACGCGGGCGCTGTTTTGGTACACAACCCCTCTGATAGACAGGTCATTCAACGGCTCCGCAACTATGGATCAGACAAAAAATATTACAATGAAGTGGTGGGATTTAATTCTCGCTTAGACGAAATTCAAGCCGCTTTTTTGCAGGTCAAACTAGCCCATCTTGATCGCTTGACGACGCATAAACGTCTGTTGGCCAATCGATATTTTGAGGCATTGAGTAGTACGGACTACATCCTGCCTCATCGGCATTCTGACTACGAGGATGTCTATCATATTTTTTGTATTCGCCATCCCAAACGAGACAAGCTACGGGCATACCTACTAGAAAAAGGCATTAAAACAGAAATCCACTACCCTGTCCCTCCCCATCGTCAGGTGGCCTTACAGTCTTTTTTTAAAGGTCAAAGCTATCCGATTGCAGAAAAAATTCATGACACGGTTTTGAGTTTGCCTGTATCCTATAGCCATACCTTGCAAGATATTGACCAGATATGTGAGAGTTTAGGTCAGTTTTAGCGATACCAAAGGAGAAGTGCATGCGTCGTTTTAGAATCGCCCCATCCCCAACCGGAAACTTGCATATTGGCACCCTCAGAACCACACTATTCAACTGGATTCTTGCTCAAAAAGAAGAGGGCTGTCTGATCTTGAGGATCGAGGACACCGACCAAGAGCGGTCAAAATCGGAGTTTGAAGCCAATATCATTGATGGCATCACGTGGATGGGCTTAACCCCGCACGAAGGCCCCATTCGACAATCTGATCGTATGAAAGACGGCATTTACCAACAGTACGCCAAGCGATTAATAGACGAGAAACATGCATATCTTTGTTTTTGCTCAGATGCAGAATTGGATGCAGAAAGAGCATTAGCCCAATCTCACAATCAGCCGTATCGATATTCAAGAAAATGTCATGGCCTATCCAAAGAAGATATCACCTCAAAAATAGCTCAAAAAATTCCCTTTACCGTTCGATTTTATATCCAAGATGGGCCCCCTATTGTTTTTGATGATGCCATTAGAGGCCCTATTTCTTTTGACAGACACTTGCTATCTGATTTTGTGCTGGTCAAGTCTGACAAAAGCCCTTCTTACAACTTTGCAGTGGTCGTGGATGATTTGGACATGGCCATCACCGATGTGGTGAGAGGAGAAGATCATATCTCCAATACCCCCCGCCAATTGTTGTTGTTTGAAGCTCTTGGCGCGACACCGCCTCAGTATGCACATTTGCCTATGATCTTGGGCACCGATCGGTCCAAATTGTCAAAACGTCATGGGGCCACAAGTGTCACACAGTATCGAGACATGGGGTATTTACCCGAGGCAATCTTTAATTATTTGGTGTTGTTGGGATGGTCGTCCACCACAGGTGAGGATATCTTAACCCAAGAACAGGTGATTGAAGAATTTTCCGTGTCACGCATTTCCAAATCTGGGGCTATTTTTGACATTGCCAAACTCAAATGGATGAACGGTCAATATATTCGCAAGCTCTCCCCCGACAACTTGGTAAAGGCTCTGACCCCCTACGTCACACCAGAAGCCTTGGCAATGCTACAGGGCATGGACAGTGAACGGGTAAAACGTATTTTTGTCTCTATTCAAGACAATTTGGATGTTCTCACAGATATCAATGTGTATGTGCCGGTTTACCTGTATGGCTTTGACGACTTTAAAAAATATGTAGACTCGCTGACATTCACACCACAAGACCTTGAGGTGATTAAGCGGTTTTTGGACAAGTGTAGCGGGCTCACATTTGATTCCAAATCGATCGAAGACAAGCTACAAGAAACCATTCAAGACACAGGTCTTGCAAAAGGGAAGGTATTAAAACCCATTCGATATGCCAGTTCTGGATTAGGATCGGGTCCCCATTTACCTGAATTCTTGAGCATTCTCACCCTAAAAGAAGTTCAAAAACGGTTGGAATATGTCCTCTCCAAATGAGTTAGGGATCCTCCTCAAGGCCTTTGAACTCGTGGCTTTTCCGGCAGGGTTTGGGTTTGATGCGTTTACGCATGAGGATATCGCCACCTATTATGACTCGCCGGATCAGCTAGAACTTTGTTTGAAGAAAAAACGCGGCCACCATCTCCTATATGCCCCCATTCATTGTGAGCTGAGACGTCGCTTTTTTAATGACCTCCCCCTATCCACACGCATTCACCTATTTACCCAAAAATGTCAGGCTCAAGGTCTCTCGGTAGAGGCGTTATTTGGCCACGTATCTGAGGTTGACGATATTGGCATGGGCCACTCCGTTTTTAAAGTTGTGGGCACAGATAAAACAGTTGTATTTAAACGAGAAACAAATAGCATGCAACCTTTTTACACCGTATGTCTGCAAGCACTGGGCTGGCCTAGCTATTGCTGTGTTTCTTATCAACAAGTGGGTCAATCATGGGAGCTGTCAGACTATTTGGGGCATGTTTCTCTGATACAGGCCTTGCAAGATCCTAGTAGCAACATCGACAATCTTCTGACTCAGTTGGCACGGCATGCTGTGCTAGGCGATTTTTTGGGTCGAGGGGACCGCCATTTTGACAATTATGTGGTCAAGGATGCCCGCTTATATCCGATCGATATTTCGTATCTCTTTTGCGATGATCATGATCAGTGGACACAGGCCTATTTGGCGGGCGGGCTATACGAGATGGGGTTGGTGACTTTTCTACAAGGACCGTATCAAGACCGGCTGGCGCTGTTTTTAGATGCTTATCGCAAGGGTGCAGAGGAATTGGTCCGGCAATACTCTTTGTTGCACACGTTTATCCAAACTTATGGGGATCAAAACAAAGCTGTTATCCAAAAAAGGCTCGATTTTTTGGCCCATCAAGTGACCCAGTTTTCCACATGTTTTGAGCAACACCTATCCCGATTAAAAACAGGCTTTTCAAATATGCTTCATCGACAGACCTACAAATTAAAATTAGCGAACCTAGTTCACCAATCCCCAGAAATTCTAAAAAAAGAACCCCTGTTAAAGATGTATTATCTGGCGGATACCTATCGACCCTCTTCTTTTTTTTTGGTAGAGCATCATCCCACGGTTTTTCCAATACTCGATCAATGGGAGGCGACACATGTTATTTAAACGCATTGCCTGCCAAGATGGCGTAGAATTGGCCCCCTATCAGCAGGCTGTAGCAGAGTTTCAAGCCCTTGATGTCCAAGGAAAAGTTACCTTTATAAAAAGAGAATTTTTCACGTGCTCTATCAACCAAAAATTAATAGACCCTAAAGAAGGTGTTTTTTTATGGTTAAACGAGACTAAGACTATGAATATAGGGGGGGAGGAGATGAAAATAGGGCGTGGAGATTCCCTATCGCTTGCAGCGTACAAGACGTATCATAAAGAGTCCGAAGGGTTTTCTCCTGCTGGCACAAAAAACATAGTTGCTACCCAAATACTGGAAAACTTAAAACACGTAATCACCTCTCTTGAAAATGGAACCCTCCCAGAAGAGTTAAAATGCTCTATTTCCCATACATTCTTTAAAGATCCGGTGTTTGTTTATGATCAGCAGCAGAAAGACTACTTTCATACTTACAGCGAAGAATATATTAAGGCGTACGCAACAGAACCTACTTCTCGCTTGAAGGACCCGTTAACAGGTAAGCACCTAACCGACGAGGCTCATCTTTATACAAACGCCCTTGTTAAGGACTTATGTCGTTTTCTGAGCGTGTGCTACCCTTTCCTCCAGTCAATTCTATAGGGGTTGGCTAGCAGGTCTGGACACACGAGTCTGGACAGCAATGCAATTTTTTTTTGGTTTTCTCGATAACTCTGGATGTGAGCACTGAAAGATATCAGGCCACAATAAAACCATTGATGAGGGGAACATGCATATGAATATTCAAGGGAGTCAAGGGAGTCAAGGGAGTCAAGAGAATCTTCATCTTAAGCTAACCAGACCCGGCGGGCCCAAGAACGACAAAGGTAAGTTACAACAAAACAGTCAAACCCAAAATAATAATAAAACAACCACTAAAGATAAAGTCTTAGTCAAGCAATCATCCCAAAAGGGTATGGTTGTGCAAAATCAAGGCATTGATCCAGCTACTATCAACAAAAAGACACCATGTCTGGGACATCTAGATACGTATAAAAATCCGAAACAGTTTGTAGAAAATGTTTTTTTAGAAGCCCGGCAGAATCTTGAAAAAGATCTTAAAAAAATAAATTCTAAAAACTACCATAATCAGCGAGACGATCTAGGAAAGAAAACTGACTCCATAACAGCTCTGCTTGAAAATGAGATAAAAAATTTGAATGCCCAGATGGGACTGATAGAAAATAAGCTCAATATCCACTTAGACCCCTGGAAAAATACCATTGAGTTCATCTCAAAGGAATGGAAAAGGATCCAAATAGCAGATTGTGATCTACCTCTTTATGATAGACCCGCAGATCTTGCACTTAGACACCTACTATCGCAATATTCGGAGAAGGGAATCTCTAAATTAGATAACAATCGTCTTTCTTCGAATCAGAAAGATATTCTTGAGAAAGCAATAACTCCCTTAATAAAAAAAATGGGAGAAATTAACACGGCTATAAATGATTTAGATACTGTCTCTCATGTTACTATACACCCACTCCTGCAGATCAAAGAGTCTGTAAGCGAATTAATAAATTTAATCGCTAAAACCAATAAAAGTTTATCCGGCACATCAGATCTATCTGTTGCATTAGGTAGCCTCATAAAAAATTTCCCCCGACTACCAACCCGCGTAGTTGAGGTCTTCAATAAGTTGAGTCAGTCGTATCTCAACCTTATAAAAGAGATAGATACCTCTATAAACAATGACCCCACTCTCCTAGTCTTACTCAATAATCGAGATCAACTGCTCAAACAATTGCAAGATAGTGAGCTCCAGATCACAAAAAACAAAGAAGATTACAAGATCCAAGAAGCCCAGCTAACAAAGAAAAATGAACAAGTTCTACAAGATAGTGCCTCCAAACTAGAACAAGAGGAAGCCCGGGTCACACCTTTCTTAGAGCTGCTTTCGAAAGCTGACGATGCTGTTATTTTCTGGGCCTTAAGTGATGAGAATTTTAATCTTCTTAAGCAGAATAGAGATGAGTCACCGAGCAAAGCCATATCAACACTCCGTAAATCTGCTGAGGAGGTCGGATTCTTTGAAAAATTTCCAGGAGGGTTTGAGGGTTAGAAGTGAACACACCCTGCGTATGCAGTGCTATTTAATGGGTGCCTTGTGCACCCTGATTGCTAACCAATTCAATCAACAATGCCAAAAGAGGATTTGGCTAGACAAGCCGTAGATGCTGCTATTAAAATCTGCTCTATAGTCTTTTAGCCTTTTCCTACAGAACATAGTCCTCTTTCCGCAAGGAGATTTGATATGTGGTTGGTTAACCGACTAGGAAAAATGGGGTATCCGCTTATGTCTGTCGGTGGCAAAACATGCTTGCCTACTGGCTACAAGCCCTACTTGTCCAACAAGCTTCCTCTTCCTAATCCCCCTTTAAATACGAATAAACACTTTTCTTCAATAGGCAATTCATACGCCACACTACAAAAAAAACCTATTCAGGTTGTCGAGTCTGATGTTACTGACCCAAAAAAGCTTGCAGATTTTATACAGTCTTTGACTGACCGTAAGGGAATCATGGCTTTTCATATCACCTCATCTCACAATGTGAAGAGCATCTTAGAAAAAGGCCTTTGTGCAAATAAAGGCTACTATACCAAACCTGGTGAACAAGCCGTGTTTTTTTGCGATAGGCATCATATCTGGTACGGTCAAGACAATACAGGAGATGCCGCATTGGTGGTTATTCTGATTAAGGAATACGCTGGGACGGGATCTGTTATAAGGCTCACTCAAGATCAACTCAATAGCCCTGATGTGCAGGTGCTTTGTATCATTCAAGATGTCAAAAACTGTCCAAACCTTATCAAGGGATTGGGTGGAAACCCCTACCAAGGATTCCTAGATCAGCGCTGGGAGCAACAGGGAGAGGACACGTACTAGCAAGATAGGGTGCTGTTGCGACTTGGTTGCCCTAATGGGATATTTTTTGGTATATTTCGGAGTATCCCCTTGCCGAAAGGAACTTAGTAAGACGATGCCCTACACACAGTGGACAGCTACTAGCTTGTCTGGAAAAAATTTGTCAGACAAAGAGGCTTTGGAGATATTGGTATCCAAAGATATTGATTTGCTCAAGCTTTTGGATGCGGCTTACCAAGTACGCAAGACCCATTGGGGCAATGACGTCACCATTCATATTATCAACAATGCCCAAAACGGAAGTTGTCCCGAAGATTGTGCGTATTGTGCCCAAGCCAAAACATCAGATACGGATATTGAAACCTATCCTGTCAAAGAAGAAGAAGAGATCATGGCCGAAGCCAAGCGTGCTTACGAAGCAGGTGCTTACCGGTATTGCATGGTCTATGCAGGTCGAGGGCCTCGTGCCAAACGGGTGGATCAACTGGCTCATTTGGTTAAAAAAATAAAAGACACGTATCCTATCCAAGTGTGTGTATCTGCAGGACTAATGGATGATGACGGGGCAAAAAAACTCAAAGTAGCAGGATTGGACAGACTTAACCACAACCTCAACACATCCGAATCCCATTATGCCAATATCTGTACGACACACACGTTTCAGGATCGTTTAAATACGCTTCGAGCTGCACAGAACAACAATCTAGAAATCTGCTCAGGCCTGATTGCAGGTATGGGTGAAGCCCCTGAAGACATTGTGGAAGTAGCCCAACGTCTGCGTCAATTAAAGTCAAAATCTATCCCCATTAATTTTTTGATTCCAATCCCAGGTACCACGCTCAAATCATTTTCTACGCTCACCCCCAACTTTTGTTTACGCATCTTGTGTTTGTTTCGCTTTCTCAACCCAGAAGCCGAAATTCGTGTGGCTGCAGGACGTGAAATTCATTTGCGTACCATGCAAGTGATGGCCTTGTATCCTGCTAGCTCGTTGTTTATGGATGGATATCTCAATACAACAGGCACCAATGCCGCACAAACCTTGCAAATGATCAAAGATGCAGGATTTAGGATCCGAGGATCTTTTGAATTAGAAGAAGTCCTGAGCAACCTCACCCAGCCAACAGATGCTGGACACAACGATACCCACGGACAAGTTGTACTCAAGCAACTCAAGGAGTTACGTCCAACAGCTTAGCCACTCAATTTAATCCACAATCCACCTCAACACAAAAAAGGAAACCCCATGCACGCCATTGCAGCAAATAATCTGCCTCTTTTGACGAGAAAAGAAGAAGTTCGTAAAAAACAACAAGGCTCTATAAACTAGCCACAATCTACTCAATTCAACGATGTAAAAACCTTTCTCTCCACAGTACAAAAGGAGGATTTTGGAGAGATATGTGAGAATACTATTCGTATTTATACAGATGACCCCAGGATAAAAGAAGGCCAAGTATTTGAACTACAACCGCCGTATCCGAAGGCCATGACGGACAAGTTCCATCAACTCAAAAAATTATTTCTGCAGAATTATAAAATCTTTGAGAATTTTGATATTTTTTCTGGCAAAATTTCTCAAAAAATTGTTTTTGATGCAATCAACAATCCTCCCTTTATACAGAATATGCTAACGGCGTGTTTGGATCTTCTTCCGTCCAATATCCAAAAGAATCTCTCTCTCCACCATGTAGGTAAAAAAGATTATTACCCCTATACCAGCTATTCTACATTAGCTTTTCTAGGTGACTTTCTTGATCCAAAAGGGCAGTCTTCTCTTGAGTATGTATCCAAAGAAGAAGGTCGCAAGGCTCCTTGCCATTACATCCAGGTTTTATCGGTTTATCCAGAAGAATTCGAAGTTCTTTGTGGTCAAATCCCGACAGATTCCGAGTGCTCAAAAAATCTCACCTTCAGAGAACTTATGCACGAATTTTTTATAATAGTCCCTGACAGTTCAACCAAGAGACAGCCTGGAGAAGATCTCCATTCAAGTTTGTGTTTTTACGACATTTGGTTTGTGTTTTTACGACATTTGGCTACACGATATGGAAAAAAAAATTAAGATTCCAATCATTTTTTTTCAACAAGGCTCTCCTAAGTATTGTCCTCCACCAAATCAAATTCGAGTCAAAGAGATATGCTTCCATAGCATTCAAAATCCTGATGAATCCCAAAAAAAACAAGTGCCTCACAATAACGTATATGCCCATATTATTATTATGACGATCATTATGCTTGCTGAAGAAGGTATTAAAAAAATCCAGGGAAACCCCTCTACTAGCCTCAAAAACATTGCCCAATCTACGATAGGGGCAGCGGGTATTGAGATGACGAAGCTTATTACAGCTAATGCCTTACTTCCCTCTCTTCAAGGGGATCCCATTTTGTTTGATATGATAAAAATTCTCATCCTTACAATGGGTAACGAAGCCCATAAAATAGCTCGCGACGATAAGTTGCCTAGCTTAACCGAATGCGCAAAAGATGTTGCAACATTGGGTGTCGTCGTCAAGCTTTCTGACTTTGCAAGGGAGACGCTAAAATGGGATCCAATCACCCAACAATGTGTCTATCTCCTATTATTTGCAGCCTATCAATACAATCAGCCAGGGGCTAGTGTCAGCGCTGTACTCAAACAAACCCTCAGAGAGGCATCACAAGTAGCTATGTTCCTCCTCGTATACTCTCTTTTTATACCTGAAACACAAGCTTGACACCTTAGCACTCTCTAGGCTAGAGTGCTAATTGTCTCAAATTTATTATTTTTATTCCAAAGAAGGAGGTCAGGCTTCATGAGCAGTTTGAAGTATCAACCACTTGGAGATCGGGTGATTGTAGAACCCATTACTCCAGAACAGTCCACAAAATCAGGGATCGTGCTTCCAGACACGGCCAAAGAAAAGCCACAAAGTGGAAAAATATTGGCTACAGGCCCAGGAAAAACCAGTGACGAAGGCAAGTTAATTCC
The DNA here is from genome assembly GCA_964202165.1 of Candidatus Marinamargulisbacteria bacterium. GTDB lineage: Bacteria > Margulisbacteria > Marinamargulisbacteria > SXXA01 > JAHFDB01 > CAXNHA01. The sequence goes on along the minus strand of CAXNHA010000010.1, from coordinate 14,214 downwards.
TATCACGGTTAAAGAAGGGGATACCGTTATCTACGCAAAATATGGCGGAACAGAACTCAAAGTAGATGGCAAAGAGTATTTGATCATTCGTGAAAGCGACATTTTAGCAATTCAAAAATAATAAAAAGGAGTCCGAAAACGATGGCTAAACAGCTTAAATATGGTGAAGAAGCATGGCGTTCGCTGGCTGAAGGAATAAGAAAAGTATCTGATGCAGTTGGCAGTACATTGGGTCCAAACGGCAATCACGTAGTACTTGAAAAAAAATGGGGTTCACCCACCATCACAAACGATGGGGTGACCATTGCAAAAGAAATTGAACTGGAAGATCCGTTTGAAAATATGGGAGCACAACTTCTCAAAGAAGTGGCTTCTAAAACAAATGATGTTGCTGGAGATGGCACCACAACAGCTACTATTTTGGGAAATGCGATTTTTAAAGAAGGTCTTAAGAACGTCGTAGCAGGAGCTAACGCAACTCAGCTAAAACGTGGGATCGAAGCCGCTGTAACGGTGGTTGTGTCTGGATTAAAAAAAGCAAGCAAGCCAGTCAATTCAAAAGAACACAAAGAACAGGTTGCGACGATATCTGCAAACAATGATGCCACCATTGGCCGGTTGATTGCGGATGCGATGGACAAAGTAGGGAGCGAAGGCGTCATTACTGTGGAAGAATCCAAAGGGATTGAAACAGAGCTAGAATTTGCAGAAGGCATGCAGTTTGACAAAGGATATGCGTCTCCTTACATGATTACCGATAAAGAGAGAATGGAAGCGTCTCTAGACAATCCATTTGTTTTGATTACAGACAAAAAAATATCAGCTATCAAAGACTTGTTGCCTATCTTAGAAAAAGTGGTGCAATCAGGTAGAGGTCTTGTGGTGATTGCCGAAGATGTAGAAGGCGAAGCCCTTGCAACAATCGTTGTTAACAAACTCCGAGGAACCATCAACTGTATTGCCATCAAAGCCCCTGGATTTGGTGACAGACGAAAAGCCATGTTGGAAGATATTGCCATCCTAACAGGCGGAGAAGTGATCTCTGAAGAAAAAGGACTTGCTTTGGAAAACACCGAGCTAACCCAATTGGGACAAGCTTCAAAAATTAAGGCAGACAAAGACAACACCACCATTGTTCAAGGAAAAGGTGATGTCAAAAAAATCCAAGCTCGCGTTGAAGAAATTCGAAGAGAAATCGCCAATACGGATTCTTCTTATGACAAAGAAAAATTGCAAGAACGGTTGGCAAAATTATCTGGTGGTGTAGCCATTATTCGGGTGGGTGCTACAACTGAAACAGAATTAAAAGAAAAGAAGTTTCGTGTAGAAGATGCCTTATCTGCTACAAGAGCTGCTGTGGAAGAAGGGATCGTTGCAGGAGGCGGAACAGCCTTTATCAATCTGATTCCTGTTTTGACGACTGCTATCGACAAAGAACCTGCAGGTGATGTGCGCGTTGGGATGACCATCGTCGCCAAGGCATTAGAAGTGCCACTTCGTTTGATTGCGGAAAATTCTGGCGAAGAAGCTTCTGTGGTAGTCGATAAAGTAAAACATGCAAAAGAGGGTACAGGCTTTAATGCACGTACCGGTGAGTATGTGGATATGATCCAAGCAGGTATCGTGGACCCATCCAAGGTCACACGGTCTGCTCTTCAAAATGCAGCCTCTATCGTGAGCTTGTTGTTGACAACCAATGTGTTGGTTGCAGATAAGCCAGAAGAAAAATCAGCAGCTCCTGCTGGTGGCGGTCACCCTGGAATGGGTGGAATGGGCGGCATGGATTACTAGGATTGGGACTTGTACCATTAACGTATCGTCTTTATTTAAAAAAATGCCGAGAGCCTTGCGCTTTCGGCATTTTTGTTTATGCCAAAATATAAGTTAAGTTTGACATTGGGGCAGCGCACCTCAGATCAGATTGCTAGGGCGATGGGATCGTGGCGGTTCATCATCATTCAAAGCGTGTGTATTGTGGTATGGATTGGGTGCAATTCTAGACATCTTGAAAAAGAATAAATTAAAGGATTTTTATGAAAACAATAGCACAGGATTATAAGGTTAAAGATATTTCTTTGGCTGAATTTGGAAGAAAAGAAATAACAATTGCTGAAAAAGAAATGCCAGGTCTTATGTCTATTCGAGAAAAATATGGATCTCAGAAACCCCTTCGAGGTGCCAAAATCATGGGGTCTTTGCACATGACCATTCAAACTGCCGTATTGATTGAGACACTGGTAGCCTTGGGTGCGGAGGTGAGGTGGGCATCTTGTAATATCTTTTCTACTCAAGATCATGCAGCAGCGGCCATTGCAAAAGCAGGGATCAGCGTGTTTGCCTGGAAAGGGGAGACATTGGACGAGTATTGGTGGTGTACCCAACAAGCATTGTTGTTTGCAGATGGATCTGGCCCCGACCTTATTGTTGATGATGGGGGAGATGCGACGTTGCTAATCCATCAAGGCGTAGAAGCTGAAAAAAACCCAAAGCTTCTTGATAAAAAGCCAGATAATACCGAGCATGCAATTGTTCTTAATTTGCTAAAAAATAGCCTCAAAGAAAATCAATCTCGCTGGACAACGATTGCAAAAAAAATAAAAGGAGTCTCTGAGGAGACAACCACAGGGGTTCATCGTCTATACCAGATGCAACGAGAAGGCAGGTTGCTGTTTCCTGCTATCAATGTCAACGACTCTGTAACAAAATCAAAATTTGACAATCTATATGGATGCCGAGAGTCCTTGGTAGATGGGATCAAGCGTGCAACGGGGGTGATGGTTGCAGGCAAAGTGGTGGTGGTTTGTGGCTATGGGGATGTCGGCAAAGGGTGTGCACAATCCATGAGAGGATTTGGGGCAAGGGTGATCATAACAGAAATCGATCCAATCTGTGCTTTGCAGGCGGCCATGGAGGGTTTTGAAGTAAAACGAGTAGAAGACTGTCTTGCGGTAGCGGACATCTATGTGACCACCACAGGAAACTGCGACATCATTACGTTGGAGCACATGTTGGCCATGAAAGATCAGGCCACTGTTTGTAACATTGGTCATTTTGACAATGAAATTCAAATCGAAAAATTAAACGCACATCCCCACATAAAGCGTTTGGAAATCAAGCCACAAGTAGACCAATATACATTCTCAGATGGACGAAGCATTTTTGTATTGGCAGAAGGTCGATTGGTCAATTTGGGATGTGCAAATGGCCATCCTTCTTTTGTAATGAGCACCTCTTTTACCAATCAAACCTTGGCGCAATTGGAGCTTTGGCAACATCCGTACGCTATTGGGGTACATATTTTACCCAAAAAATTGGATGAGGAAGTAGCCCGATTACATATAGAAAAGCTAGGCATCTCTTTGACAACATTAAGTACAAATCAAGCCGCTTATTTGGGCGTGCCTATTGAAGGTCCTTATAAGCCCGACCATTATAGGTACTAATCGGACGGACCAGTTCCCTTGGGGGGGATGTTTATTTCATTAATTTTCTATATTTTACCCGTTTGGGTATCACGTTTCCTTTTCGTTGAATTCTATCTTTTTCATAATCAGAAAAATTGCCTTCAAAAAAAACAATGTCATCCCCGTCTTCAAAAGACAAGATATGTGTCGCTATGCGATCTAAAAACCATCGATCGTGAGAGATGACCATGGCACATCCCGCATAATTTTCCAATCCTTCTTCCAAAGCTCGCAGTGTATTCACATCAATATCGTTGGTAGGCTCGTCCAATAACAATAGGTTTGCATTTTCTTTGAGCGACATCGCCAAATGAAGGCGGTTGCGTTCTCCTCCAGACAATATCGAACATGGTTTTTCTTGATCTGATCCAACAAAATTAAATTTGGCAACATATCCACGAGAAGGCACACGTTGGTTACCCAATTGAATAGACTCTTCTCCTTCTGAAATTTGTTCCCACACCGTTTTATTGGGATCGATGCCTGCGTGATCTTGATCGACATACCCCATCTTAACGCTGTCCCCAATGATGATCTCGCCTTCATGGGGAGTTTCCTGCCCCAAAAGCAGTTTGAACAAGGTTGTTTTGCCTGCTCCATTGGGTCCGATAACACCTACAATTCCCGCTCTAGGCAATTCAAAGCTGAGATTTTTAAACAAAAGTCTATTTTCAAAAGCTTTGGTAACATTTTTTAATTCAATTACTTTATTGCCTAACCGAGGGCCACTTGGGATAAAAAGCTCCAAGTGATCACTTTTTTCTTTTTGTTCTTGGTTGAGTAACGCCTCATAGGCCTTCAGCCGTGCTTTCCCTTTTGCTTGTTGGGCTTTAGGCGTCATACGGACCCATTCGAGTTCTCTTTCTAGGGTCTTTTGTCGTTTGGATTCCCCTTTGGCTTCTAGGGCAAGACGGTTTGATTTTTGTTCTAGCCAGGATGAATAGTTGCCCTTCCACGGGATACCCTCTCCCCTGTCGAGCTCAAGAATCCATTGAGCGACATTGTCGAGAAAATACCGGTCATGCGTAACCGCAATAATGGTCCCCTGGTACTGTTTTAAATGCTGCTCTAGCCAGTGAACAGATTCGGCATCCAAATGATTGGTGGGCTCGTCCAAAAGCAGAATGTCCGGTTTTTGTAGCAGGAGACGACACAGGGCTACACGACGCTTTTCACCCCCTGATAAAGTTGCTATTTTGGCATCTCCCTCTGGACAACGAAGGGCATCCATAGCCCGTTCCAAAACAGCATCGATTTCCCAGGCGTCATGGGTATCCAGCAACTCGATAAGCTCTCCCTGGCGTTCCAGAACCTTGTTCATTTCGTCATCACTCATGGGCTCTGCCAGTTGTGCACAAACAGCCTCATATTCCGCATAGATGGCTACTTTTTCTTTGAGCCCTTCACCAACAATGTCTTTGACCGTTTTCTCAGGATCCAATTGAGGCTCTTGCTCCAGATAGCCGATAGAATGGTTTGATTCATAGGTCACGTGACCTTCATCGGGCTCAACAAGACCTGCAATCATTTTGATGAGGGTTGATTTTCCAGAACCGTTCAATCCTAGAATGCCAATTTTTGCACCATAGTAAAAAGACAGGTAGATATTCTTAAGGACTTGTTTGCGAGGCGGATACGTTTTGCTTGCATTGATCAGAGAAAAAATAATTTTTTTGTCGTTACTCATAAAAATCCTTATTGGGTTTAACGATCTTTGACGTTTTTTTATAGTTTATCACATGGCAATTTGGTGGGGTATGATAGATTGCAGTAGAATTTTGAGAGACGTAAATAAAAATAAGGGGGACATACGGTGATGTGGTTTTTTTTTAAGAAAATAGTGTCTACTCAAGTAAATGATTTGGATTCGATGAATACAATTATCTGTAAAGACGGGCATATTCGTGCTCAGGAACTTGTTCAGGTTGTGCAAAAAATCTCAGGGGATTGGATTGCCGATCTTAAAAAAAAACATGTTGTGGGTCTCAAGTCGCTTGTGATGAGTGAAGATTATTTTCCGGAAGATGATGGCACCCTTTATATCAAATTGCCAAAATATGAGATTGAAAAAAAAGTGACGATTAAAACAATAGAGTCTGAAGCAGAGGGTAAACTCATGATTGATCTGCAAGATGGTTCGAGAATTGAGCTAAACCTAACAAGCGGGGAGCCTGTTTCGGGATGGTTAATTGATCAGCAACAAAAATATCCACTGACCAAAGAAGATTTGCAACAGTGTGTTTTTGATATTCCCAATGCAACTTATCTCAAAGAGTACCATCCAGGCGCTTATTTTTTGATGATCGCAGAAAATAGAGGTACACACTCTCAATTTGTAGTGGGTACAACTTACTATGGCCAATCGATGGTTAAACTCAAAATCAACCATGACCTCAAGCGTGGTGAGTCTGTAGAGATTGTGGATGATACATTAAGGCAGTGGATTACAGAGACTTTAAAGATTCAAATTCAACAATGGGATTTATCGTATCAAGAGATCCAAGACATTCTTGAAAAAATTAAGCAAAAACTGGGTATTCAGGAGCGAGACTTGGCACGCTTGCAACTGGATCACTTAAAATCTCACAAACATGCCAATTCTAAGGCTAACAATGGGCTAAATAAGTTTTTGGATTTTTTAAATGTGGTTATTTTTAGCGTGGAAGCGTCGCAAAATCCGCTAATATTTTTTACAGCGGCTTATACCTTGGATTCTATTCCGTACAAAGTGACCTACGCTGATTTGCTAAAATCGGTATCAAGCAAACATATTTCTTCAAATGAAATAGAACACTTTTGTGACAATTATGCGCTTACAGAATCTGCTGAAAGCCACACAAAAGAAGAATTTTTGACAGCTTTTCAAGATCAGGTGATCAATTTTTTTGCCAATTGCTATAAGACAGAAACGTTTATACCTTTCGAGATGGAAAACTTTGAAGAATTGACAGACTATAGTTACCATGCGCCAAATGGAACAGAAAGCACACTTATTGGGATTCAGGTGTTTGCAGGTGCGCTCTACGATCAACGGCTCAAACAGTACCAAAAAGAGCTGGAACAAGACAAAGAGAAAATTATTGATCAGTTAATAAACATTGCTGAGCGTGATTTAAAATCAGGAGTTTTGGATAAGAAAAATGAAACGAGTCTACCCGAAAATCATGTGGAACGATGCACAGAAATTCTGAGAGTCGTGTATCAAGATAGGCTCATTTCGTCATTTAAACAATTTAACCTAGAAGACCAAGCTCGTCTGTATCAAGGAGTGGCGTCATCCTTTCCAGAAATGCAAGAGTTAGCTCAGAAAGAATTGATTGCATTTGCCAATCAACAGCTAGAAGACTATTTTCCTGAAAATTTTACTCATTTGTTTTCAACATTCTTAAAAGAACCCCTACAGAAAAAATTGAGAGAATGGATGAGTGTCTTAGATATGCCCAAACAAAGCATACAAAATTTTGGTGCAGCTCAGAAACCTGACAACCAAACCAGAGACCTATTTTCTAGTTTATTGAATTTGAAGACAACCATAGAAGAGTTTAAAAATTCTGAAGAATTTAAAAAACATATTCTACAAGGAGTTGCCTTGCTGGCAGTCGATAGCCAAAAGCTGGAAAATAATACGTGGGTTAAGCAGTATGTTAAATCGATACAATCCGACTTGGAAAAAGAATTGCAGTTAGGAAAGATGGACTCTGATAACTGGTTTAGCCATGTGCTTAAGTACTGCCATCAAAAAAATTGGCTCACAAAGTCAAAAATTGAAGAAGCAAAAGGTATTTTTAGTCAGATAGCGGGACAGATTGAGGGCAATATAACTCCAAAATTAACTACGCAGAATTTGTCTGACGTGTCGTCAAAAGAAACGGATCAGGCAAAAGAGAAGCTAAAAGTTTTAAATAGCCCCCCCAAAGTTAATCCAAGTTTAGCGGATAAAGGCGTGAGAGAAAGCCAGGTTCAAGATTGGCTGGAAGAAATAAAAAATAATGGGACACCGGCTAGCGGTTATGGAAACTGCGTCATCAATGGGAGTAGGTATATGATTGGAGAATATAAAAAAGGAAGTGATAATCGGTTTTTTGTAGGCTATTGTGGGCAAAAAAAAGAGTATGTCCCCCTATTTGTGACAGGCACAATGGATGGTGCAATAATGAGCCACCCCCCAGAAGGACAAGTTAGTAGAAAATATTGTGAAAAATTAAAGAGCTACCTTAAATCTAAGCAAGAGAACAACTTGATCGAGTCTTTTACGCTCTAAGCAAAGATGGCGTAAATCCCTTGATTCAACTGTCTAGGAAATAATATAGATATGGTGGGCGGTATTGGAATCGAACCAACGACCCCTTGCATGTCAAGCAAGTACTCTAACCAACTGAGCTAACCGCCCTACTCTTATTCAGAAATCTACCACATCCACACCTCGACTATCAATTATCATGATTCGGAGATTGCGACATGAATAAAAAAATCTGTTAGACTGTTGCCCCTATGGACGTCAAGATCAACGCACAAAGAAAACCTATCCAAGCCACCCTCCATCAGATTCCTGGGGACAAATCGATTTCTCACAGGGCCATTATTGTGGGGTCATTGGCTGACAACACAAGTATATTTACCCATTTTCTATGTGCCCAAGATTGTCTGAATACAATTGCCATATTTCAGTCCATGGGAGTTCCTATTACAGTGGATGTGTCTACACAGACGGTGCGAATCCAAGGCGTTGGGTTAAGAGGACTTCAAGCACCGGAGGGGCTTCTCGATTGTGGCAACTCTGGCACCAGTATTCGTTTGATTGCTGGGGTATTGGCCAGCCAACCTTTTGGCAGTGTGATTTCTGGAGATGACTCGATACAGCGTCGGCCTATGAATAGAATTGTAACCCCATTATCCACTATGGGAGCCCGTATTACGGGTAAGATATCCCCTACAGATACCTATCCTCCTTTGCGTATAGACGCTACGCAGACACTTACCCCTATTCGATATGTTTTACCGATGGCCAGTGCCCAGGTGAAATCTTCTATTTTATTTGCTTCACTCGCTTGTGATCAAAGAACTGAACTTATCGAACAATCTCCGTCACGAGATCACACGGAGCGGATGTTAAAAGGGTTTGGTGCAGATATTGTTGTACAGAAAAAGTCCATTTTCTGTTCAGGAAAATCACCCCTTCATAATCCAAGCCAAGCACCCATTCATATTCCTGCTGATGTGTCATCTGCTGCATTTTTTATTGTATTGGGATGTGTCTTACCAAACACCTCTATTCGGTTAACAGGTATTGGCCTCAATCCGACCAGGACAGGACTTCTGACGTTTTTGAAAAACATGGGGGCTGATATCACGATTGAAAATCAGCAAGGTCTCGACTTTGAGCCGTATGGAGATATTGTTGTCAAAAGCTCTTCTTTGGTCAACGCATCGTTGCAGTATTCAGATATTCCATTTTTGATTGATGAAATTCCTATCTTAGCGATCGCAAGCCTCTTTGCTATTGGGACGTGCCGTGTCAATAATATTGAGGAATTACGCGTAAAAGAGTCTGATCGTATAGGCGCCATTTCAACCCTTGTCAGAGCCATGGGTGGGACATGCCGAGAGTATCATGATGGGTTTGAGATAGATGGAATGACCCCCCTAAAATCATTTGAAATAGATTCCAAAAAAGACCATCGCATTGCAATGACCGCTATCATAGGGGCCCTATGTGCAGGGGTGGATGCAACCATCCATGACTGTGATTGTATCCAAACTTCTTTTCCAAATTTTATAGACTGTCTTCTCCAGCTTGGCTTTGACATCACCACTTAACCTATGCTACCGATTTATACAGAGTATACCCATCATCTTGCAGTACTAGAGGAGTATGTGTCCCGTAGCTTATTGTCTGAGGATGCGTTGTTAGAGACCATTTGCCAAGATGTCCGTCTCAGGGGGGATGAGGCATTGATCTCATATAGCCATCAATTTGATAAGATTGATCCACACACCTTCTCAATGACGGTTTCTCAAGAAGATATCCAAACAGCGTACGACTTGCTAGAGCCTTCTGTTATAGAAGCGCTTCGTGTTGCCTATCGAAATATTGTTGGGTTTCATCAACACCAACTACCCACCAATTGGACAGATAGTCCTGCGCCAGGAGTACAGTATGGGATGGTATATCATCCCATCGACCGCGTAGGGCTCTATGTCCCGGGTGGGCGTGCCGTATACCCATCCTCTGTGCTGATGAATGCCATCCCTGCCCAGCTAGCGGGTGTCCCTACCCGTGTGATGGTGACCCCTCCACAACCCAATGGGTCTGTGCATCCTGCGTTGTTGGTAGCCGCGCATTTATGTGGCATTTCTCATATTTTTAAGGTAGGGGGAGCCCAAGCAATTTTTGCATTGGCCTATGGCACTTCTACTATTCCAGCTGTGGATAAGATTGTAGGTCCTGGCAATACCTATGTGACCCTTGCCAAAAAAAAAGTTTTTGGCCATGTTGCTATCGATAAGCCGGCCGGCCCATCCGAAGTGATTGTTTATTGTGATACCGTTGCGTATGCAACGTTTGCGGCCTCTGAATTATTGGCCCAACTCGAGCATGATCCAGACGCAATTGCTATTGCTGTGTGCACCTCTCAAGCCATTGTCTCTGCCATTCAAGACGCGTTTGTTCATCAGCTTGACTACTGCACGCGCAAAGACATTATCTGTCAGAGTGTGATGCAGTCCGGCATATGGTTGGTTTCTAGCGAAGAGATTGCCATTAACGCCATTAATGAAGTGGCCTGTGAGCATGTTGTTTTATTGTCAGAGCGTGCATCGTTGTTGGTGGATCATATCCGGCACGGAGCCTCTATTTTTGTAGGGCCCTACTCTCCCGTTGCGTTGGGTGATTATGTGGCAGGCCCAAACCATGTCTTGCCCACCAATCGTGGGGCACGGTTTGCTAGCCCATTGGGGGTCATGGATTTTATGACATTTTCTTCTGTGTTGGAGTATTCAAAAGAAGCTCTTGAAAAAGTAGCGCCTACCATCAAAGTTTTGAGCAAAGTCGAAGGTCTTGATGCCCATTTTCAGTCTGTTTCGCAACGGTTGGGATAAATAGAAAGGTATTAAATATATGAAGCCTTCGCCATCTTTTATTAGCTCATTTTGGCAATTTGTCAGAGACCAAAAAAATCTCTTGGGTATCATTTTGGCTTATGGCATGGTGGCCAGTTTTATTGGATTTATCATTCCGCTCTCCATTCAGTATTTAACCACTGTTATTATGGCCAATGCCACCACCATTCCTATTTTTTTTATCATTTCATGCTTGATTTTGTTTTTATGTATGTATGTTGGATTAAAAATTGTTCAAATGGTTATCTTTTCTCATTTTGAGAAAAGATTTTTTATCTTAAATGTGGCTAAAATAGCGCACTATCTCTTATCTCATCCATCTTCTCCATATTCAGAATCGTCCAAAGAAAAATCATTTACTGAAGCAGACATTCTCATGCGATACGCAGAAATATTGTCAATTAATAAACATGTGGCTTCTTTTTTATTTGTTACCTCTGCTTTTATTCAACAAGTGATCGTGGGTATTGCGATCATTTCATTTTATAATCTGGGATTTTTTTTATTTAGCATCATTCTTGTTGGCATTGTTTGTCTAATGGTTCGATTTTATTTTTTACCATCTGTATCACGTGCCAAAGAAGAATATAGTAGTCGCTATCAGCTGGCAAACCATCTAGATCGCATGATTCGTTCATCACTACCCCAACAAGAATCCAAGCTCAATGATTTGCTGAAAAATTATTACACAAAAAAAAGTCATTATTTTGGTATTGTTTTAAATCAAACGGTTGCGTTTTTTAGTGTTTATGTATTGGCCAATGGGTTGTTCTTGTTACTTTCTGCTATTTTAACACTCAAAGGGTTTATTACTATTCCACAGTTTGTGGCAGCTGAAATTGTATACGCTATGATTTTTGCTGGATTGGCAGAATTTACAAAAAGTCTTAAAGATGTCTACGACGTCACCAATTCATTTCACCATCTCTCTGAAATTGCCTATCCCGCTGATAGTAGCTACCTTCCTGCCTATATTCACTCATTAATTGCATCTCCGTCATATGGGAAAAATTTCTTAAAGTGGATAGGAGCACTGCTCATTGCTTTGTTGGTAGGGTTAGTCGTGATTCCTTGGTGGCAGAGTTCTGGAGGGTCTGGTCAAATCGTGGCACTGGATCCTTCTGAGCGTATCCAAGATATTCAAGCTCCCCTTTCTGGGCGGGTATCCAGGTGGCGAGTTAATGACGGGATGTATGTTCATAAAGGTAGCCCCCTTGTGGATATCACAGATAATGATCCTGATATTGCCCAAAAACTAGCCGTTGAATTAGAAGCAGTGAGAGTCCACTATACGTCCGCCCTATCGCTCACTCGGACATCAAAATTAAATTATGATCGACAATCCATGCTGTACCACCAAGGGTTAACGTCAAGAAAAGAATTTGAAAAGGCCAAGATGGATTATGAAAAACAAATCGCTTATCAACAAGAGGTGCAAGCAAAATTGATTCAAACTGATATCAAACGTACGCGCCAACTGTCTCAAACAGTAATAGCCCCGAGAGATGGGTTTTTAATTCAACCAAAAATGGCCGGTGGCTTTGTGTATGGTGGTGAAAAATTGGCGACGTTTATACCAAAAATAAACGGTCCTGCCATTGAACTTTATCTTAAACCTATGGATGCACCCCTTCTTCGCCAAGGGCTAAAGGCCAGAATTCAGATAGAAGGTTGGCCCGCCTTACGTATCGCTGGCTGGCCAGCAACATCTTTGGGTACATATGGAGGAGTCGTATCCATGGTAGACTCAGGCCTATCTGCAAATGGCATGCTACGGGTATTGATTGTGCCAGATAAGTACCAAGCCCCTTGGCCTCATATGAAATTTCTTCGTCAGGGTGGTCGTATCCGAGGATGGGTCATAATGAACAAAGTTTCTTTGGGGTATGAAATTTGGCGACAAATCAATGGATTTCCGATGAATCCTTATCCACATATTTTTGAGGTAAAAGAAAAAAAAGATACGAAAGAGAAAGATGGCGATAAATAGATTTTTTTTATCATTTTTCTGCGGTATTTTTCTGGCATCGTTAGGCTATGCCCGTGTTTTGGATGAGGGAAGTGTTGTAGAGTCCGCTCTTCGGTTTTATCCAAAGATTTTTATGGCTGAACAAAAAGTGAGGCAATCCGAAGCCAAACAAGAACAGGCTGGGGGTGCATTTGATGCTAAATTGTCTGCAAATTGGCAAGGTATTACATCGGGATATTACAAAGACCGTGCTTATTTTAATACAAAAATTGTCAAACCCTTTCCGGTTGCTAACCTTCAACTGTACGGAGGATATCTACAAAGTATTAATGGCGATTATCCCGATTGGCTTGCCTATCAAAATACAAAATCAGAGGGTCGGGCTCTTGTTGGGATGGAAGCTTCGCTATTGCGAAATTTTTTAATCAATGAGCAACAGGCGGATATGCAATTGGCACATTTAGATGTCGCCATTGCACACTATAGCCAGCAGTTGATGGAAAAACAGGTTGTTGCTGATGCCCGCAAGGCATTTTGGAAGTTCACCATTGCGTATCGTATTCAAGCGGTCTATCAAGATCTTCTAGATAGGGCCCTAGCAAGGTATACATTTTTGTCCAAACAAGTAGCACAGGGTGATAAACCTGCCATTGTCTTAATTGAGAATAATAAGTCGATACTAAGACGTCGTAGCCAACTGGCGACGGCCAAAAGAGATTCCCGGCTTGCGGCATTGTATTTGGGGCTGTTTTATAGAGACCAAGAGGGTAACCCTATATCGATAGATACGCTGTTGCGCACACCTTGTGTAACGCCAAATTTTGACATTAAGATGCCTCGTGTGACCCAGGATATTCATATAGCGCAGGAAAGACGATTGGATGGAATGATCTTAAAAACATTGATACAAAAATCAAGAGTATCTATTGATTTGGGAAAAAATGATTTTCTGCCAGATTTAAACTTAAAAATGGAGTGGGCCAGCGATTATGGGACAGGATCTTTTACAAAAGATGATCCTTCCGGAAAAATGACCCTTCAATTTTCTGTTCCTATTGAAAATCAAAAAGGCAGAGGAAAAGTTTTCAAAGCTCAATCGGAAAAAAGTATGATCGAAGCAGAATACGGGTTTCTTAAAACCATGATCGGAAATGATCTTTTTGCCATAGCCAATCGCATGCAAGAAGCCAGCATTCTCTATGCCAATGCAACAGAAGAAGTGGCCAATGGCATTACATTGGTTAAGGCTGAAAAAACACGATTTGAACAGGGTGATAGCGATTTATTCTTGTTAAACATGAGAGAACAAGACTTGGCCACAACACAAGAGTACTGGCTAAAATCGCAACTTATGCTAAAAGAATGTGACATCGAATATCGATTTGCCGCATATGATACGCTCATGCGGTAGTCACTTAGATGTCTAGTCGAAGGGCTTGATGCCCATTTTCAATCTGTCTCACAGCGGTTAAAATAAAAAAACACCGCCAAGTAGCAACTTATAAAGTTACCAACAGTAGTGTCCGGTCTTTTGAAAAAAGAGTGAGTACAAATTGAGTAGAAGAATTTGGCAGGTAGGCTCTGATTTGGAGTAGAAGAGAGAAGTGGCCTTCAAGTAAGATGTTGGTATCAAACAAGCATCAGAAAGAAGGCCATAATAAT
>CAXNHA010000009.1:0-25410 GCA_964202165.1 Candidatus Marinamargulisbacteria bacterium | reverse complement strand
GGGACGTTGGGTATTGTGGGTGGGAGTACAGAATTGATGCCAACTCGGCCATTAAACTATCCCAATCCATTCAAGCTATCGACTGGGACGATGATAGGCTATTCGTTGCGAGAAGCGGTGGAGTTGGACTTGAGAATTTATACGGCTTCGGGTGTAGAAGTCTTTAGAAAAAACTTGCGCAAAAATGTAGATGCAGGGGCAAAAGCAGGGTATAACAAAATCAATGTGACATCTGATTTTCTCAATAGAAGTTTGTCTTCAGGGGTTTATTTTTACATGTTTATCTATGATGGTAATGTTGTAGGAAAAGGAAAATTCACGGTATTGCCAGATTAAATGAGTGGCATGATTTGCAAAAGTTTTTTACAATGCCACGATGATTAAGTCTTTTTATCATCGTTTTTTAATAAAATTATTTCAAAAAAGTTACGGAGCCTCCTTATATATAAAATTGGCATCAACATTGTATGCAATCCCACCTAGATTAGAGCATCAGGCAGAAGTCGTTACAAGTTTGAGAGATAGTTTACAAGGGGTTTTAAATAGCAGCATTATCCCCTTTCATTTGAGCCGGATTTGGCCGTACTGGGTATACCAACAACTCAATCCCAAAAGTCCTTATTTTAGCTACAGTGGCTTGGCAACTCTGTGCCTTAATACCACCTATCGAAATTGGACAGTTCTTAGTGCTCCGGGAGTTAATGAACAAGCTTTTATAGATCCAAAAGGGCTCATAACACCCATCCCAAAGGGGTGGTCATTGGATACGTGGATTGGTATAGATGGAAAACGCTATAGCCCATCCCAATTGCAACATGTTACGCAAGAATTTGAATCTATGCCTCCCAAGATTCATACAAAATGGTGTGTGAAAGACATAGATGTGAGAACCACAACGTGGTTTAAATGTGATACGCATCAACAAGGGTATGTCTTTTATCACGTTGTTATTAAAAACGAAGGCGATGCTATCCAAAACGCATCTATATACTTGGCTGTTCGGCCATATAATCCAGATGGCATATCTCCTATACGAGAAATCACTTACTTTAATCAGCAGGCTTTTATTATAGATAACAGGGTTGGGGTTGTGCTAGATCAAGCCCCACAACACGTTGTGTGTTCGGCTTTTTCGGACGGGGATACCAGTCTAGAGACCGCAAAATTTGATAAGGTTTTACACACAATTTGTGATCATTCTATGGCGAGTGCCTATGCTGAATATCGATGTGTATTGGCACCCGGGCAATCCCATGTTGTCACGTGCAAAATTCCCACAACTCCCATCAATCCTGTGCTAAAACCCTTTCAAAAAGCATTGTCTGTTCTTGATAGAGATCGGCTCATTCAAAAAATAAGAGGCACACAAGGATTAAGCTGGGAAGGGTATGAAGAACAGCACCAACAAGAGTGGACATCTATTAAACAATGCTTAGGAGAATTAAGAATCCCAGACAGACATTTGCAAGAGGTATTTCAGAAAAATCAGATCCATCTTCATAGTTTTGTAGGAAAAGATCAGCTATATAATAAGGCCTTTAATTTTCAACCTGCAAAAATAAATGAAAAGATTTATCTGATTTTAGCCCTAAATAGGATGGGCTCGGCTTCTATTTCTCAAGCCTTTCTTCGCAAATCACCGTATCTGCACGAACAATGGATTCAAGCACCTCGTGTAAAAGCTGATGAGGCAGGGCAATTGCTAATGGCTTTGTATGATACCTATCGGTATACGCAAGATAGAGAGTTTTTGGAAGATCATCGCATCCAGATTGATCGGTTTGTCAAAGCAATCCGATCTTTTGTGTCAAAATGGGCACCAAAATCTACCTTCAATAACCACATGTCTCGCATGTTTAGTGGGTTCACATCTTCAGAAGAGTATATGGTGACCTATTTTTGGGCGGTTTCTGGGCTCAAAGTGGCAACGGAGATGGCAGATGTCTTAGATCTTGAAGAAAAGCGAGTTCAGTATCAAGCCTTGTATCAAGATCTCTTAGACTCTTTGCAGATTTTGTTGTTATTGGGACATGGGCGATTGGCTCATTCTCAGTTTATTCCAGTTTCTACAAAAAGATTGGTGGATTCTGGACTGGTGATGTCATTGGTGGGTGTGTATCCATTGGGTATCTTAACCCATGAAGATGAAAGAATTGTTCAGACACTGAGGTTATTGGAACAGTTTTTGGTAGATGATATCTTGTTTAATTCGATTGGATATCCGGGGTATCATGTTTTTCAAAATTGCCAATTGGCACAGGTTTATATTTTAAAAAAAGATCCCAGGGCTTTTACAATTTTAGAGTGGATAACAAATTCTGCGACACCTACCTGTGCATGGCCAGAGTCGATTCACCCACTCAGTACAGGGGGGAGTGGTGGAGATGGGCATTCGGGACTGGCATGTGGGGAGTTTTTGCATCTTGTGCGCAACATGTTGGTCCGAGAGGACAGCCAAGGGCTCTCTCTTTGTCCGTTTATACCCCAAAAATGGATAGAAGGGGAGGGTCTTCATATGGTGGATTGGCCCACTCCTTTTGGAAGGTTTACCATGCATATTCGGTCCATAAACGATACAGTTATGATGGAGTGGGATCCTTGTTTTAAGGCACTGCCGGATGCGTATGTTATGACAGTGAGACTTCCTTTTTCTATCAAAGAAGGGCAATCAGAAGCGTTTGTACTACCCAATACCTATCACCAATACGAGTTTCAACGGCAGATGGCATGAATTGTATCCATTTTGGCACGTGTGGGGGATGCCAGATAGCCTTGACATATTCTCAACAATTGAGGCGCAAGTACCAGATGGTAGAGGTGTCGCTACACGCTCTCTATCCTGATCACACCTTGCTCCCTATTCTTGGGTGTGACACAACGGTGTTTTACAGGAATAAAATGGATTTTTCATTTGGTCAGAAAGACAACTCTGTTTACCTTGGACTAAAAGAAAAAGGACAATTTGATCGGGTAGTCCCTCTTGAGACGTGCCAAACACAGTCTCCTAAGACCATTTTTATCTTGCAAGATACAGCCCAGTTTTTTTCTGATAGACACTATCATGCATGGGATCAGAAGAATCATACAGGTATGTTGAGGTACCTGGTGATGCGGCATTCAAAGACAACCAATCATTTTTTATTAACCCTTGTTGTAGCAAAAGACAGCCCAGATTACCTAGACTACGCAGCGTTCATATGCAATCGACACCCAGAAATCTCCGGCGTTTGCGTGGGTATTCATGATGGTCGATCAGACCGGTCTTTTGTGCCGGATGCTACGTGTATTTTTGGCAAAGATTCCATAGAAGAACATATTCTTGGTAATCGATATACCATTACAGGGCCGTCTTTTTTTCAAACCAATACGTATCAAGCGGCGGTCTTGTATCGTGTTATTAACGATTGGTGTGAGGCTTCATCTCACGATACTGTTTTGGATTTATACTGCGGAACAGGGACAATCGGGTTGAGTTTGGCCAAAAAAGTGGGAAACATTATCGGAGTAGATGACAATCCCGCCAATATTAAATTGGCATCTTACAACCAAGAACAAAACACCATTTTAAATGCTTCTTTTGTATTGGAGAATGTTAAGAATTTTCTTAAATTTAGTCCTATAAAAGCCAATTGGGCCATCGTGGATCCTCCAAGAGATGGGCTAATTCCAAAAGCGTTGCGTCGCATCGCCGAACGTAAAATTCAACATGTGATATACGTGTCGTGCAATCTAAAAACGTTGTTTAGGGATATAAAACTTTTATCAGAATATGGGTATATCCTACAAAAAATTCAGCCCATTGACATGTTTCCTCATACAGATCATATCGAAACCGTGGTAAAGTTGACGTTCAAAGGACCTAAGTGATATGGAAAATATAGGGTATTTACAAACCGGACATTCTAAAATTGATACACAGCATCAAGAGCTTTTTCAGCTAGTAGCTATGTTGGATAGGGCATTGACGGGGAATGTCAGGGAAGAGATAGAAAAAATCGTTGTGTTTTTAGAGCAGTATGTAGAAGAGCATTTTCTTGAAGAAGAAACAGTGATGTTGAGCAAACAATACCAAGGGTATGACCGCCACAAAGAGGACCATGATATTTTTAAGGCACGTGTTTTTTCTCTGAGAAACGATTTGGATTTTGGAATACCAGATATGAAGCTTTTTTTTGCGATTCGGATGTTTATTGATAAGTTGGTTTACCATATTAAAACCATTGATAAAGATATCGCTACTTTGATGGGGCATGTATGAGCAAGTACCACCACTTATTTGAAGTGTATTTATCTGAGCATGAAGGGCGGTATACCTCTCAAAAACGTATGATCGCAGAAGAGATTTTTAAAAGCGAGCATCATTTTGAAGTAGAAAACTTTATCGATGATTTTCGGTCTAAAGTCAAAAAACTTTCGCGTGCGACGGTTTATCGGACGATCAAGCAATTGTTAGAAGCAGGGTTGCTTCAAAAAGTGATGACCAGAGATGGAAAAGTGTTTTACGAAAGAAGTATCCCTGACCAACAGCACGATCATCTTATTTGTAACGGGTGTGGAAAAATACTAGAAATCAAAGATACCCATATCCAGACATATTTGGATGCTATTTGCGAAAAAATGAATTTTAGACCAGGATACCGATCTTTGCATATTTACGGGGTATGCGGAGCATGCAACAAAGACAGCCACTAAAATTTGGACAGGTAGCCAGTGTTTACGATCAATTTGCTTATGTACAGTCTTATGTATTTGACTATCTTTGCCAGTATTTGATATCTCTAGACCTTCACCCAAGTTCAATTTTAGATATCGGATCTGGTACAGGAAAAGGAACCTATGCACTGGCACATATGTTTCAAGATGCCCTTTGTTTTGGGGTGGACATCTCTGCAGAAATGGTTGCCGTTGCTCAAAAACAGCATGCGCACAAACGAATCTTTTATAGATGCCAAGACGCAACAAGGCCACTAACAATAGATCCAGTAGATTTGATTGTCTCCAATGCAACGTTTCAATGGTTTAACGATCCCTCTAAGATAAGTGCTCTAAAATCAATTTTGAATAAGAATGGGACAATGGTTTTTTCGTTGTTTGGTCCTCATTGTTATCAAGAATTGGCTCAAAGTTTGATGGCTATGGGACAGTCTTCCGAAGGCTTTCCAGCCAAGCAGTTTTTATGGGCAAATACGTTGTCCAGAGATATGGGATCTGGGGTGACAATCGATCGATATGATCAGCTTATGCTTCGGGTTAAGTATCCAGATCTTATGACGTTGTTAAGACAAATTCATAACACAGGGGTGACGTATTCTAAGGTACTATATTCTTTTTTATGGACGCCTGCATTTGTCAGAAAATTAGAATCCCAGTATAGGGAGCGATATGGCGGTATTTACGCAACCTATCACGTTTATATAGGGAGGATATCATGAACAAGGGCGTTCATATGTTTATCACAGGAACAGACACTGGTGTAGGGAAAACAAGGATAACAAGCATATTGTCCAAAAAATTGAGCCAGACAGGCCATACTGTGATAACCCAAAAATGGGTGCAGACAGGTGCTATAGAGCCAGAAGATCTAAGAGAGCATGACCGATGGAGGGAGGATAGCAATCAACTAAATCCATCGTTGCTTGCAATAAGGTGCCCATATATCTTCCCCAATCCAGTCTCGCCACATGTGGCAGCAAAACAAGCCAATCAGGTCATCTCAATAGATCACATCACGCTCTGCTTTAAGCAATTATCAAACCACTTTGATCATGTTGTCGTAGAAGGTGCGGGTGGCACTCTAGTTCCCTTGACCGATACGAAGTTGCTTATCGACGTGGCTATCGCTCTTCGACTAGATATTGTTGTCGTCTCTGCCAATCGGGTTGGCGCTATCAACCATACATTACTCACCGTGTATGACCTCCAAAGACGAGGGGCCTCTATTATGGGGATTGTTTGGAACAACCTTGATCCTACGGCCCCCCCCCTTGCCTTAGAAGATAACCCAACCACAGTGGCACGCCTGACAGGTCTAAAGGATCTGACAAACCATATGCTTTTTTCTGACTAAGTCAGAACTTTTCTAAAAGATTCCAATCGGTTTTTCCTGGCAGGATGTCGCAATTTTCGCAATGCTTTTTCTTCTATTTGTCGAATTCTCTCACGGGTTACATTATAAACACGCCCAACCTCTTCCAAAGTTCTGGGTCTACCATCATCAAACCCAAACCGCAGCTTTAAAATCATCTGCTCACGCTCGGTTAAAATATCCATTGCTTGCATAAGCTCTTCTCTCAAAATGTTGCGCTCTGTGACAGCATCTGGAGATCCAATATTTTTATCTTCGATAAAATCCACAAGTTGAGAAGATTCCTCATCTCCAATGGGCATCTCCAAAGACAACGGAATCTGGGAGTATTTTTTGATAGCCATAATGTTTTCTAAGGGGATATCTGTTCTTAAAGAGATTTCCTCTTCAGTAGGCTTTCTACCCAATTCTTGCATAAGCATACGTGTTGTTTTTTTTACCTTGTAGATTGTTTCTACCATATGTACTGGAACACGAATGGTGCGGCTTTGATCCGCAATGGCCCGAGTAATGCCTTGTTTGATCCACCAAGTAGCATAGGTAGAAAATTTGAATCCTTTTGTATAATCAAACTTCTCAGCAGCCCGTATAAGGCCTGTGTTGCCCTCTTGGATGAGGTCCAAAAACAAAAGACCCTGACCTGTGTATTTTTTTGCGATGGACACCACAAGGCGTAAATTGGCGTTGATTAGCTCTTGTTTGGCAACAAGATCGCCGACATCTACACGTTTTGCGAGTTCCACTTCTTTTTCTTGAGTAAGAAGATCAATAGTCCCTATTTCACGAAGATACATCTTGACCGAATCATCAAGATCAGCAGATTTGTCCGTTTCTTGTACGGTACCAACCTCTTTAGGTTCTTCCTCTATGTCTGGAATAGGAGCTACATCAGGAGTGTCCCCGCTTCTTTCCAAAATTTCTTCTATATCATCCAAAACGGATTCAGGTCGATCCTCACAAATAGATAGGAGATCATCGGAATTTAAAAAAACCGATTCTTCGCCCATTTCCTTTAGCTGTTCAAGCTTTTCATGTTTTTCGCCAACAGAATATTCCATATTTTTTCCTAACCATGTGAGATTTGTAAAGCCAGCTATAGAATTGTCTCTATTTTAACTGAGATAAAAGCCACCACTTTTATAAAAGTGGATAAAATTAAGAATAAAAATATTCTATGTATACTCTGATACTAGCAAGGTTTTTTTTGAAATCAAAACAGCAATTTCTATAAGGTTATCGAAAAAACAATAAAAAAAATTGCAGGCTACTGTTGTCCAGACTGTCCAGACCCGATACATAGTACCCCCCTGGGTTGGCTATTTTTGCTTTATAAATTTAGAATCTTCAAGTTTTTTCAAAATTAGTTTGGGCAAATCTAGCATAAATCGATAAGGATACGCTCGGTAGTTCACGTAATCAGGGTGCGTATCACCAATTTCTACATCTGATAAGATGCCCTTAAAAAGGGTCTCATCTCTTGTCTTTAGGTAAGAGTCCAATCTTGTAGATATAGACTCGTATACTTTCTGAAACAAACGTTGAGCATAGTTGGCTGCAACATACAGCAGAAAGTCAGGCTTATCAGCTGTAACATCCTTGACAACCTGTGCGCACCCCTTAGGTTCTATGCTCGCCTTGTTATACAAGTGCATATAACATATCTTAAGAAGTGCGCTAGTATATGATGCACTTTCGTTGTAACCAGGGCGCTTCATTAGCATATAATCTTGTATCAAGTCTGAAATAACGGCATGACTTTGTATTGACAATTCCGCACCATTATTATGATTAAGTGCATTTAACACCTCTTGTATACGACCATTCACATCCTCATTACAACAATTAAATTCTTGTGCTAATAGAACTTCTTTAGCTATAGATTTTTGATGTAAATCCTGTGTTGTCTGCATAAGAAAAACAATTTTTTCCATAGCGAACAAAGCATTCTTGATAAAGTCTAAATTATTAAATGTGCTATTACTGTCTCCACTACTTAAAATTTTTTGATCAATCTTAGTAAACATATCCTTAATAAAGTCAGTTGCATCATTGTCAAATGCAACTTGAAATTTATTTTTCAACTGCTGATAGTTTAGACTATTACTTAACGTGTTTTTATCATTAATCTCTTCAAATGATAGCCCTGTGTTGCCATAGACACTCGTCTTAACATCTTTATTATTTAAGTTTTCCTTTGGTTCTGGTAGCTTAACCTCACGCGTAAAGGCCAGCGGGACGTATGAACCCCATTTGGCATATTTATTAGCGGGAGTATAGGTAGTTAGATTGTTTAAGCTCTCATTATAGAGCTCTCTAGGTTTAAAGAAAGAAGATAACTAACAGAAAGGCTATTTTTATAATACTTCTCCAATAAATCTTTTTGCTCTAGGAATTCTTTTAAGGAGCCGATCACTTTTGGACTCTGATTTTTGTTTAATAGTGAGTACTGAGGACCGCATATTTTTTTGGTACCTGTTTGGGTTTTTAACTCAAGCTTCTGAAATATGTAATTTAAAACTTGAAGAGCATCGCTGTTATATGCGGAGATCTGTATAGCAGGTATTAAATTGGGAAGATTAGCAGCTGTCAGTATCCCTTTGTTTTCTGGATCCGTGACATTTATAAACATGCCATAATCGGGATTGTCGGGTGTCTTTTTGTCAGAAATGGAACACTTAATATTTGGATCTAACATTTTTAGAGTTTTCTCCAACTCCTCTTTTTCTGTTTCTAAATTGGATATGACAGCCATGGAGTTGACAAAATCTTGGAATGAAAGTGAGAATTTGTTTACTGAAGTGTTATTTTTAATAAATTTCTCGAAGGTTGCATCTGGCTGCTCTGACTTATTTTCCTTATATGAAAGATGTATCAAATAAAGATTGTATAGAGAAGAAGTATGCGAAGAACCAAAGACCACCTTCCCGTTATCTAAATCTAAAATCGCCGTGAAGATTGGATCAAAACACTTATAATACGGTTTTGTGTTATCAGAATTGTTATTGAATACGGTATTAAATTTTTCAATATCCAATTTCACATTTGCAACCAAACGATAGTGGAGGACTAACTCATGAATAAAGCGGAAATCTGTTTTACTTGTGTATTTAAATGCTTTTGACACGCTTCTATTTTGGATAAGCACTTCTTTTAAGTCATTCAACACCTTCTTGCGGTCCTCCTCACTTAGGAGCTTAAGAAGATTAGTAATTTTTTGTTGAAAATCGACTGGATTGGGATTAACCCGATGGTTATTAAACAGTTCCAAAATATCAGATAAGATCTGCTGAGCCTTGTTGTTGTTCGGCGCCATCTCGATCAAGATCTGCGGGATCTGGATGTTGATATTATTGGGCGTGAACGGGCTCTTGGTGTTGAGCTCTTGTAGTTTTTTTGTAGCAGTATCATGTAGTGTAGTAAACATAATATTTACTGCGTTGTTAAAATCTTTTGTCTTATTATCAAAGCAACAAAGTCCCGTAATCTGCTTACACCAGCTTTTATTGTTTTTTGCTTCGTTAAGTACGTCGATAATCTCCTTTAGATGATCTATACTTAAGGTTTTTATTTTATCTGATGCCTCATTCTGAAGAGTATCGATAGTATTTTTGTAATGGTTATGATTGTGATTTTGTGCATCAGTGATGAATGATGAGCCTTTTTGCTCTATTAAACAAAGATCACATAGGAGTGTCTAAATTCCCGTCATTGCATTTGCCCGAAAATTATTATGTTGATTCGCATTATTTTTCAATATCTCTATAGGTAACGATTTCTGTTTTTGGATTTGCATATTTATATTCCTTCGTGAGGTTGCTAGGGTTCAAAAATTAACTCTTATATAGAGATTATCGTACCCACTCGGGATAAACTGCACCTAAGTTTTTGGATATTTGTCCAGACCCGATACATAGTACCCCCCTGGGTTGGATAATTTTGGGGAGTGAATTTTCTTCGAGAGCGAGTTGAATGGGGGCGGTACAGGTTATAAAAATAAGGTATAGGCATCATTTTCGGTTTCTTCTTGAGAAAAATAGCCTAGTTTTCTAACAGAATCCTGAAAAACGTCAATTTCATTGTTTGGAATTTGAAGTCCAGCCAAAACACGTCCACATGCTGCACCATGGTTGCGATAGTGAAAGAGGGTGATGTTCCATTTTTCGCCCAAATGATCCAAAAATGTCTGTAAAGCTCCTGGACGTTCAGGAAATTCAAAACGGAAAATACGTTCGTTTGTTACAGAGGGCGCACGCCCTCCCACCATATGGCGGATATGAAGTTTGGCCATCTCGTTGTGGGTGAGATTGACTACGGCATAACCCTGTTTTGGAAGCTCTTCTTCCACCAACGTACCCATAGCGTTGCATGCATCGGAAAAAGAAAGCCCAACCAAGACATGGGCAACAGAAGAATGGGGCGATAACCGATAATTAAATTCACTAATGGAGATACGTCCAAGTAGATTGTGGAGTTGGTGTAAAAATTTGGAAAAGCTACCCACTTTCTCAGGAATTGTAATCCCAAATAAAAGTTCTTGTTTGGCACCTACTTTTGCACGTTCGACAACATACTGCAGTCGATCAAAATTCATATTGGCGCCGCTTACAATGGCGATAGAGTCTTTTTTCTCATGGCCCATCTTTGAAGAAAGATGATGTTTTTTAAGACCTGCTAAAGCCAATGCACCGGAGGGTTCTGCAATGATTCTAGTGGCTTCAAAAATATCTTGAATAGCAGCGCATATCTCGTCGCTTGTTACAGTAACAGAAAAGTAGAGAAGCTCTTGAGCAACATCAAAAGGTATTTCTCCGACCCGGTTAACAGCAACCCCATCTGCAAATAAATCAACATGAGCAAGGATAACACGTTCGTTTTTTTTCATAGCCTCAGATAGGCAAGCAGATCCTTCATGTTCAACCCCAATGACGTCGATGTGAGGATGAGTCTGAGATAGATAAGAGGCAATACCTGCAAACAACCCACCACCTCCAACAGGAACATAAACAACCCCTATATTTTTTAGATCGACTTGTTCATCGAGTTCTTTGGCGATAGTGCCTTGCCCAGCAATGACATCAATATCATCGTAGGCGGGAATAAAAGGCTGTTGATTTTTTTCGCCAAGTGAAAGCGCATGGGCATAGGCTTCATCATAAGAGTCTCCGTGCAAAATCACCATTCCGCCCAAGGCCTTAACGGCATCTATTTTGATAGAAGGGGTTGTTTTTGGCATCACAATTGTAGCAGAAATGCCAAGTCCTTTTGCAGCCAACGCAACCCCTTGAGCATGGTTTCCGGCAGAGGCTGCAATCACGCCGTATTGTCGTACCAAAGGATCCTCTTTAATACGAGAGATCTTGTTGCTAGCGCCACGGCATTTAAAAGAGAAAACGGGTTGCAAATCCTCTCGTTTTAAATAGATGGCACACCCTAGTTTTTCTGATAGAGCATGGGCTTTTTCCAAGGGGGTTTGGATAGAAGGATAGATGGTTGCTTGCTCTATTTTCTCGTAAATTTCTTTTAGAAGCGACATTCAAAAATGCTAACATAAAGTTAAAAGATCAGCAAAAAACCATTGTCTTTTAACCATTTTTTTTGGATTTTATAGGTTGGAAAAATAGAGGAAACCAACTGCCAAAAATCGGGAGAGTGATTGTGATGGATAAGATGGCATAGCTCATGCACCACCACATAATCAATGACATCGATAGGGGCCTTGATAAGGGCAAGGTTGAGGGTGATATCTCCTGTATGGCTACAGCTTCCCCACCTGGATTTCATTTTTCGAATGCTAAGTTTTTGTAGAGGTTTTTGAATAGAAGGATGATAGATAGAGAGTCTGTCTTCAAAGATATCTTGAGCACAGGTGCGGTACCATTTTTCTAGTCCATGGGCAGATTTTCCTACAGAAAGCGTGTGTAGGGCGATGAGATTACCAAGATAGAGAATGGTATTTTCTTGCAGATAGGTGTTTTTTTGAGCTTGGATACGGGCGTTTTTGGACAATTGTTTTTGAATCCAGGGTGTTTTTGTGTCAACAAACTGCTCAATGGTTTGGATAGACATACGTGATGGAGCCGTAACAACCACATTGTTGTCTGGATAAATGCGAATAACGGCCGTTTTTCGCTTTGATCGCCTGATCGTTGGCGTAAACTCAATCATGCCAAATTTGTACGAAAATCCTGAATGGTTTTGGCATAATCAGAGCTGCCAAATAAGGCAGAACCTGTGACGAATGTATCGCATCCTGATGTGTAAATTCTGTGAATGTTGTGAGGTGTAACACCGCCATCAATCTCAAGTCGAATGGGTCGAGATCTCGCATCAATTTTTTGACGCAATTTGACCAATTTTTCTAATGAAGAAGGGATAAACGTTTGGCCTGAAAATCCAGGATTGACGGACATAACCAAGATTAAGTCTAGCTTGTCCCAAACATAGTCCAATACCTCAATAGGCGTTGCTGGATTTAAGGCCAAGCCAGCCTGGCATCCAAGATCTTTTATGAGAGAAAGAGAGCGATCGATATGCTCGGATGCTTCGGGATGAAACGTGATAAGAGATGCACCAGCTTTGGCAAAGTCAGGAATGATACGGTCGACGGGCTTGACCATCAAATGAACATCAATGGGTGCTTGTATCCCATACTCTCTAAGAGCCTTGCATATCAAAGGGCCTATGCTGAGATTGGGGACGTAATGGTTGTCCATGACATCAAAGTGTACCCAATCGACACCCGCTGCCAGCACAGAGGAAACATCTTCTCCTAATCGTGAAAAATCGGCGGAAAGAATAGATGCTGCAAGAATGGGTTCTTGTTGGATAGAGGTCATCTGGGTATCTTAGTACGAGCATGCTTTTTAAGACAAGATATTTTCTCGATTGGTTTATTGGGTGTATTTTTCCAGAACCGTGCTGGAAATGTGGCGATTTGACAGCTTCAGTGTTGTGTTCATCTTGTATACAAGACCTGTCTTGGAAAATACAACCCAATCGATACAGATACCTAGACAAGGTGTATTCCCTGTTTTTTTATGATGCTTGGATTCAATCTGTTTTGTACGGTATTAAGTATGGTCGAAAAAAAAATGACGCCACCCGATTGGGTGCATGTTTGGCTTTAAGTAACACAAATCTACAGACTGTTTTTACGCAAGCGGTATGCGTGCCCGTGCCGTTGTCGGCATCTAGGAAGCAGGATAGAGGGTTTAATCAAGTGTATGTTTTATTTGACCCCTTGATCCAAGTGGTGCAATTGCCGTGGGTATTAGCGGTAGAGAGGGTCGTGGATACCCCTCCCTTGTTTGATCTTTCGCCTACCATACGACAAAAAATGCTATCAAACGCCTTTCAATATACGGCGGTTGTTGTGCCACATACGGTCATTGTATTGGATGATATTTTGACAACAGGTGCCACGTTAGACGAAGTCGCCAGGGTGATCAAGTGTCAAGGCGTTAAACGTGTGATAGGGATAACACTGGCCTATGTTTAGAGATCGATAAAATGGGAATACTAAGGACTATAAACTTAGAAAAGGGGACTGATTATGGATAACACAAGCATTTTGATAAAGCCTTCTGAAATTTCGTTTAGAGTTGATTTTGGAGATGTGCAACTCTCCTATTCTTTTTCGTTTAATTAACAAGGATGGGTATTTGGATTGTAGGGGTGAAACGCATATAAGATCATAGATCCAATCGGAGGAGGAGATGTGGTGATGTTATATTTAAAACTATTGAAGATAAACGGGGCCTTAAGTCCCATCATGTACACAATGGGCTTTTTGTAAGAATAAGGCACAAATTTTCTATTTTTCTTATATCCCATTGGCATCGTATAAAAATGACCTTGCCCCTTTAAAATCAGAAGATGGGATTTTTGATAGGCTTCTTTGTAGGCATCAGACACAGCATATATATATTTTCCGCCCACCTGAGACTGTGTTTCTATATAAGACAATTGGCCACTGTCGAGAAAAATGTGGAGATGAGCAAGAGCGAGGTCTTGTAGCAAATTTTCCAAGTCGGTATAGGTGACATCATTGAGGACAGGGGTTGATTTTGTGGTGAGGATGATCCGATGCCCAAGAGACAACAAGTGTTCGCACAATAGAAGATCAAACACGATTTCACCCATGTTGTCACATTCATATAGGACTGTGATAGGTTTTTGGAGCCATCGTTCAAATTGAGGCAGATGATAGTAGGGATTGCTGCTTTGATAGAGATCTTCTTGGGGTAATTGGGCATCTAAAATTTCATTAATCTCTTCTCTAAATCCTGCCATAAATGGAGAAATGGTTTCTTGGGCACAATCTATCCAGTTGGCACGAATAGCCAAATAACAGCAGATAGCGATGGGGTGTTTGTGAGACAGGACAGCTGTGCGAATTTCTTGGTAAATATCCAAAGCAAAACGCGTGTGTTCTCTTTTGTGAGAGGCATAGATATCAGAGGTTGCTCCTAAATAAGTAGAAAAGGTAATAAAGCAATTGTTGAGAAATTCGTATAATTCTGTAAAAGACGCAAAGCGTGCAAACCCAGTGAACTGAGACAATTGATACGCCAAGTGGGATTCGAAAATGGCCATTTTTTTTGAAAGATCTGGGGACGAGGGGATATTTGAAAAAACATCTGGCAGATATTTTTCTCTCACGACAGTCAGGATATGCCGATACATGATGGGCCAGACCACTAGAAGCCAGATTTTGCCTGACAATCGGGACGTAATCGTATTGATACGATAGCGTAATGGGCTAGATCCGTATTGACCGAGATGAAAATAATCTTGGATAGGGCGAGACGGGGTATGCAACATCCACGAAAAATCAATGTCATGGGTTATGCGATGAGAGACTCGATCAAATAACTGTTTAGAAATGGCTTGAAGTGCCGTGTGAAGAGATGGCTTTTGGCTCATACCTGAACAGGTAAAATAACAAATGGCACCCCTTTTACAAACAAGCGTTGTTGGATACTGAATACCACGGAGTTATGAAGCCATTTTGTAAAAATGGTCTCTTCTGGAAAAACAAGTTGTCCTCCAAAAAACGTGGCATGGGGATATGTAGAGAGAATCTCTTGAGATAATTGCTCTATTTCTTGAATAATATCAAGGCCAACCCTAGAAATACTTTCTGCAAAATAGCCACTTTTTCTCATGATATCAACATATTTTTCAACCTCATGCTGGACTTTTTTCTGAAGACGTCCCAGCTCTTCTTGTCCTTTAAAAACCCCTGCATCAATGAGCCCAACTTGGATAAAGATAAAATTTTCAAATACTCTTGGAAAAGAATTAATGATGCTTGATAAAGTCGATAGTCCCAATCCTGTAAATCCATTGACGAGTAGCACAGCCGTGCGTGCATTGGGGTTGCCAGAACTTGGAATAGGAAGGTGGGGGACAAATCTTGGGGTGCCGACATCTTGTAAAATGCGGTCCAATTTTCTGAGACGATGGGCTGTCTGGATATAGTGTCTTTTAATAAAGACCATGAGCACGATCAATGAACCTGTGATAAATAAGGTAACCCATCCACCATGGTCAAATTTTAAGAGGACCATGGATACTAGAATAGAGCCGGTGAGAAGGGTGGCAAATCCGCTGATGAGTAATTTTGATTTCCAAGATGCAGAAGCAAGCGATCGTTTGAAAATCCACAACTTACTCATGCCCAATTGAGACAAGAAAAAAGTAATAAAGACATTGATGCTATACAAGACGATCAAAAACTCCACTTTTCCTCTTGTAAAAATCATGGTGACAATGGCAGAAATACCCATCATCAAGATACCTTTTTGGGTCACCAGACGGTCACTTAACATAGCAAATCGAGATGGAAACCACCGATCCAAAGCCATGTTTGCCAAGACACGTGGCCCATCAAAAAAGCCTGTTTGAGCAGCTACAAACAAAATAGCAGCTTCTGAAAAAAGAGTCACAAACGCAAATATATGGCCAAGAGGTGTTGGCCAAGACAGGGTAAGCGATTCTAATAACAAGGCATTAAACGTTTTGGTGGGACTTGGCGATAATTTGAAAAAAATATAGGCCAGGATAAAGCCCATGACCATCACGGACAAAGAAATAGACATGTACGTCATGGTTTTTTTTGCTGTTTTCACTTTTGGCTCTCGCAAGATACCGACCCCATTGCTAATGGCCTCAATACCGGTATAGGTGCCAGCCCCCATGCTATAAGCCTTGAGTAACAAAAACAAAAGGCCTCCCAATCCCAATTCCATGCTAGCAAGATTGATTTGTGCGTGGGTTTGCGAAATGACCGACGTAAACTGACCAAAGTGCCCACTAATAGATAAGCCAATGACAACGATGTGCGTTACCATAAACAACAAAAAAATGGGGATCAATGGTTTGACGGTTTCTTTGGCGCCTCGTAGATTTAAAACAAGAAGAAGCAAGATGCCTAAAACAGCAACGTGAAGCTTAAGGTAATGATAGTGAGCAGGTAAAAAACTAAAAATAGCATCAGCACCGCTTGCAATAGAAATGGTAATTGTCAGAATGTAGTCCACAAGTAAAGCACATCCAGATACCATGCCAATCGTTGGAGATAACAGTTTGCTTGCCACCACATATCCGCCACCCCCGTTTGGAAATCGCTCAATAATTTGAGAGTAGCTTTTGCTGATGACAAAAATGGTAAAGACAGAGGCTAACCCTACAAGGATCGCCAAATAGGGGTAGTGATGCAACACTGAAAATGCTTCAGCAGGTCCATAAACAGAAGAGGATAATCCATCGGATCCCAATCCCACCAATGCAAAAAAAGCCACCAAAGAAACATGATGAAAGACGCGTGAGTCCAGTGGGTTGAGTGTTGCTCCAATCACCCATTTTTTACCAAAACTTTTAAATTTGCCCATTAAATTTTTCATCATATCTCCCGTTCATTAAGTGTAGCAGCGTTGTTGAAATCTCATCGTTAGAACACGTATCGTCTACCCAAGTAGAGCCTATTGTGAGCGGTAAAATAAAGCGGATTTTTTCTTGTTTTACTTTTTTATCATGGGCCATAATAGCCAGTATTTTTTTGATAGAGCATTTTTGGAGTGTTAGTGAAAATCCTAGCTTTTTAAGCAAGTGGACCAATCGGTATAGAATACTTGCAGGGGCCCCCTTGTTAAGGGCGATATCCGTCGCTGCAACCATTCCCAGGGCAACAGCTTCACCATGAAGATAGGTGTTGTAGCCAAATACAGTTTCGATAGCGTGCCCAATCGTGTGACCAAAATTAAGGATTTCTCGTTGGCCATGTTCGGTTTCATCGGTTGAGACAATCTCAGCTTTGTTGATGCAAGAACGCACAACAAGATGTCTCCATATGTCGAGGTGATCTAGTGGGGTAAGCAGGGCAATTTTATCGCTGTTTTCTTCTAAAAAATGAAAGAGATCGGGATCCCGAATAACCCCATATTTTACAATTTCGGCCAATCCACATCTTAACTCTCTTTTGGGTAGTGTTGCCAGTGTGGATAAATCAATGAGAACTGCTTTTGGTTGGTGAAATGTACCCATGAGATTTTTTCCGAGAGGGTGGTTGACACCTGTTTTTCCGCCAATTGCAGCATCCACTTGTGCCAAGAGTGTTGTCGGGATTTGAATAACGGCAATGCCTCTTAAAAAAACAGATGCGGCAAATCCTGCCATGTCTCCCAATACGCCTCCTCCAACGACAACCACACAATCTCCGCGTTCAAGGTTGCGACGAAGAAGTTCAGTCACAATTTTGACCACTGTATCTGGCCTTTTGTATCGTTCTCCAGATGGTATGCAAATTGGATTTTCAGAAATAACATGGGCGTAATGCAAAAGTTCGGGATGGGTGATAACCGCTATTTTTGCACCAGGAGGAACCCAGTCTTGAACACGGGGGAGAAGGTCTGTTTGTATGACGATGGGATATCGCCGTTTGTCTAATTCAACCCAGATGGTCATGGGTGTCTTTCCATCTTGTTACAATAAGACTGGCAACTGTTTCGCAAGATTTTTTTTCTGTATTGATGATAAAATCGCAGGCGTTTGTGTACAGAGGTTGTCTAGAGGTTAAGAGATCTGAGAGGGTCTTGAGAGGATTTTTTGTCAGAAACAACGGACGGTTTGTGCTTGTGCCCAAACGCTCATACAAAACGTAAGGTGCTGCGTGTAGCCAGACGACCCAGCCCAAGTTCTTTAGTAAATTTTTGGCATTGTTTAGGGTAATCAGACCACCGCCTGTGGCAATGATCATGGGCGCTGTGGGTGCAACTGTATTGAGCCAATCGGATTCTTTTTGTCGAAAATACGCTTCTCCCTTTGAAGCAAATATGTCAGGAATAGAGGAGCCTTCCTTGGATTCAATCTCTGTGTCAGAGTCAACAAGAGGATAGCCTATTAATTTGGATAAACAAAAACCAACGTCTGTCTTGCCGCTTCCCATCATCCCAATGAGCACAATCGAACGAGACACGATTTATTCCACCGTTACGGACGGGTTTCCCTTCTTCAACGTATACCCCTCCGGCTTTCTCTTAGGATGTTGGACTCGGGATCATATTTAACCTTAATAAACTCAACGAGTCCAGTAAAATGGCCCTGTTACAAAATGGGGGTTTTAGTCCCCATTTAGTGGACATGTTTTATTGACATGTCCATGCAATACACATATTTTATTGGACATGCATATCAACCCAGAAATACCTTATAATGAGCTTCCTCTACTCCCATTTCAGCAATCTGTTGAAACAATACCGGTTATGCAAGCGGCTATTTGTGCCAATAAGGCGTTGGCTGAACTTAAAGGAATTGCTCAAACGATTCCTAATCAAAGCATTTTTATCAACACCATTAGCTTGAAAGAAGCTCAATATAGTTCAGAAATAGAAAATATCATTACCACGACAGACGAGTTGTATCAGGCATTTTCTGTTTCGGACGGAATGATGACACAATCGGCTAAAGAAGTTTTGCAGTATCGCAATGCGTTATGGAAAGGGTTTTCTCAACTCAAAAAACATGGTGTTTTAACAACATCTGTTATGAATGAAATTCAGGCAACACTTTTAGACAATAATGCTGGAATCCGATCTTTGCCAGGAACAGCACTAAAAAATGCGTTTACAGGAAAAATTATATATACGCCACCGGTGGGTAGAGACGTTATATTGGACAAACTGAAAAATCTAGAGACCTACATTCATTCCGATTCCATTGATCCGTTAATCAAGATGGCCATTATACACTACCAATTTGAGTCCATTCATCCTTACTATGACGGAAATGGTCGTGCGGGACGGATTTTAAATGTTCTTTATCTGATCTATGAAGACTTGCTAGAGCACCCTATTTTGTATCTGAGCCATTATATTATCCAACACAAGGAAGATTATTATCGCTTGTTACAAAATTGTACCTTTAAACAAGAGTACGAGCCTTGGATTTTATATATGCTCAACTGTATCGAAGAATCTGCCAAAGAAACGATTTTTAAAATAAAATCGATTCAAGCTTTAATGCAAGACACGGCAGCTATTGTCAAAGAAAAGATTCCTAAAATTTATTCAAAAGAGCTTATCGACGTTATCTTTCAGCAACCATATTGCAAGATTAAATTTCTTGAAGATCATGGTTTGGCAAAAAGGAAAACAGCTTCCGAATATCTGTATCAACTTGAGGCTATTGGGATTTTAGAATCCAAAAAAGTGGGGCGGGAAACGTTGTTTTTGAATACGCGGTTGTTGGCGTTGTTTAAGGGGTCTGAGTAACCCCCTAACGACAATTATTCCACCGTTACGCTTTTGGCTAGATTGCGAGGTTGATCAACATCGCATTGTAAATTTTGTGCGATAAAATAGGCGAGCAGCTGCAAGGGAATCGCAACCAAGATAGGGGTGAGATCTTCACTGATCTTTGGTATGTATACAATCTCATCTGCTTGTTGGGCTATCTCTGCGTCTCCTTCGGTTGCGATAACAATGGTCTTGCCTTTTCGAGATCGGACTTCTTGGATATTGGATAGCATTTTTTCATAAGTGGCTGTTTTGGGAGCGATGCACACGACAGGAAGCGATGCATCAACGAGTGAAATAGGGCCATGTTTTAATTCTCCAGCAGGATAGCCTGTGGCATGGATATACGAGATTTCTTTTAATTTTAATGCCCCCTCTAAGGCAGAAGGATAATTGACCCCACGGCCGATAAACAAAAACTCCTGGCTTTTGTAATACTTATCTGCAATACGTTTTAGAGTCTCTTTTTGTGCCAGCATGCGATCGATATAGTCAGGAATTTTTTTGATTTCTTGAATAGAAGCGTCAACTTCTTCCTTGCTGAGCGTCCCTCGAATCTGGGCCATATAAAGGGTAAATAAATAAAGGTTAATCAATTGCGCAATAAAATTTTTGGTAGAAGCTACTCCGATTTCGGGGCCAGCGTAACTATACAAAACCCCATCAGATTCTCGATCAATGGAGCTGCCTTTGACATTGACAAGGGATAAAACTTTTAAGAATTTACTCTTAGCCTCTCTTAGACAGGCAAGGGTATCGGCAGTTTCTCCTGATTGAGACATGGCAAGCACAATGTCGTTCCCTTGAGAGATGCTGTGTCGGTATCTAAACTCGGAAGAAATGTCGACTTCTGTAAGAATTCTTGCATATTTTTCCATGAGATATTTTGTGATGAGCCCCGCATGCCAAGAGGTGCCACAGGCTTGAATAATAAAACGATTAACGGTTTTCAAATGAGATTTGCTGAGATTGATATGCTTAAAAGACAGGCTTAAATCAGGCTGGATAATCTTGGATAAAATATGTCGTGCGACAGTAGGTTGCTCAAAAATTTCTTTTAACATAAACGTATCGTAGCCATTTTTTTCTTGGGTGATGGCATCCCAACGGATATGTTGGGGTTTTTTGGTGATAAAAGGGCCGTGTATCTTTTTGATTTGTAGGGATTTTTTTGTCAAAATTGCCAGCTCACCATCCTCAAGATGAATGATTTCTTTGGTAATGGGTAAAATGGAATTGACATCAGAGGAAACCATATATTCTTTTTTGCCCACACCAATGATTAAGGGGCTCCCTTTTCTTGCGACAACAATTTTTTCGGGATCAGACTCACCAATAACGGCAATTGCAAAAGCACCTGTTAGGCGTTGAATAGAGACTTCTACAGCCTCTTCCAGAGTGCCACTTGTTAGGTTGCTTTCAATCAGATGGGCAATGACTTCGGTGTCGGTTTCGGATGCAAAGAAGAAGCCACGCTCTTTTAATTCTTCCTTAAGGTGAAGATAATTTTCAATAATACCATTGTGGACCACGGCTATTTTTTTGTTTTGGCTCATTTGTGGATGAGCATTGAGCTCGTTTGGCTCTCCATGGGTGGCCCAACGGGTATGCCCTATGCCAAGTGTTCCCTTGATCGTTAGGGTCTGAAGCATTTTTTCAAGCTCTCTAATTTTTCCTGTTTTTTTCCAATAACTAAGCTCTCCATTGGTAATGATGGCTATTCCAGAGGAATCGTACCCACGGTAGCTAAGGCGTTCAAGTCCTACAAGTAAAATGGATTCAATATTCTTATCTCCAACGTATCCAACAATTCCACACATAGACAAGCACTCCCTATGATCCAAAAAATTGACACGTAAGAGCGTAAAGCCTACTACAAAGATAGGATAGGGACAAATTGTAGTTTTTATGCAGGAAAACTGGAGGATGCAACTGGAAAAAACAATTTGAATGTCGTGCCAATGCCAATCTCGGACTCTACTTCAATCGTCCCATTATGTTGAAGGATCACTTCTTTTAACAAGGCAAGTCCCAAGCCAAAATTCTTGGTATTATGGGGGTTTTTTGTGGTAAAAAAGGCATCAAAAATTCTGTCTTTTATTTCTTTGGCAATCCCTGGGCCAGTATCTTGAATGTGAACTTCGATACCAGGAATCTCTTTTCCATATGGATTTTTTATAGCAGTGGATAGGACTCTTACAAAGATGGTTTTTTCTTTGTCCAAATCATGAGCCCCACATTCAAAGGATTGGATGGCATTTAGCAAAACATTAAAAAAAGCTTGGTGAAGCCGAATCTCGTCTGCAAGTATGGGAGGGGTAGCCTGTTTTTCTTGTGCAAAAACAATGCCTTTTTCTTTGGCGTTGCCAGATAAGACAGTGATACATTCCTCTAAGACAAAGGTGACATCGATTGGTTTTTTGATAGCCCCTGGGGTAGATCGAACAACAGCGGTCACAGCTTCTCTCCATTTTTTACAGATACCATCTAGAGGTACAATGAACGCAGGTTCTTCCCATCCTTTGTTGGTTATAATACATCCCTTCGTGTCGATGTAATTTTTTTGAATTAATTGAGAAAAGATGGTCTGGGAGATGGTTTCGGATACACCTGGGATCTTTGCAAAACTGTCTGCATGTACCCCTTCTCCGGATATGCCGTATGTCGTCATACTGTCTACAATGCGCAAAACTCGGTCAAATTGGATCATGGCCACATTGAAAAACAATACCAGTTTGTGAAAATACAAGAGTCTTTTGAAGACAGCTTCAGTATTTTTCTGATAGGTATTGAAAGGGGCATCTAGTGAAAGAGAGGGTGGATGTAATGCATATGTGTTAAACGGAGCGTTCAAACTCCCAGATTGATGCAGACATTCTTTTTGGATCAAATGATCATATAGCAAGACAGCTTGTTCGCGATTGTTGTTGACAACCCCCAAGAAGTCCTCAGGTCGGACTGTGTACGAAAACCAATCACCAGGCTCTTCATAATCAGACTTTAATCGTTTGATACCTTCCAATTGATCTGCAACCAACAGCAGATTGGACTGCATGAGTCCCATAGGATTTCGCACTTCATGTGCAATGCCACCAATCAATGGGGATAGGGCAGCTCTGTGGGATAATTCTTGAGCAGTTGCTATAGCACGGTTGCATTTTTCACGTGTTTGTCGCAGACGCCGATGATAAAAAATAAAAAGACTCAAGGAAATGCTAGAAGATAAAAGACAACAAAAAAACAGAGCCCATATGATTTTTGTAAGGATATCCAAATGCATATAAATGTTAGACTAGCATGAGCTTTGTTGGCTTGAAAATATGAAGAAAACTTGTCTTAAACACAAGAGTCTTTATAATGATAAAATGATTCATGCAATGATTATGGCTGGGGGAAGAGGAACTCGTTTTTGGCCCCTATCCACACGGTCAAAACCCAAACAATTCTTATCCATTATTGAAGAACATACGTTGCTAGAATCTACCCTTCGGCGATTGGATCCTTTAATTGCGCCTGATAAGACATGGATATTGGGCAGTCAAGATCATGAGCAATGGCTCAAACCGTTTGCCACCATTATTCCTCCTGATCAATTGTTGCTCGAACCTATTGGTCGAAACACAGCCGCTACCATTGTATGGGCCGCTCTAGAGCTTGTTAAAAAAGATCCAGATGCGATCATGGTGGTGTTGCCGGCAGATCATTATATTAGTCCAAAGCCCTTGTTTCATGATGCCCTCTCAAAAGCGGTACAACTTGCTCAACATGAGGATGTTTTGGTGACAATTGGGATTTCCCCAGACAAGCCCCACACGGGATATGGCTATATTGAATTGGGAAAAGAGATTGCCACAGATGTGTATGACATAACAGCATTTCATGAAAAACCGTCATTGGAAGTGGCCAAAACATACATCAGTTCGGGACAATTTTTGTGGAATTCAGGCATGTTTGTTTGGAAGGCGACGGTTATTTTGGAAGTATTTCAGCGCTTTCTTCCTGAGCATTGGAGACTTTTGACAGCACTTCAATGTGTAGAAAAAAATCAAACGGGCGCAGGTGATTTTGCTGAGTTGTTTTCTCAATTTCCTGCCGTTTCGATTGATTATGGCATTATGGAGAAAGCAACGGATTGTACGCGTGTGATTACCTCGCATTTTGAGTGGAGTGATATTGGGAGTTGGGCGGCATTGGAGAGTTTTTGGAAAAAAGATGCCAATAACAACGCACGATATGGCAATCTGATTCAGATAGACAGCTTTAACAACCTCATCTACTCTCCGTCCCGTACTGTTACGCTTGTCGATGTGCACGATATGATTGTGGTGGATTCTGGAGATGTGATCATGATTGCAAAAAAGTCCAGCGATCAGCGTATCAAGGATCTTATGACACATCTTCCTGAGGAATTGCTGTAAGTCGATGAGTTTGTCCGTCTTACTTATATTTAGCAACTCTCCAGGAGAGGTGGCCTCTTGGGTATCCTCTGTATGTGCATTGTGGCATACCCAACATCCCAGCATCCCAATTGTTGTGATGCTGACGCCCTGTCAATACGCCAGTGGACAAGAGGCAACCGTCGCCCAAGGGTTTGATGGGGTGCATACGGTGATTGCTCCCTCTGATACACTAAAAATAGTCTTTGGGTTTAAGCCTTTTCCACTATCGTACCAACGGGCGTCTATTTTGTTTTGTGGCGGGGATCCGTTTTATGCAAAATGGTTTTCTAGACGAAAAAAAATCCCTCTTTTTGGATATACTGAGCACAAAAAACTTTCAAAAAAAGGATTTGATCAGCTACTTGTAAGACAATTGGGCTGTGATTTGATGGCCACAAAAATCGCATTGTTCTCTTCAAGCCGACAAGATCTTCTATCTCAATATGGCTTAGAAGATCGTCCGTACACCTTGTTTTTTTTAGGCTCAAGGCCCCAGCATTTTGAAGCCATGTTCCCCTTTTTTATGGAGGTCATTCGTACAATGAAGCATGTGCAGGATGGCTCGTTTTTTCCCTTGGTAGGGGTATCTCCATTTATTGCTCAGGGTCAGCTAGATCGTCTTACAAAAGCACATGGCACACCGTGTGATTTTATCCGAGGCAATAGCCTTGATGGGATAGCGATCGCTGATTTTTTGGTCACTATACCGGGCACCAACACAGCAGAGGCCATGTATATGCATTGCCCGATGATGGTCTTGTTGCCGCTCCATCGGCCAGATTTGATTATTTTTGGGGGCGTATTTGGACTCATGGGAAAACTCCCTTTTTTAGGAAAAGGGCTTACAAAAGGTGTGGTGCAAATCTTGCGTCATATGCCAAGAAAGCTGGCTATTCCCAATCAACTATCCAATCAGGATCTGGTGCCAGAGTTTTCGGGATGTTTTGGGGTCACAGAGTTGTCAGAAAAATTGTTGGAGTGGGTCATGAGTTCTGAAAAAAAAGACCAGCAACGCCATCAGTTAAGCCAATGGTTTACGCCAAACACACAAGCAGGGGAGACATTGTGTGAATGGGCTTACGCCGGGCTG
>CAXNHA010000008.1:0-28207 GCA_964202165.1 Candidatus Marinamargulisbacteria bacterium | reverse complement strand
TAACCTCTTACTAGGTTAGGTCTTTCTTACAGAAGGGCAGGAGATATCTCCTGCCCTTCTTGTTTTTTTTATGCACTTATAAAAAAACTATGAAGTGGGTATCCACGTCTCAAATGAAAACGAAATGCCGTTTTCTTCTTGTATGGGAGATGAATGGATCTGTGTAAATAAAACTGCTGGATCTGGAAAGAATGTATCGCAGGTATAGGTGGCATAAATTTTTGTGATGTGCAGTGTTTGCACGAGGGGATGGCCCAAAACAGCCCTGTACAGCTGAGCGCCTCCTATCACAAAAATTTTATCGATATGTGCTGTTTTTGATAACAGCTCTAGTGCCTCATCAAGACCATGAGCCTGCAAGACGTCATGAGGAAGTGACAGATGAGGATCTTTTGATAAAACAACATTGTATCTGTTTGGCAATGGCTTTACCGATTGGGGGAGAGAGTCCCAGGTGTGTCGTCCCATGATGACGGCGTTTTGGTGGTTGGCTTTGCATGTTGTTGTAAGTTGTTTAAAATGAGCAAGGTCACTTTTTAAGTGCCAGGGCAATGTGTTTTTGTAGCCGATACCTTGTTTTA
Source organism: Candidatus Marinamargulisbacteria bacterium (assembly GCA_964202165.1). Classification (GTDB taxonomy): domain Bacteria; phylum Margulisbacteria; class Marinamargulisbacteria; order SXXA01; family JAHFDB01; genus CAXNHA01. The sequence continues at coordinate 27,626 of CAXNHA010000008.1, read as the reverse complement.
GGTCGGTGGCGACTACAATCTCGATTTTCTTTTTTGACATAAAAATAAAGTGTACAGGAAATTTGGTTTGAAATGAACTCAAATGATGATACCCTAGTCCCTCAAATGAGGGTTTTAGGCTTTGTTTTGTTTTGTATCATAGCTATACCATCTTTGGTATTTTCAGATACCCAGCCTTTTTGGCCAGACAATGGATGGACGACAGATGGGCCTTTTTACGCAGGGCTGTCTTCTCAGGTGGCAGATGCGGTTTTTCAAAATCCCAGTTATATGGGTGGTGTAAAAAAATCACAGATAGCCGTATACGGAACCAGTGCAAGCTGGGGATATGGATCGTTTAAATTGGGCGCTGTTTATCCGCTTTCTTTTGCAACGATCGGGGTGGGGTATTCTGTGTTTTCTTCTTTGGATAATGTGGCCACTCAACGATCTTCTTTGACCAATAGAATAGAAAGTGGGGGGACCTTTGAACATTCATTCAGGCATCTTAGTATCTCGGGTGCTGTGCCACTTCCCCACAAATGGTGTGTTTCTATGTCTATTGACTACCTGTCTCAAGTCTTACAATCGCAGCAAGCGACTGTCTTTGGGGCTGACTTTGGATGTGTGTGGCGTCCCGATGAGCACTATTGGATAGGCATTGCTACAAAACAACTCTTGCAAACCTCCCTCGTATGGTCAGGGTCACAGGTTCAAGAAAGATCACCAACTCAGTATGTTCTTGAAGCAGGGTTGTCTGTGCCTCTTGGATGGGTGAGTGCGACGTACGATGGATCCTATACACGACTTGCTGGTGGCTGGTATGTCCATACCATGTGCCTTATCAATGCAGATATCATCCAAAGTGACTCACAGTTGATGAGATGTGCCATTGGGACGCAGCTTGATTGTGGTTCTTTTCTTCTGGCTTATCGTAAAAAGATAGGGTTGCAACAGGATCTTGCGATGGATCAAGATCAATTGGGGGTGGTGTTTCGGCTTTGAAAGCTATTTGGCCGTACTGTATACTCCAATTATTCTATTGAATAAGGAGAGTCTAGCATGACAGCACAGGTAACAGATGCAACGTTTAATCAAGATGTATTGTCCCAAAAAGGGTATGTATTGGTTGATTTTTGGGCCGAGTGGTGTGGACCTTGTAGGATGCTTGCACCTGTTTTGGAGGCGGTATCAAAAAAATTTAGCCAACAGTTACGTGTGGTCAAGCTAGATACAGAAGCAAATCCTCAGACAGCCTCATACTACCAGATAGCCAGTATTCCTTGTTGTATCCTTTTTAAGGAAGGAAAAGAGGTTTCTCGTATAGTAGGGTTTAGAAATGAAGCCCAATTTACAGAAGAGCTCAACCGGCTTTTGGTTTAGCCTTGATATAACCCAATAAGTCGTATTGGGTTATCAAAAATAGGATACTGACAACCACGTGTGTTGGCTGTAAAAAGGGGGGGAGTCCACCATAGGCTAGTCCGATGCCTATGCCGATTTCTGTGACAAGTAATCCCATCAAATAGATCAATTTTTTTGCCAGAGCTTGTGTAGAAGTCCTTTTTGCCAGATGAAGCATTAAGGCCATGTTGGCTAGTAGGAGGATGACCGAAAATCCCCTATGGATCCAAAAATAGGCACCTGCTTGCCACGCCCACAGGGATCTATCGATGGTGGGAAGAGAGGCTGCGATAAAAGGGTCAATGGCTTGCCTGACGTTAGTACCTGTAAAAAATTGAATACAGGTGAGAATTAAGCACAGGAAAACCCACTTTTTTGTTGTATAGGGTAGGATGATATCAGATGGCTTGTGAGGACAGCGGGCGGATAGCACCGTCAAAGCCAATACAGCTGCAAGTACCATATGGGCGGTAACAATCAAGGGCTTAAGGTCTGTTTTGACGACGACACTTCCCAACCACCCTTCTAGTCCCACCCATACAATCGCAAGGAACGATAAATAAACGGCTTTTTGATGGTCGCGTCGGTTGCGCCACGCATATACAAAATGAATCAGGATAATGATGCCTAGACTGGTGCCCAATAGGCGATTGACATATTCGGTCCATGTTTTGACGGGATCAAAAACAGGTGCTTTTTTGCCTTCTTTTGCATAGATTACTTGGTAATTTTTTGGCAATTGGGATTCTTGGACAGGAGGAATCCATTTTCCAAAACAGGTTGGCCAATCAGGACAACCCATTCCTGCATTTGTGCTTCTTACCAATGCACCAACACCGATTAATAGAATAATACAGAATAGGGTAAATTGGTTTGCCTTCTGAAAGGCTAAGCGTGTCTTCATTTTGCCTCAAGTGTAGGTAAAAACATTCTATGTTGCAACCACCTGTTGAGGAGGCTACAATGCCCCTATATGACTAAAAGTTCCGACCTTCAAAACGAGGCTTCTCAAGAGATTGTAATGACGTATCAAGACCAGCTACAACGGGCTCGGGACCAGCGCTTGTCTATGGGAAAAAACGTGTTGGAAGAAGCCAAAAAAAATATCCGACAGCATTTTAAAAAAATAAAATATGATCTTAAAGAAACCTTGGAATTGTGGGAGAGCACGTATCTCACACAGTATCAACAATTGGCAGAAATTCGAGAGATTGTAGATGGTGAACGCAGTGCTTTGGAAGAGCTGTATCACATAAAAATCCCCCCAGATAGTTTGGGTTCAATCATCAGCATCAAACGGGAAAAACGACAAAATCTTGAGGAAGAATTGTCTCAACGCAGACGTGCTGTTGAGGCGGATATGGATGCAAAAAAACAGCGACAAGAGCAACAATTGGAGGCGTCCTTGCAGAGGGCTACAGCTCTGTTGAAGACGTACCAAGATCAACTCAAAACAATAGAATCTGAAATTGCCCATCGTATCCAAACCAAGGAAACAGCCATTCAGCTTAAAGAAAAAGAATTGGAAGAAAGATTTGAAAAAAAACGCCGTGAACAAGAGGTTGTGTTGCAAACGCTTTCTAATGACTTAAAAAAAGAAACCCATCTTTTAGAAAAACGGCGTGTAGAAAGACAGCTTGAATTTGAAGAAGCAAAAAAATATATCGAAGACATGTTAAACGCCAAAAAACAGGAAATGGTGGTAAAAGAAAAGCAGCTAGAAGTACAACACGCAACACTTGAAGAAAAGAGCATGGAATTGGTAGAAAAAGATGTGAGGCTCACGCTTTGGCAAGAAGATTTGGAAAAACAAACAGAAACCCTAAAAGCCAATATTCGTGATTTTGAGGCAAAATTGTTAGAATCCGAAAAAAAAGCAGAAGAACGTATTACGCATGACTATCATCAAAAATTGCAGGAATTGCAACAAGAATTTAAAAAAAAGATAGCTCAGAAAAATCAGGATATTCATGTGTTGCAAGATAGATTGGCCATGTATCCATCTGGAGAGGTTTCCTCTCAAGACTACCGATTGCCTCTAAAAGGACAAAAAGAACCTCTTCGAATTGTCCGCCCTATGAAAGGATAAGTACGTGCTGTTTTCTGATTTTATGTCATTGCTGAAACCGCGAATTTTGGTGATGCAATTTGTGAGTTTTTCTCTTGGGTATGGTATGGCATTGCCGTTTTCTCAGCTGGCGTGGGGGCCCTTTTTGTGGGGGCTATGTGGCGTGGCTTGCTTGTCTGGTGGCTCTGCCGCTCTAAATCATAGTTTGGAGTGGCCTTGGGATGCCAAGATGGTGCGCACACACCATAGGCCCGTTCCTACAAAGAGGGTGTTACCCATTTTTGCAACTTTTTTTGGGTTTTTAGGTGTTGTGCTAGGGATTTTGGTGTTGATGATTTGTGTCAATGGGCTGGTCGCCCTACTCGGGGCACTGACAGCATGGCTGTATGTGGCCGTCTATACCCCCAGCAAGCGATGGCATTGGATCAACACCTATATTGGGACGGTGCCAGGTGCAATGTTGCCGTTGGCGGGCTGGGCCGCCGCTGCGGGACATCTTGGTGCAGGAGCATTCTGGATGGCACTTGTCTTATTGGTATGGCAACTGCCTCATTTTTTTGCGATTGCTTGGATGTACAAAGACGAGTATCAGGGTGCTGGGTTTAAGATGGTATCTGAGCAAGATGTGACAGGAGCCTTTACGGTGGCTCACATGATGTATACGACGTATGCCCTAGTTGTGGTGGCGATGATTCCCTATATTGTGGGATTGTGTGGCATTGGTTTTTTTTGTGCCTCTATTGGGCTGGGTGTCTGGCTGCTACGCGATGTGTATGCTTTTGCACATGACCGTACGTATATACGTGCCAAAACAGTCCTCAAAACATCGGTGTATTATTTGCCCATTTTTTTGTTGGCTATTGTCGTAGATCGGTGGTTTGGCTAAAACTCCTCTATGGATTGGAGGAGTTTTAGCCATTTTTTTTTAAAAAACATTCTTTTTTTAAGTCAAGGATCGGATCAAGTTTGTTTGTATCCAGAGTGTAGCTTATGGTTAGAGTAAGAGATTTGGCGTCTATTTCATATAGGAGGGGGTTATAGATCTTAGAATAGGTACAATAGTCTAGGAGAGTCTGTATGATAATAGGGTATGGAAGTAAGAGTGGTTTTCTAAATTGGATCTTAGCATGCTGAGTTCTTGTGTTGGAGAAGAAGTCTTTGGATTTTTGTATACATTGAATGGTAGCGGAGACTAGGCATAATTCTATGTCCTTTTCTAGGTCTTTGAATGTACTAAATGGGGTATTTTTTCCTATGGTTAACTGTGTTTGACAGTTCTCTTTTAAATTATTGAGTTGTGTTAAGATGCTTTCTGGGCCTGTTTTCCAAAATATGTCTTTTTTGTCTTTAAAACTCCCATAGCTCGTATGATTTTCTGTGATCTTTATTGCGTATTCGAGTAATGTGGACAGGGGGAGGTCTGTGGTAAAAGACGTCTTATCTGGATTATAGGGCATCCATAATTTTTCCCATACCATTCTAGGATCCTTATTAGAGGTAGATACGCCGGTCACTTGTTTTCTTGTGAGGATCTTTTCAAGCTTCTTGATAACGGTGTAGTATGCAAAGAAGTCTTGCAAGAGCTGTTCCGTATCTGGCTTTTTTATGCTACAGCTGATTATTTTTCTTAACATATTTTTTTAACACAACTTATACTAAAACACCTGCCCCAATCCAAAGTGGATGATCAAAAATTCACCCCAAGCAACGTCCACTCTTAATGGCCCCAAAGGGGTAAAGAATCGGATCCCTGCCCCATAGCCACTCGCACCTTTTTCTAAATTCCAAAAATCATCGCCTGTCTTGAATATTTTTCCAGTATCATAAAAAATAACGCCTTGTAGAGTGGTGGAAAAATCATGACGAAACTCTGCATTAAACAACACTTTATGCGGGCCAATAAATGGAGAGATCTCTTTGTACCCTCGCAAAGAGCCAGCACCACCGAGTACAAACAATTCGGGTTCGGTTGTGATACTGGCATTCATGGCGTTGTAGTCACTGATGTTTGCATGACATGCGATTGTATCTTGGGTGTTGAGAGGAAAAAAAATAGCACTGTTAAACACAAGACGGCTAAACTGTAATCCTCCGAGATTGATGTTGCCAATAGAACCCCCTTTTTCAAGGTCAATGGTGCCGTAAAACCCTTTTTTGGGATTGGTAAGGTTGAAGACCGTGCGGTAGCTTATCCCTGTACTCAGGGACCGGATGAGGTATGTATCAAACAGCTCTGGTACAACCGTGGATAAGACCTGTTCGGATTTGCCCTTGATGCTCCAGATAAAGTCTGGATCTCCCAACGGAATTTCTGCAGAAAGCTGAAGGCCTTTTCTTGTGGTGTCTGTGAGGGTTTGATTGACAATATCTTGTCCAATAAATTCTTTCTTGGATTCATTCCAAGCATCTATGAAGACAGATAGGTTGTAGGTATTTAACAGCCAAGGCTGGTTATATTGAACGGAATAATTTAAAAATTTGTAGGTGCCAGATGTGTCGTTGCCAAATTGGACTTTTCCAGTGAGACGATCAGAATGAATGATTGTGTGGTAGAGAGAGCCGCTCACAAAAGATACCAGCCCATTGAGAGAGTCTTGTTCTAGCCCGATATCAAATTGATTGGGTTTTTTTTCAAAAAATGCGAGAGCTACATTAACATGGTTGGATACAGTACTGTTGCTTAGTTTTGGGGTAGAGATATCTGAAAAAAAATTGAGTTTTAGTAATTTTTCTCTGTCTTGTCGAAAATGTTGAGAGTTAAATACCTGGCCCTCCGATGCTCTTAATATCCTTTTGACGACACTAGGCTGGATATGCTGAAGGCCTGTGAAAGTAAGGGTATCAATGGTCCCTTCTGTGAGGATGACCAGCAAGGTATTGTCTGGCTCTAGGGATATGGATGTTACTTTTAAAAAATCATAACCTTCTTGAGATGCATTGTATTCAATGGTTTCTCTGTCTTCATGTATGGATCTTAAATTGAGGGGAAGTCCTGGGTGTAATTTTGTATCTTTAAGGAGGGTGTCTTGGCCAATATGGAGGTTTTCTCGGCAGACAATACGTTGGATAGTGGGCAATTGTTTTGTGTGAATAATTAAAGACACATCATGGTGTTCATTGGAGGATGTTGAGGCTGATACTGCAGAAAAATAGCCGGTTTTGTACCATTTTTCCAAACAACGGTTGACATTGTCTGGGGTAAGGGGTTTTCCTTTTAATTTTTGGGTGTAGGTGACAGCGTCTTTTATCACATCTTGAGGTAAGGTGAGGCTATCATAGTGAATATCTACGATCGGTTGTTGCCAATCTATGGCAGGGATAGCCCATATGGGACATGAGAGGAGGATATAGCAGAGTAGATAAGCTGTTCTTTTAAAATTCATAGCTATATTTGAGAGACAATTTTCGTCGCTCGGTATTGGTGTCATCTTTGATATTTGAAAAATTAAAAGACAAATGAGCTCCCAACAGGTAGGTGAGCTCTACTTCTGATAGCTGAAATTTTTGGCTTTGTTTTTGCTGATTGCGTGTGTCCAAGCTGGTACGGGCTCTAATGAAGAGTTTGTCAGAAATCAGACTTTGTACAAGATTGATACCCAAATTGCTGTCATTGTTTCCCAGTCCTTGGATATTGGTGGCTTTGAGCAAGGATCCTCCTACATTGTAGTCGATACGCAAATCGTATAGACCGATGTTTCTAGCCAATTGCTTTTCAATGGGGCGAATTTGGTTTCTTAAGAGGGCATTGAGTTGATTTTCACTCATTTGATTGAGAAGTCGGGTGCTATCTATGGGCTTGTATCTCTGGTGGTTGCTATACATATCTGGAATTAACATCTCCGCTATTTTGGATAAATTTTGAGGGTCATCGTTTTGCAAACCAGCTGTTGTCACAAAGGTGATACTTGGATTGTTATTGTCATTTTGATCGCTCAGGTATTTGTCAAAAACAAAAGAGCTCATGGTGTATACGGATCCTGAGATAGAGACCACAATGTGTTTGTATTTTGAAGCTTCCGGATCTACAGAAGATAAGAGGGTACTGTCTTTTTCTGGATCAATAACCGCAAGAGCTGCAATATCTAACAGGGGGATATTTTTGATCTGTCCTGGTATTTCCTGTAAGGAGAACGACAGTTTGTTTTTTTTGGTGTTGTAGGGTCTGTCTGCAAAATAATGACGTTGTTTATTGGCTTCCAACAAGGTAAAACTGCGGCTAAAGAGATGCAGGGTACCTTCTTTGAAAAACAAGGAATTTTTAATTTTTGGGTAGTTCCAAGAGCCTTTTATTTCGAGAGGATCTGTTGAGGGTAATAACGCCAATTCAAAACTATTAAACAACTCCTCTGTGAGCAAATTTCCCCTAATCGCAAGGTCATCTTGAAGCAGGCACGTGAGATTGAGCAAGATACTCGGTCGGGGTCGTTTTTCTCCTGCTGCAGGAATAATAATCTCTCCAGATCTTAATACGATGGATCCAGATAGCAGGGGGCCTGTTTCTGTATTTTGTCTGTAGCGAAGGGCTTCTTTTTCTTTTTCTGTATTCGAAAATGGAATGGCGTAGGTTCCTTTTAGCTGACAGGCAGATAGGTGGGCAGTGCCACTATAAATTTTTGGCAAGTTAAGGCTGATTAGGGTGGGCTTGCTGGTTATATTGATGGCCAACAACGTGGATTGGAGATCTGAAAAGCTGAGGTTGTTGATGTCGATGCTACCACTTAGGGATAACTGGTTTTTATGAGGGGTTTCGCGATGATATCCCATGGTGTCGTTTCCGGACCAAGCCCAGTTCATGTGATCGATGTCGAGATGGTTGTTTGTCATGCTTATCTTGGCATCTTCCAAAACAAACACAGACTCAAAAGGCGTGAATTCTGGGCTAAAAATGAGTTTTGTATCTTTTAGAGTTATTTTTTCTATGCTGATGCTGGGCTTGCTCAGAGAGCCTACAATTTTTAATTGTACTTGCCCAGAGTTTGAAATGTCTTGAATGACCGGAGATAGGCAGGATAACAAGCCGATATCATTGTTTTCGAGGGAAATATGCAGATCTATGATCGACTCTTCAGGAGAGCTGTCTTTTCTGCCCAAGAAAATGGATCCTCGAAGGATATTATCGTTGGATCTTTTTTCTGTTTTGAGTTGGCTGCTTAAGCAGGTCCATACGTTGGCATTGTCGATCCGTGAATTGAGAGAAAAATACGAAAATGCTTTGTTTCCCAATTGGCCATCATGGAGTTTGAGTGCCATGACCACGTTTTGATCGGTAGAATGAAATGAAAGAGAGGCTTTTTTGCTTTTTAGGACCCATGATTTAAATTTTTCGAGCTCGATATCCCCATTGATAAAGGGAAATTTTTCTCCTCGAGATTGGATGGTGACGTCTCCTGTGAATAGCCCTTCTGCCCATTGGGATAGTCCCAGATCGACTGGTTTTTCTTGCGTAGAAAATTCCTGGAGATGCATTCTAAAAGACATATCTGCTTGATTGGGACTATCCAATAGGTAGAGCGGGGCAGGTGTGTGTGAAAAATAAGGGTTTTTAATGATAGGATCAGAGCTGTTATTAAGTACAATCTCGATATTTTTTCTTGGTATTTGAGAGGGGGGTAACATTTGTTCTGAGTTTCTAATCCGTATCCTGACTTCTTTTATGATGCTTTCCATGAGAGAAGAGAGGGCTTGTAGATTGACATGGTGTATAGATAGCTGCAGTTGGTAGTCGATGTCAGACAATCTAAAATGGGGGTTGTGCAGTATATTTTTGATATCTATGTTTCCTCGAAGTGTATACGCATCAAGTCCTTTTTTTAAGATAAGAGGGTTTGCATAAATTTTATTTTTTTCATAGGAAATAATACCTGTCATGTGATTAAAATGGGTAAATTGGGATTGAATATTTTCAGCATCAATAGACATATGAATCAGAGGATTGGCCAGAGATCCTTTTAAATCTCCTGATAAAAAGAGTTGTCCTTCCATATACCCAAATCGAGATCCCCACACATTAAAGTCCCCGAGGGAAATAAACGACTTTTTTTTGAAGGACAGGTCTAGGGATTGATCTGAATAGAGTTGTCCAGACAAGGCGATATAAGAAGAGGCATTTTTAACAATGACATCCTCAAGGGTGAGGGTAAGATTTTTCCAGGATCCTTGAATAGACAGGTACTGAATAGGTTGTTGTAAAAACTGTCCATTGATGATGATGCCTCTACCGGAGATGGCATAGTGATGCAGCCAATTTGGAAGTGTTGTTTGTTTGTCGGTGGGAGAAATGTCTTGTGTTTTCTCGATATGGCATTGTCCAGAAATCAATCCTTGGGACAGTCTGTTTTTTGGTAAAAAAACTTGGATGGTTGGGTTTGATAGGTCTACGTTTTCCATTTGAATGTCCAAAAAAACAGGGGATAAATGGTCAAATTCTCCGTGACAATTGATTTTTTGGTGATGGGCTTCCGCATGCAAGGATTCCAAAACCGTGTGTCCATTGGAGGTATGGCCTTTTAACGATACCGTCCCCTTTGGAAAGGTGGATACCTGGTTGCCTTCAAAAGAAAGAGATAGGTTTTTTTCAGAGGTGAGTGTTCCCAAAAATGAAAGGGGGTTGCCTTGATTCAATACTAGTTTTGAGGGGTAAATATGAAGGGGATTGTTGTAAGAAAACAGGAGATTGATCTGAGCGTAGTCCAATTTTTGCTGGTAAATCGTTGCATGTTCTCCTTCCAAGGATACGCAAATATGAGCAGCATCGAGGTTTCCTTTGAGCTTTGTTGAAGAGGCAATTTTTCCAGATACGTGCTTGGATAAGCTTGGAAAAAGGACAGAAAGGTATTGAGGCTTTGTGTGAAGTGTTGCTTCAAAAGAAAGGGGTGAACTGCTGGTGTCGATGGTGCCATTTCCGTTCAAATATAATGCATGCCCAATGGCTTGCCTCAGTGCAAATCGAATCCAGGGTTTTTGATACCCAAAAGATACCCGACAGGCCTTAAAGATGCCTAGGGTTGTGCGAACCGAGTCGCCTACAAGTTCCCCTGTGATGATGGGATTATCAAACGATCCTTTCACATAAAGATAGGCGTGTATGGGGTCCTTGATGGGAGGAGATTTGACGTTAAAAAAAGTTTGGGCGAGTTGATAAGCAGGTGCTTGACTTGAGCCTCTTATGCAGAAGCGATCTGTGTTGAGGTTAAACCATCCAACCATATAGACTGGAAGAGATTGGATCCGTGCTTTCCCTTTGGACACTGTGATATATAGAGAAGGGTGTTGAGGGGAGCTATGAATGGTGACCCGTGCAGTCCCTTGCTTAAGGGGTTTTTTGAAAAAAGGAACTTGTAGGGATGCTCCGGATAGCTGGATAGATACAGATGTCCAGAAGGGTAACTGGTGATTTTTTGTAGAAGACTTGCTACGAAGATGTGCTATTAGAGAGGCGTTGCCTTGATAAAATTGATAGCCTCGGATCGGCATCACATAGGCTCCCCATTTTTTGAGAGGTAGATTTTTGCATGCGATTTTCAGAGCATATCGTCCGTTTTTTGCATTAAATGCCCCCAAAATTCGAATAGGAGAGCTTTTCTTTTTTTCACAATACCCCATAAAATAAAAGGGCACTTTCTTATAATTAGAAAAATCTAAAAGCCCGGATATATGTGAAAATTGACTAGAAAAATCAGAGGTTTTGTGGCCCCACCCATGTTCATCTTTAAATAAGACAGATAGGTTTCGGACCAATATTTTTCCCTTAAATGTAGGGGGTGGATTGTTTGGGTTGGGAGGTGGCAATATCATTAAGACGTTCCACAAGTCTTGGATATTGCGTTTTGCATATAAGGTCACATCTGACACGATCACCAGGTCAGAGGCTTTTGCAAAATCCCCCTTAAAGCGAATCCCATCCCATAAATGGTCGTAGGCTGTTAAGGATCCAATGTGTAACACGATGCCTTTTTCTAGCTTGGGATGGTTGTAAAAGATAATGTCGTGCAGTGTGGTGGAGGTGACCAAATTTCCTGAGATGTACCCGATAGATACCCGCTGGTGGAGTGTTTTTGATAGCTCTTTTTCTGCCAAATGTTTGATGGTTTGTTGAGGAATGTTGCTTTGATACAGCACCACAATCCCAATCCCTAGGAGGACCAACACCCCCATACCAAATAACAGGATGTATTTGGCCAGAAACAGGGTTGTTTGTTTCATGAAAAACTATAAATAGGCTTGCAAGCTATCTAAAACAGCTTCTTTTGTAGATGCAACTTTTACGGGGGCTTTTGTGGAGATATCGATGGCGCGGTTGGGATCTTTTAGTCCGTGACCTGTTAAAACAGACACAATAATCTCATCTTTGTTTTGAAAAGGATGAGAGGCGTGATGCTGGAGTACCCCCGCTATTGCAGCAGCTGATGCAGGTTCACAGAAGATCCCTTCATGCGCAGCTAGTTCTTTTTGGGCCTGGGTAATTTCTGCATCAGTGACGGCCGCTATGAGGCCTCCAGATTCATTTTTTGCTTGCAAAGCCCCTTCCCAGCTTGCTGGGTTTCCAATTCGGATGGCAGTGGCGATGGTGTCGGGGTTGTCAATGGGATAGCCACAAACAATGGGTGCAGATCCTGCGGCTTGATAGCCCATCATCCTTGGTTTTTTGTGACTTTTCCCCAGGGCATAATAGTCTTGGTAACCTTTCCAATAGGCTGTGATATTGCCGGCATTTCCAACGGGGATAAAATGAAAATCGGGGGCTTGTCCGAGGGCATCTACAATTTCAAAAGCGCCGGTTTTTTGGCCTTCAATTCGAAAGGGATTCACAGAATTTACCAAGGTGATAGGGGATTCGGATGCTACGTCTCTGACAATAGAAAGCGCGTTGTCAAAATTGCCTTCAATCTGCAAGACAATGGCACCATGAAGCATGGCTTGGGCTAGTTTTCCAAATGCGATTTTTCCTTCAGGAATCAAGACACAACAGGCAATTCCTGCTCGTGCTGAGTAGGCAGCGGCTGCTGCGGATGTATTGCCTGTGGATGCACAGATAACCATTTTTGCCTTGTTTTCAACAGCCTTTGTAATGGCCAAGGTCATGCCCCTGTCCTTAAAAGAGCCTGTTGGGTTAAGCCCTTCAAATTTTGCATGCCAGCGTGCAGCAATTTGGTATTTTTTGGCGAGGTTGTTTAAGGCGATGAGGGGGGTGTTGCCTTCATTTAAGCTGATGATAGGGGTTAAGTCGGTTACAGGTAAATGGTCTTTGTATCTGTCAATAATGCCTGTCCACATGGTTGGGACTCCTTCTATCAGGTTTTTTTATATTTTAGTATACCGAGAGGGTCTTTAGTGGGAAAGCCATTTTTTTGTGAGTTCTACCAGAAAAGATAAAAGCTTGCTTTGATGGGGAATTGGAATATGGAGCCAGATGAGTAAGGCCATCAGGGGCACTAAAACGACCAAGCCCCGTATAAAACCCAAGGCAAGACCCAGTATGCGGTCAAAAATTCCCAAAAATGAGCCCGTCATCCATCGACTGACGGCAGAGGCAATGGTCAATAAACAGCCTAAGGTAAGGGCCCAAATCAACATAAAGCTGGCGATTGAGGCAATCGAACCGAGGGTAGGTAGCCATTGGATAAGTGTATGGCTGAGGACTTTGTAGTAGGTAAAACTACAAGCAATGCTGACGATAAAGGCCAGAAGTTCTAGAATGACACGGGTAAAGCCACGTTTAAATCCCATCACGGCGCTGTAGGTTAATAGGACTAAAATGATAAGGTCGTAGGGGTTCATAAAAATTCCTTTTATGCTTTTTTAGTAGGGACTGAATTCCAGCACCAGCGCGTCCCTCTATATTTTCCTTGAGAAAAAATAATCATTTCCTTTCGTAATTCTCTCAGAAGTACTTGCAAAAAACTTCTGGATATACCTGGTAGTACATGTCTTAACTCGTCCAAGGAGCAACCGTCAGGGCTTGTATGCTTCATGTGGGCAACCAAGAGTGCTTTATTTTCTTCTCGTCCCAAACCCTTTAAACGCGTATACTCACCCTTTTTTTTACCAAGTCCCGCATAAAACCGTTGACTCAGTAAGTAGCGGGTGCCGCGTCCTCGTCCGATTCTTTCTAATACACCTACTTCTAAGAGACGAGGTAAGCGCTGTTTTAGAAACTCAGGAATCGGCTGATCGTTTCGAATAAGGTCCATGATAATAAAATCATGGGTATCAAAAGATTCCTGGATTTCATTTCCGATTTTTTCAATAAAGTTTAAAAATTGTGGATCTTGAATTTGACCATGAAGGGTTAATCCGACTTGCCATTCATCTGTCTGCGTAAAATCAGGTAGGGCCTTTGATTCTTGAATGCAGGATTCGTAAATACGATTAATCCCTTGTCCTGCCCGCTCAATAAATCCGCATTTAGCTAGGGTATCTGCTATGCGACGGTTACGTGGAAGTTGACGGTCAAGAATATTGTCAATTGCAATCCCATGAGGAAATCCTCCAGGGCTGACGATTTCGATGCGATGGGTATATAACACAGCTTCCCGAATAGCTATTTCATTAAAAGTAGGAATAGATTTCATAAAGAGACCGTCTTGATAGTGTTGCAGTTCACCCTTTGATTGGCGGGTCCGCTTATTTCGGATGATCGATATTCAAAGATAACTTCAGCTTGATCCAGAAATTTTCCCATTGCTTTTCGGTTTCCTAACAGTACCAAAGCGGCATACAGTGGCGTAATATGGGGATAGAATTGGGGTCGAGATCAGATGTTGTGGCTTTAGGGCAAATTTCTGCTGAGTAATCGGTTCCGGCTTCATCAAAGATGTGACGTAGTCTATCGGGTGTCATAGGTACAAGATCTTCGCCTGCCCGCATCCAATATGCGCCTTCACATGAAAGTTGTTTTTTGCTTCTTTGAATTCAAGATGCTCATGTTCTTTGCAGGTGAGCAGGGTATCTAAATGATCGGTTGATAAATTGGAAAATAAATCGTAGGGGTTCATGGTTACCCGATTTTTTTTAAAAAAGAATGTATTCGGAGAACGGCTTCTTTTAGCAAGGTAAGATCCGTGGCATAGCAGCATCGGATAAACCCCTCTCCTCCTTGGCCAAATACAGATCCTGGTACAACGGCTACGTTTGTTTTTTTGAGAAGTTGCACTGCAAATTCTTCAGAGGAAAGCCCTGTCCCCATGATGGATGGAAAACAATAAAAAGCCCCCTCAGGGAGGAGGGTTGGCAGTCCTATTTGGTTGAGACGTTTTACAAATAAATTCCGACGAGCTTGGTAGGATTGTTTCATGGCCACTACGGATTCAGGATGATTTAGTGCTTCGATAGCTGCATATTGAGCCACCGTAGGTGCACATAAGGCACTGTATTGGTGAATTTTTAAGGCTCTGGAGATGAAGTCTTGAGAGCTGCACACATAGCCAAGTCTCCATCCTGTCATGGCAAATGCTTTTGAAAAGCCATTGAGCAAAATGGTTTTTTCTTTGATGCCTTCCAAAGAAGCGTAAGAGACAAAGGGTTTGTCATAACTTAATTCTGCATAGACTTCATCCGTGATCACCCAAAACCCATGTTTGATAGACAATGCTGCAATTTCTTGCAAGATGTCCGATGGAATAACAGCACCAGTTGGGTTGTTTGGACTGCAGATCAAAACAGCTTTTGTCAGTGGAGAAATAGCTTTTTTGAGTTGGTCGATGGGTGGTAAAAAATGATTTTTGGAGGTATCTATTGTGACGACATGTCCGCCTGCCAGTGTGACAAGTGGGGCATAACACACGTAACAGGGTTCAAATAAAATGACTTCGTCGCCTTCGTTGAGAATGGTTCTAAATGCAATATCGACGGCCTCGGACACCCCAAATGTGAGGATCATTTCGTTGGCGGGATTGTAGGAGCAGTTGAATGAATTTTTTAGGTAGGTTGCAATAGCTTCTCGACATTCTGGAAGCCCGCTATTGGAGGTATAAGCAGTGGTGCCTCTCTCTAGTGTAGAGATCGCTTCTTCTCGAATAGCCCATGGGGTTGAAAAATCAGGCTCACCGACGCCTAGGGAGATAATGTCTTTTGAATGGGCTACCAGATCAAAAAATTTTCGGATTCCTGAGGGGGGTATGTTTTCTAAACGTTTAGAAAACGGATGGTTCATGGAACAATAGCCAACCGATTTTCAGACTCCTCTGATAAAAAGTGGACCCCGCTTTCTTTGTATTTTTTCAGTATAAAATGGGTGCCTGTGCTACGGACATTTTCAAGAGAAGCAAGCTCAGATACAAATTGTGAAATTTCTTGCAAGGTGGATCCCTCTACAATCACGAGAAAATCGTAGTTGCCGGATAGCAGGTAATGGCTGACCACGTTTGGGTGAGCACTGATACGCTTCGCAACGGCATCATAGCCTGTTTTTTTTTCGGGTCTTACACTGACCTCAATGAGGGCTCTTATCAGGGAGGGGCTTTTTTTGAGAAGGTCTTCGTTGATAATGGTTGTGTATTGTGCAATAGCACCGCTTTTTTCTAGGTTATCCAAGATCTCTTCGATTTCTTTGGCGGTAGCACGGGTCATATCTACAAGATCTTGAATACTGAGGCGGGCATTTTTTTTGAGATGGGATAACAGGAGCGTTTCGAGAGTATCGGGGGTCATATGATCCCAATCCCAATCATCTCTGGGCCTAAATAAGTGGACAACAATGATTTTTCTTTTATTAGATAAATGGGTGCATTTGGATAGTTGTTTTGTACGGTCTTCATCAATTTTGTGGCGTCTTCCAACATGTTGTGGTGGTGGATGATCATGCCGTTCATATAGCCTCCCCGCATGGCGACTTCATTTTCTAGAAGCCCTACCATCATGAGGATGCTATCTTCTTTTGTTTTGCATAGGTGCACAACTTCGACCTCTCCTGTTGCGTTTTTGATTGAGATAACGGGTTTGAATCCAAATATTTTTTCCATTAATTCTTGTTGATCTTTTCTGGTGGTAGCGGTGTTGGGCATATTTAAAATGCCTCCAGACACAAGATGGTTTAACGAATTTCCTATGGCAAGCTCATAAATCATGGGCACTTGTTTGGTAATGAGCAGTTGAATTTCGGCAGATGTTTCTTTGTTTTGAATAGCTTTGGCGATGGATAATGCAAGAAGGCCTACACCAGCTCCGTAGGATTTTGAATCGATTACCACGACATCAATGGTTGCTTTGACTTTGTTTGCAGCTTGCATGGCACAAGAAACAGTTTCAGAAAGGGTAGAAGAACTTAAGGGAGCGTATATGCGTTTGAATCCTTTTTGAGAAAAGGTTTGAAAACAATCCACAAAGGTTTTGACAGAGGGAGATGCGATGGGCGGGCTTATGATAGAGCGGATAACGGAGATGTCAAAACTTTTGCAAAGCCCTTCTGGTAGAGAAGCTATTTCATCTGTTAAAACCACGCTCTTAAATGCATAATCTTCAGGATCTTTGGCAAATAAGAATTCCTTGATAGCTACCAAAGACATGGATTTTTCGGTTTGAAGTGTTCGAATTTTCTTGATGAGTTCGATATCACTTTCATCAAAAAGCCGTACGCCTCCGTCACTTCTTTTGATATGAGGTAAGAGGCCGAGTTGGTCGTAGTACCGAATGGTTCTTCCTGTGATCCCCAATAGGCGCATTGTTTGGGCTATTTTATAGAGTTTTCGGTGTTTCTTTGCGGTTGAAATAGGCTGGACGGGACCTGTTTTTTTTGGCCTAGCCATTGCTTTAAGCACCTTCTTTGATGATGGAGATTTGTGTCGATTTTTCAGTTCTACCAGATTTTTTTTTTGACGTCAAAGACTTTAGGTTCATTTAAAATCAAGTATTTGGGGTGCTTGTTTTGAGTAAAAGTTACTACTTGAAAAAAATAGCATTTCGGACTAGAAATGATATCAGGGTATCTCACTTTTTGATAGAAAGTAGCTTCTAAAAATTATGCACAATCATTTGCCAAGGCAGGCTCGATATTTATTTCCAAAATGGAGTAATAGGCTTCCTTTTTATTTTCTCGTTGGTTTTTTTGGTCTTATTTTGTTTCTTATTTTTGTTTTTTGGTATTGGCTTTCACCCAAGCATACAGATGTTGGCTATCAGCCAAAACAGCCTATTCCTTATAGTCACCGTCTTCATGCAGGTCAGCTTGGTATAGATTGTCGCTATTGCCATGGCAATGTTGAAAAATCGTCTTCAGCAGGTGTTCCTCCTACAGAAATCTGTATGAATTGTCATCGTGTGGTGAAGCCAAATAGCCCTCTTATCAAAAAAATTCATGATAGTTTTCAGACTGGGCAGCCCATTCGTTGGGTGAAGGTACACGCTTTACCAGATTATGTGTATTTTGATCATAGTCGGCATGTCAACTCAGGTGTATCGTGTTATGACTGTCATGGCAGGATTGACCAGATGAAAGAGGTTCATCAAGTTCAGCCTCTGAGCATGTCTTGGTGTTTGGATTGTCACCGTAATCCTGATAAACACTTAAGACCAAAAGAATTTTTGACTACTTTGGATTGGTCCTCCCCCAACCCTGAAGCCGTGGGCCGAGATATTCGCCAGAAAAACCATATTCGACCAAGAGAGGACTGCAGTACATGTCACCGCTAAATAAGAAAAAAAAATCTTTTTGGAGAAGTTTTGGTCAACTTGAAAATACCCAGAAGTTTAGAGATTTTTTGCATCGAGAATTCCAAAAAGATGCCTCTGTTTTTCCTGAGGATGGGGTTACGCGGCGGTCTTTTTTAAAGCTCTTAGGAGCATCTGCTGCATTAGCTGGCTTGGCGGGATGCGATGTGCGTCGGCCAAAACGGTTTATTACGCCGTATGTATCCAGCCCAGAATCGTTTATTCCAGGAAAGACTGTGTACTATGCTACCTCTATGGCTCTCGGAGAAGAAGTAACGGGTGTGCTGGTTGAAAGTTCTGAAGGAAGACCCATCAAGATAGAAGGGAATCCATCTCATCCAGGCAGTTTGGGAGCAGTTAAAGGGTTTCAGCAGGCCTCAGTTCTAGATCTGTATGATCCCGATAGACTCAAAAAATCCC
The DNA here is from genome assembly GCA_964202165.1 of Candidatus Marinamargulisbacteria bacterium. GTDB lineage: Bacteria > Margulisbacteria > Marinamargulisbacteria > SXXA01 > JAHFDB01 > CAXNHA01. The sequence goes on along the minus strand of CAXNHA010000008.1, from coordinate 9,112 downwards.
GTTATGGGCAGGATCATATTTCTTTAGCAATTGCTAAGAAAAAGGTGCAAGAAATTGCCCAAAAATATAGATCTACCAGGGGTCAAGGCTTGGCTATTGTGACAGAAGCACAGGTATCTCCGACCTTCTACCGACTTTTACATGAGTTGCAGGAGACACTTCCCCTCTTGTCTGTACACCGATTTGAAGCGTATCAAGACGATGCCGTTAGAGAAGGGATACATGCGGTCTCTCAGAGTTGGGTTAGGCCGTCCTATCAATTTGGAAAAGCAAATATCATTGTTGGATTTGGGTCTGATTTTTTGGGAGCTGAGTGGAATAGTATTCCCAATATCAAATCTTTTTCCAAGAGGCGAGATCCTGATAGCGAAGAGGGTATGAACCGTTTGTATATGGTAGAGTCCACTTATACGATCACGGGTGCGAAGGCAGATCACCGGATACGCGTGAAGCAATCTGATATAAAATGGGTTTTGTTAGCACTCTGTCGGTTGTTGCTTGATAAGCAACTTATTGATCAGAGTGCACTCCGGTCTTTTGTAAGCCAGGTAGGCCCTTTTCGCAATCCTTCGGGTGTTGAGCTTCGTTTATTGGATGCGATTGCGTTGGACTTGGTGTCCTCCAAAGGACGTTCTTTGGTGACAGCCGGATATCAGCAGCCTCCCGTGGTACATGCTTTGGTGTATATGTTAAATGACGCATTGGGTAACAATGGAAAAACAGTGGTTTATTTTGACCAGCCATTCTCTTCTTACAGCTTTAATCAAGAGTCAAGCTTATCCTCTCTCACATCTCTTGTAGACAAAGTAAGCAAAAAAGAAATCGAGACACTCTTGGTCATGGGTGGTAATCCTGCGTACTTGGCTCCTGCCGATCTTGAATTTGATAAAAAAATGCATGCTATCCCACAAGTGGTAACTCTCTCTTCTTCTGATAACGAGACGACGCATGCAAGCGGATTTGTGATACCACGGTCTCATTATTTGGAGGCATGGTCTGATTTGGTTTCTTTGGATGGGACCTTGTCTATAGGGCAGCCTCTTATCAAGCCTCTTTACGAGAGTTTGTCAGACCATGAATTTTTGAGTTTGTTGCTTGGTAAAGAGGTGGATGGGTGTGATCTCGTTAGGCAAAGTCATGGATGTAGCTCTGCTGCATGGGAAGAGGCGTTGCGTTCTGGCATCTTGACGTATGGAGCATCTTCAAGACGAGGCTCTTTGGGTGTTCAAGCAAGAGGGATGCATGTGTTTTTGGATGCGTTTAGCAAAGGCTTTTCGTCCGGGTTGGAGCTTACATTTTACCCTAGTTATTCCTTGTATGATGGGCGATACGCCAACAATGGTTGGTTGCAAGAAACGCCTGATCCTATTTCAAAATTAACATGGGACAATGCCCTTTTTATGAGTCAGGCTACCGCTAAAAAATATCATATTGCTCATGGAGACCTTGTTACAGTTTCGTTTGGTGGTCGTAAAATGGATGTTGCTGCATGTATACAGCCAGGCCAGGCTGACAACACATGTTCTATGGCGATTGGATATGGACGAAACGTTGTTGGCAGAGTTGGAGAAAAAGCGGGATTTAACGCCAATTCGCTAAGAGTATCTTCTTCGTATGATACGGTTATAGGGGTGCGCCTTCGTTCAACGGGTCAATCGTATGTCTTGGCTACGACGCAAGAGCATGGCTCAATGGAAGGTAGGCCCATTTATCGGTACACAGATTTGGAAGATTATAAAAAAGATCCTTATTTTGCCAAAGAAATGGTAGAACACCCACCCTTGGTGTCTTCTTGGCCTGAAAAAAAATATGAAGATGGCTATCAATGGGGCATGACAATAGATCTGAACAAGTGTATTGGATGTAATGCTTGTACCACTGCCTGTCAGGCGGAAAACAATATACCTATTGTTGGAAAAAGCCAGGTCTTAAATGCCCGTGAGATGCATTGGATTCGTATTGATCGATACTATGAAGGTACGGTGGAAAATCCAAAAGTACTCCATCAGCCATTGACGTGTATGCAATGTGAGATGGCCCCATGTGAGCAAGTGTGTCCCGTGGCTGCCACAACTCACAGCGAGGAAGGGCTTAATGATATGGCCTACAATCGCTGTGTGGGGACTCGGTACTGTGCCAATAATTGTCCTGTAAAAGTGAGGCGATTTAATTTTTTTGATTTTCATCAACGCAACCCTCAAGCTGTTGATAAAGAACGTATCCATTTGTTTGATTATTTTAAGCAACCTGACAAAACCGTTCGGATGCAATTTAATCCAGATGTTACGGTCCGGATGAGGGGGGTAATGGAAAAATGCACCTTCTGTGTACAACGTATCAATGAGGCTAAGATTATGGCCAAAAATGAATTCCGTTTGGTTAAGGATGGAGAAATTAAGACAGCTTGCCAACAAACGTGTCCAGCAGATGCCATTATTTTTGGCAATATTTTGGACTTGTATAGTGATGTGGCCAAGTCCAGAAAGAGAAAAAGAGATTATAAATTGTTGGAAGAACTTAATTTGAAACCAAGATTGTCTTATTTGGCGGGGGTCATGAATCCTTATCCATTTTTTGAAACTTCAGACCAACATCTTGCAGAAAGTAGACCGGTATGACGAACGAATATTTTCATCCTGACGACACCACAACCCGTGCCCCACTGGTAGTGGGAGGACATAATTTTGAATCTATCTCTGATCTGGTAGCGGGTCCTGTTGAGCAAAAAGCACCACGGTGGTGGCAGATAGGTCTTTCGGCTGCTATTACAGCTCTGATGCTTTTGTTGTCTATGTTGGGGTATTTGATCTTTGAGGGAACAGGGGTTTGGGCATTAAACAACCGCATTGATTGGGGATACGATATTGTCAATTTTGTCTTTTGGGTGGGCATTGGACATGCAGGAACGTTGATATCAGCTATTTTGTTTTTGTTTCGCCAAAAATGGCGGATGTCTATCAATCGTTTTGCTGAAGCCATGACGATATTTGCGGTTATTTGTGCCCTGATTTTTCCGAGTCTTCATACAGGGAGACAGTGGTTGGATTATTACTTGTTTCCTATTCCCAATCAGATGTCTATGTGGCCAAACTTTAGAAGTCCTCTGCTATGGGATGTTTTTGCAGTCTCCACATATTTTACGGTTTCTTTGTTGTTTTGGTTTGTGGGGCTTATACCTGATTTGGCCTTGATCCGAGATCGTGCCAAGTCGAGAACAAAACAGATTGTATATGGTATTTTTGCTTTGGGATGGAGAGGTGCCAATCGCCATTGGCAACATTATGAAAAAGCCTATTTATTGTTGGCGGCTTTATCGACCCCTTTGGTTTTGTCGGTGCATTCGATTGTTAGTTTTGACTTTGCGGTTTCCCAATTGCCGGGATGGCACACGACTATTTTTCCTCCTTATTTTGTTGCGGGTGCTATTTTTTCTGGATTTGCTATGGTTGTGACCTTGATGGTTTTGGCCAGATCACTTTTTAATATGAAAGAGTTGATTACAATGCATCATTTGGAGTGCATGAATATGATTATTTTGGCGACTGGAACCATGGTGGGCTATGCCTATGGTATGGAATTTTTTACAGCCTGGTATTCTGGAAATGAGTACGAGACCTTTGCTTTTGTCAATCGAGCCTTTGGTCCTTATGCTTGGGCATATTGGTCTATGATTTCGTGCAATGTTATTTTTCCTCAGTTATTTTGGTTTAAAAAAGTGCGTACGAGTCTTCTGGCGATGTTTGTTATTACTATTTTTGTTAATATCGGTATGTGGTTTGAGCGATTTGTGATTACGGTTACATCTCTTCATCGGACTTTTCTGCCATCTACTTGGGCTTATTACTCCCCATCTTGGGTTGAAATATGCACATTGATTGGTAGTTTTGGGTTGTTTTTTACGCTATTTTTACTTTTTTTAAAATTCTTGCCGATGATTGCTGTATCCGAGGTTAAAGCGATTATGCCTGCGGCAAATCCTCATTACGGAGAGGAACACTAATATGTCACTGCAGCGTGGAGTTTTGGTAGAGTTTTCTGGTCCAGGAGCTTTGTTGAAGGCTGCTGAGCAAGTCAAAAAGAATGGATACACTCGATTTGAAGTGTATTCTCCTTTTCCAGTTCATGGGATGGATGAGGCTATGGGATTAAAGTTGTCCAAATTACCTTGGATCGTGTTGATTTGTGGCATGATCGGTGCTTTGTCTGGGTTTTTGTTGCAAACGTGGGTGGCCACTTCCGCCTACAAGCTTACTATTAGTGGAAAACCGTTTTTTAGTTATCAAGCGTTTGTACCCGTAACATTTGAATTGATGGTTTTATTTTCTGCTTTTGGCGCCGTTTTTGGCATGTTATTTTTGAATGGATTGCCAAGGTTTTATCATCCTGTATTTAAGCATTCTGGATTTCACACGGTGTCTTCTCATGGGTTTTTTTTGGCGATAGACACAACAGATCCATTGTTTGATCATCAAAAAACCTCGGACTTCTTGCTGTCTATAGGGGCTAAATCTTTGGAAATAGTAGGTGAATAATGGTATGAAAACTTTTTTAAGTATCTTTTTTAGCATGGTCTTGATTCTTTTAACGGGTTGTCGGGGATATCGCACCAGTCAAGAGCCCTTTCACCTCAATCCCAATATGGACTGGCAACCAAAATATAAGGCTCAAACCTTGTCTTTGCCAACCCCAAGAGGGACACTTCCTCGAAGTGCGGGTGGCAAATTGATTGAACGAGATTGCCCTATGCCACCAGTGACGACAGATATACTCCTTCGTGGACAGGAGCGCTTTAATATCTATTGTTCGGTATGTCATGACAAAACAGGAAGCGGAAAAGGGATTGTTGTAGCTCGTGGGTTTTTACCGCCTCCCAACTTAAGTGAAGCACGTATTATCCGATATACAGACAAAGAACTTTACGACATTGTCACCAATGGTATTCGCAATATGCCTGCTTATGGCAAACAAATCTCACCTAAAGATCGATGGGCTATTATACTCTATGTTAGAGCACTTCAGCTGTCTCAGAAGCAGTATGTTCCGTCTGTATCTTCTGGCGTTCCTTCCCAGAATCTTGTAAAGAAAGCGAAATAGCCATGACGCATGAGTATCTCAAAAAGCCCTTCACAACTTCGGTACCTATCTATTGCTTTTTGGTAGGACTTCTTGGAGGAGTGGGTTCTTTTTTTTCGTTCTTATACCATCCCATTCAATTTTATTTTTCTTACTTGGTAGCCTTTATGTTTTTTTTAACACTTTCTCTTGGCTCCTTATTTTTTGTGATTATTCAGAATCTGGTGAGGTCGGGTTGGAGTGTTTCTATCCGACGTATTCCAGAAGTGTATGCTATGAATCTGCGTTTGTTTCCTTTTTTGTTTTTGCCAATCTTGTTTGGCATCGGTGATCTGTACTATTGGGCACATCCGCATGTTGTTTTGTCAGATTTTATCTTAAAAGCCAAGTCTGGGTACCTCAATGTGCCTTTTTTTGTGTGCAGGGCTCTTGGATATTTTGTTATTTGGATATGGTTGGCTAGAAAATTCTTTGAAAATTCTACATTGCAAGACCAATCTGGCGCGCAGTCTTATACACTTAACTCTCAAAAAACATCAACGTATGGGGTTATTTTATTTGCCATTACCATCACATTTGCAAGCATCGATTGGGTGATGTCGTTGACCCCCCATTGGTACTCCACCATGTGGGGCGTTTATACCTTTGCAGGAGCTATCGTGGGAGCTCTATCGCTGATGTCTCTTACAGCGATGTTTTTGCGATGGAAGGGGTATTTGGCCACAGTTATCTCCAAAGAACATTTTCATGATTTGGGCAAATTATTATACGGGTTTAATGTTTTTTGGGCCTATATTGCTTTTAGTCAGTATTTTTTGATTTGGTATGCAAATATTCCAGAAGAAACAATTTGGTTTGGTCAACATTTCCATGGATCTTGGAATACAGTTGGGATCTTTTTGGCTGTTGCCCATTTTGCCATTCCTTTTCTTGTTTTTATGTCCAGACATGCCAAACGAAACCTTCCCTTTCATGCTCTGGTTGCAGGATGGATGTTGATGGTTCATTATGTGGATACAGTCTGGATGATTTCTCCAAATCTTCATCCGCAAGGCCTATCCATTTATTGGGTGGATGTCTCTGTTTTTCTGGCTATAGGGGGTCTTTACTTTGGTTTTTTCTTAAAAACATTGTCCAAAGCCGCTCTTTATCCGTTGCAAGATCCGCGTTTGAAAGAGTCTTTGAATTTGGAAGTGTATTAACTCATTTTACATCAAGGAGTATGGGTCATGGAGCATCATCATTCTACTGGTATAATCAATCACGATCAGTCTCAAGCAAGTCATAAAGTTGTTGTGCTAACTGTGTTGGGAACACTCTTGTTTTTTGCCGTTACTATCTTGGGGACGTATGGGTTTTATGTGAGTGAACAATCCAGCGAGCTTGATAGAAAAGAAACAGTTTCGGGAGATTTTCAACAGAAAAAGGCGTTGTATCACTATGAGGAAGAACATTTGACCAAGTCGGAGGTTCCCATCGTGACGGCAATGGATCGTGTTGTAGCCAGGTATGCTACCAAATGAAGGTTATTGGGACTGTTTTTTTTCTTCTGATGAGCTGGAGTGGATGCCTTGTAGTAGCGGAGCCCCTGCCTGCGAATCTAAAAAATGTTGGTATCCAAGAAAGGATAGGAGCCCAGGTGCCGGGTGATGCATTTTTTTACAACCAGTTTGGTAAGAAAATAGTGCTACGGGACTTGTTTAAATCTAAAAAACCAGTTGTGTTAAATTTAGTCTATTTTGGGTGTCCCATGCTATGCAATTTGGTAGTATCTGGATTTGTGGACGGTATCGAAAAAATGCCACTTCAGCTAGGTAAAAAATTTGATGTGATGACCATTAGTATTGATCCTACAGATACCCCTTCTCGGGCAAAATCATATGCCCAAAAGTATATCCCCAAGTTGCATCATCACCAAAATCCAAGCAACCATTGGCAATTCTTGGTTGGAGACGTTGCCAATATTCGTAAGGTGACACAGGCAGTTGGATTTAAGGCCGCTTATTTGCCGGATAAAAAAGAGTATGCACATGCTGCAGGACTCTTTTTTCTAACCCCGAAGGGACGTCTAGCTAGGGTCTTGTATGGTGTGGAATTTAAGCCATTTGATTTGAAGATGGCACTTATTGAGGCTGCGAATAGCGAGATGGTTACAAGCGTAGATACACTCTTGCTGTTTTGTTATGCTTACAATGACCATTCTAGGGGATATTCTCTTATGGCGGAGCGTATGATGAGAGTTGGTGCGTGTGGTATGGTTTTTTTGCTAGCAGGGTCTGTCTTTTTTATGTTTAAAAAAAATTCAATGGTAGGGAATTAAGGTCATGAATACACTTAAAGCAGAGTCGTTGATGTCAAAGGGGTCATTTTGGTTTCCGGAGTTGCTTTTCTCCTCTGGCGTTCAAACGGATCGTTTATTTTATTTTATATTCATTTGTTCTTGCCTGATGTTTGTAGGCATTATTTTTGTGGTGTTTTATTTTTTAAAAAAATACAAAAAAACCCAGTCCAATCAAGTGGCTGAATTGCAACTTACCCATCATCATCTGTTAGAACTTTCTTGGACAATTATTCCCTTGATTCTTGTTTTGTTTGTTTTTGGTTGGGGGTTTAAAGGGTTTCTTACTCTGTCAGTAGCTCCTTCCGATGCTATGGAAATTCATGTTGTTGCCAAAAAATGGTTATGGCAGTTTGAGTATCCAAATGGGAACAAGACAATTGGAGAGCTGGTGGTGCCAGTGCATAAGCCTATTAAGCTGATTATGACATCAGAGGACGTGATTCATAGTTTTTATTTGCCTAATTTTAGGGTAAAAAGAGATGTGGTTCCCAATCGATATACCCGCCTTTGGTTTGAATCCAAGAGAGTTGGTAATTTTCAGATATTTTGTACAGAATTTTGTGGGGATGGTCACTCAGATATGTTGGGTGTATTGAGAGTTTTGGATGACAAGGCTTATGTGGCCTGGGAAAAAGAAGTGAATTCTGGTGCGGATATGCCACTGGATCAACTGGGAGAAAAAGTATATACAACAAAGGGGTGTATCACCTGTCATTCGATTGATGGTTCGGTGAAAACAGGGCCTACTTGGAAGGGTTTGTTTGGTAGTGTCCATAAGTTAACAAATGGCCAAAGTGTTTCAGTAGAGGAAAACTACATTCGGGAATCTATTACAGCTCCTCAGGCAAAAGTTGTTGCTGGTTTTCAACCGGTTATGCCGACTTATTCTGGCGTTTTGAATGATCGAGAAATAGTTGCAGTCATTGAATATATCAAGAAGTTGAAGTAGAAAGGGTACTATGAGTCATACTGTATCGTCGGTTAAAAATTATCTCACGTCTCCCAAAGGGTGGAGGTCTTGGATCTATACGTTGGATCACAAGCGAATAGGGATTATGTACTTGTTGTTTATTTCTATTTCGTTTGCACTGGGGGGGCTTTTTGCACTCGCTATTCGGTTGGAACATCTTAATCCAACAGCCCTTCTTGTAACAGCCAAACAGTACAACCAATTGTTTACACTTCATGGTGCCATTATGGTGTTTTTGTTTATTATACCCTCTATTCCTGCTGCTTTGGGTAACTTTGTATTGCCACTGATGCTTGGTGCGAAAGACGTGGCTTTTCCTCGGTTAAATTTGGCTAGTTTTTATGTCTATGTGATCGGGGCTTGTTTTTGTATTTATTCGATGTTAGCAGGTGCTGCGGATACAGGCTGGACTTTTTATACCCCTTATTCTACTACGACAAGCACCAGTGTTTTGTCTATGACTATGGGGGCTTTTATTTTGGGCTTTTCTTCTATTTTTACAGGTATTAATTTTCTGGTGACTATTCATAAAATGAGGGCTCCTGGTATGAGATGGTTTAGGATGCCCCTATTTATTTGGTCCCTATATGCGACTTCTATTATTCAGATTTTAGCTACACCGGTTTTGGGAATCACCCTCTTTTTATTGATTCTTGAACAAACGGTTGGGGTAGGCATTTTTAACCCTGCACTTGGCGGAGACCCGGTATTGTTTCAACATTTTTTTT
>CAXNHA010000007.1:0-28442 GCA_964202165.1 Candidatus Marinamargulisbacteria bacterium | reverse complement strand
CCGAGCTATTGGAGAGACCATGGCTGTGACCATGGTGATTGGCAACTCCACGCTATTTCCCACCAGTATCTGGGGGCCTGGCAATACCATGGCCAGCGTCATTGCCAATGAGTTTACAGAAGCCACGGATATCCTTCACTCCTCTAGTCTGATTGCGCTGGCACTTTATTTATTTGGGATCACTGCCTGTATCAATGTCCTTGGAAAATGGGGCATTTCTAGATTTGGGATTGAAAAATCAACATCATGACACTAAAGCGGCGATTGGTAGTTGATCAACTGGTTAAGGGGTTGCTTTGGATATTGGCTTCTTTGTTACTTATCCCTTTGGGAGGGATTATTGGCTATGTCTTTTTTCGTGGTATACCGGCTATTAACTGGGCGTTTTTAACAGAAACGCCAAGACCCGTTGGGGAAAGTGGCGGGGGTATTCTTAATGCCCTTATCGGGACCATCATGTTGGTGATTAACGCCAGCTTTGTAGCTATTCCTCTTGGCGTTTTTACGGGCATTTTTCTTACCGAATACCCCTCAACATGGTGGTCAGGAATTGTTCGTTTCTGCATAGAAACTCTCCAAGGTATTCCCTCTATTGTCTTAGGCATTGTCCTGTATGTGTGGTTGGTTGTTCCCTTTGGTCATTTTTCTTCTTTTTCTGGCAGCATAGCCTTGGCAATCATGATGATTCCCATCATCGCTCGGTCTACCGAAGAAACCCTTAAGAGAATCCCCCACTCCTTAAAAGAAGCGTCTCTGGCACTAGGCGTTTCGTATCCCACCACCCTTTTTCGGGTTATTTTACCGGCTGGTAGCAATGGTATTGTAACGGGCATTTTATTAAGCATTGCTCGGGTCTCTGGTGAAACAGCTCCTCTTTTATTTACAGCTTTTGGCAATCCATTTGTCTCTTTTAATCCAGCCAAGCCTGTTGAATCCATTCCTTTGCTCATTTTTAATTATTCCACAAGCCCTTATGAGAGTTGGCAGAGGATAGGATGGGGGGCTTCTTGCTTATTGATTACCCTTACATTTTTTCTTACATTTACAACAAAATGGATCACAAAAAAGCGATTTTAAAGGAGATGTGCGTGTTACCCCCTATTTTGTCTATTGAATCCCTGACCGTCTCTATTGGTGAAACATCCATTTTGCGAGATATCTCTATGCCCGTATTTGATAAAAAAATTACCGCTATTATGGGGCCATCTGGGTGTGGAAAAACCACATTTTTACGCTGTATCAATCGCTTACACGAGCTGATTTCTAATACAAAGGTAACTGGCAAAATCTTGCTAAACAACGAAGACCTCTACCAGTTGAATCCTATCCATGTTAGAAAAATAGTTGGCATGGTGTTTCAACGTCCTAATCCATTTCCTACAATGAGTATTTATAACAATGTCTTGGCTGGCTATGTGCTCAATGGTATCTCTATGACCCGCCAGCAAAAAGATTTTCTTGTTGAGCAATCACTCACCAGTGCCGCGTTGTGGAATGAGGTAAAAGATGTCTTGCATAGAAAAGGCACTTTTTTATCTGGGGGACAACAACAACGTCTCTGCATTGCACGTGCTTTGGCTATGCACCCTCAGGTCTTGTTGTTGGATGAACCTACCTCTGCGCTTGACCCTATCGCAACCTCTCATATCGAAGAATTATTGATTGAACTCAAAAAAACGGTTTGTGTCATTATGGTGACCCATAACATTGCCCAAGCCTCTCGTATCTCGGATAGCACCGCTTTTTTGCATATGGGTGAACTGATTGAGTACGACGAAACCAGTAAAATGTTTACTGTTCCAAAAGACAAGAGAACTGAAGAATACCTGACTGGAAAATTTGGCTAATTGAAAAAAAACATCAAAAAAAATTAAGTATCAAAGGAAAACCACATGCAACAAACACATCTCGACCGTGAAATGGCTCATCTCAAAGAATCTCTCTTACGTCTGACTTTTTTGGTTGAAGAAAATGTCATTCTTGCAACCGACTCTTTTAGAGAAATGGATACAGAAGGTGCTAAACGAGCCATTGATAAAGATGAAGAAATTGATCAAATGGAAATCAAAGTAGAAGAAGAATGTCTTAAGATGCTCGCTTTGTATCAACCGGTTGCCAGAAATCTCCGCACCATCGTTACCATCTTAAAAATCAACAATGACCTAGAGCGCATCGGGGATTTGGCAGTTAATATTGCAAAATGCTCTCTTTTTTTAAATCAACAACCCAAGATGGACACCCATTTTCACTTTTCTACCATGATTGACAAAACCCGTTGCATGCTCAAGAAAAGCTTGGAATGCATGATCCACTTTGATGCACCTCTCGCCTACGATGTGATGCACATGGACGATGAAGTAGATGCCATTAAAAAAGAACAAGAAACCATGATCACGGACTATACAACCAACCATCCTCAATACGCCGGTGGCATGATTCGTTTTTTATCCGTATCTAGGTACCTCGAACGTATCGCTGACCATGCAACCAACATTGCAGAAGACATTATTTATTCTGTTAATGGGGATATTATTCGGCATCATTTTTCAAAATCATGAGCCGTCCTGTCCGCCAATGGTTAGCCACTTACTTGCCAGAGATGGTGTCTCAATCCATTATTTCTGCGTATCAGTCTGAAGCCATTATGCAGTTTTATACCACTGCCTACAAAAGCAAAAAACGCTGGGCGTTACGGTCTATTTTTGGCATAACCCTTGTATTAGCTGTGGCAATTCTTGCCATTTTGTTTGTTATTTGAGCTCCCCTATGCCCCCTTCTATTACCATCTGTTGTCAGCTGTTTTATCCAGAGCTCATCTCTACTGGCCAAACCATCACCGAATTGGCGCAAGCTCTCGCAGCTAAACGTGTTCGCATTTCTGTTTTATGTGCTCAACCTTCTCTTCTATCTACAGACAAACTGCCTGCTGACATGACCCTTGACCCTATCACGATTCGTCGCTTGCCAAGCACCCGGTTTTCAAAGTCTTGTTTATTGGGCAAACTCTGCAACCATGTCACATTTGGTGTAAGCCTCATGTTACATCTACTAAAAAGCCGTGAAAAAGGCCCTCTCATGGTACTCACCAATCCTCCTTTTTTATTGGGATGTGTTGGGCTAGTGGCGTGGATACGGCGAAGGCGATTGATTTTGGTTATGTTTGATCTCTATCCAGATACAGCGATTGCTTGCGGATTTTTAAACGCAAAAGGCCTATTGGCAAAGATATGGCGCAGGTTTAATCAGCTGGGCTATCACAAGGCCTCTCATATTGTTGTACTCGGCAGGTGTATGGCCTCTGTTCTAAAGCCTCAATTGCATCAAAAAGATCAGGCAAAACTACGTATCATCCCCATTTGGTCTCATGATGCCACTCAAAAACAACCTGTTTTTCCAAATCCTTATCGTCAAAAATGGGGATTGGAAGAAAAGTTTGTGGTGTTATATTCCGGTAATATGGGCCGATTTCATGACATGGAAACCCTGATAGAAGCCAGTATTCTATTAAAAAATGAACCCCATATCCGTATTGTTTTTGTAGGGCATGGCCATAAGCGGTCGTTGGTAAGCCAAGACTCCCACGTCTACGACCATGTCCCCCAAGATGAGTTGCCCAATTTGCTGGCCTGTGCAGATGTGGGGCTTGTGAGCTTGATGCCCCAACAACTCGGACTCTCTGTGCCCTCTAAAACAGTGGGACTGTTGACTGCAGGCGTCCCCGTGATTGCCGTCATACCTCCCTGTGCAGAAATGGCTCAGGTCTTGGTCGAAAACAACTGTGGCTGGGTGGTCAAAAATGGAGAAGCCGCTATTTTGGCCAATCTTATTAGAGCATTATCCAAAAACAAAAAAGAAGTCGAGACAAAAAAATCCCAAGCCCTGCTTACGGCCAAGCGTCTTTTTTCTTTATCCGATATTGCAGATGCTTATATGGAACTTTTTGATATCCCTTGGTATAACCAAGAAGACAGCTGACATTCTTAATCAAAGAAAGCATCTCTATGACCTTGCACCTTGACGCTAACACGGCCTCCGACATCCGTTGGGATTTAAGTGACTTATTTTCAAGCCCACAAGATCCTCTTATTGCAAAAACACTTACCCAAAGTGCTGTGCGTGCTGATACCTTCGTATCCACATACAAAGGCAATCTCTCAACACTTCAAGCCTCATCACTTCGCCTAGCCTACCAAGAACTTGAATCGATCTTATCGCCTTTGTACCGGGTGAGCCAATATGTTCAGTTGGTTTATGCCATCGATACAACAGACGAATTTGTCAAAGCATTGGTTTCTTCTGTAGAAGACTCGGAGTCTGATATTTTTCAAAAACTTGTTTTTTTTGATCTAGAACTAGGGGCACTACCACCGGATGTCTATACGTCTTTTATACAAAATTCCGAACTAGAACCATATCGATATAGTCTTGAACAAAGCAAAAAAAATGCACCCTATCATCTCTGTGAAAGGGAAGAGCAGCTTATTCTTCTTAAGAATCTCACCGGTTCCAATGCTTTTCAAAAATTATACAACGAACGAACCTCGTCCTATCAATTTGAATTTGAACTGGATGGCATCCTCAAAAAAATGAACGGAAGCGAACTGAGAGCTCTTAGGCAACATCCTGACTCTGCCGTGCGTCAACGTGCCATGTCTTTGTTTTTTAAAACATACGAGTCAGATCAAGTCCTCTTGTCTCATACCTACAATGCCATTGTCAAAGACCATGCCATTGAAAAAAAACTACGTGGATATTCCTCTGCCATTGGCGTAAAAAACATCGGCAATGATTTGAGCGACACCTCTGTGAGCATACTCCATGAGGTCACCACCCGTTCCTATAAATTGGTACAACGCTACTATCGACTCAAAGCCACTCTATTGCAAATGCCTCGCCTCACCCTATCTGATATTTATGCCCCTTTGCCAGAGAGCACCCAATCGTTCACATGGGATGACGCCAAGACACTGGTCTTGGATAGTTTTAAATCGTTTGATAGGGATATCTATACCATGGCACTAGGCATGTTTGAAGAACACCGTATCGATGCCCCTATTGCCCTTACCAAGCGAGGCGGTGCTTTTTGTTCGTCATCGGTACCTGCTCTTAAGCCCTATGTCCTGCTCAATTTTTTGGGACGTAGCAGAGACGTCTCCACCTTGGCACATGAGCTGGGTCATGCCATCCATGACATGTTGTGTGCCCATCAGCCGTTGGTGTATTACCATCCTATCTTACCTTTGGCAGAAACAGCCTCTGTTTTTTCAGAAATGCTTCTGACAGATCACTTGTTAAAAAAAACACAAGATCCTCTGTCTAAGCAAGCCCTATTAACAGACAAACTAGAAGATATTTTTGCAACCAGCCATAGACAAAACATGTTTTCTCGGTTTGAAATGCGTACCCATGACACCATCGCCACTCACTTTATGAGTGCTTCAGAACTCTGCCAAGCCTATACAGAAGAATTGTGTTTGTTGTTTGGCGACTCTGTGGACATTCTTCCAGAATATGCCTGGGAATGGGCTGCTATTCCTCATATTTATGAGTCCCCTTTTTATGTCTACGCGTATAATTTTGGCAACCTTTTGGTCATGTCTTTATATCAGTTGTACCTGGAAAAAGGCCCATCTTTTGTGCCTACTTACAAAGCTTTTTTAGGTATGGGAAGCGCCGCTTCTCCAGCAGAGATCACAAAAATGGTGCATGCCACCATAGAGGACCCTTCTTTTTGGGAAAAGAGCCTCACCTATGTTGATCATTTGATCACCCAACTTGAGGACACTATGGCATGACTTCTTTTGATTATTCGCCCTCTATCGAAGCTATTATTCAATCCTACAGGGACCTGGGAGGGATCAGCCATTTGAAGGGGGATCACTTTCCATCTCGCCATCGGATTGAGCAGTTGTTGGATCAACTCAAAGATATTTTGTTCCCTGGTTATTTTCAAACCATGCGATCTGACTGCGCCACCTTCAAAACAGTGATTGCTGAAAAAGTCACCACTGTTGCCACTGAATTGACACACCTCACCAATGAGGATATTTGCTCCCAACTACTTGCCTACATCCCTTCTCTTCGTCGGCAATTAAAAGAAGATGCTCTGGCCTTGTTTTCTGGAGATCCTGCGGCTAAAAGCGAGCCCGAAATTATCTTGGCCTATCCTGGTTTTTTAAGTACAACAATCTATAGAATTGCCCATTTTTTACACAGCCATCAGGTAGACCTTATCCCGCGACTCATGACAGAAATCGCCCATAGCCAAACCGGCATTGATATTCATCCGGGAGCTAAAATTGGCACTCATTTTTGCATCGATCATGGTAGCGGGGTGGTCGTCGGAGAAACAGCTGTCATAGGAAACCATGTCAAATTGTACCAAGGGGTTACATTGGGAGCCTTGAGTGTATCCAAAAAAAATAGCCTGCAAAAACGTCATCCCACAGTTGAAGACCATGTTACTATTTATGCGGGCACCTCCATTTTGGGAGGGACAACGTGCATCGGTCATCACTGTGTTATCGGTGGCAATGTCTGGATCACACAATCCATTCCACCACACTCCAAGGTCTACTTGGATTCTGATCAAACACAAATTCTAAAAACAGAAGCAATCGATAGATGAGCCATCATTTTTTAGATACGATTTTAGAAGAAAAAAAAAGAGAAGTGGATGCCCTTCATACACAAGGATTTTCTCAAGCAGATCCAGGCATACCGCGGTATTCTTTTTTTCAAGCTATTGGACGCCCGTCTTTGTCTCTGATTGCAGAGGTTAAACAAGCATCCCCCTCCAAGGGAATCATTCGGTCTCTTTTTGACCCTGTTTCTTTGGCTACACAATTTGAAGCATCTGGTGCAATGGCCTTGTCTGTACTGACTGAAACCACGTCTTTTTTAGGACATCTCGACTTTATAGCACGTATCAAACAGGCCGGCGTCAGACTCCCTATCTTGCGAAAAGATTTTATCATCGACTCTCTTCAATTAGAGGCTTCTGTGCGAGCAGGTGCAGATGCTGTCTTGTTAATCGCCTCTCTAGTATCACAAGAAAGGTTGTTTTCTTTACATGCATATGCCCTGTCTATTGGGCTAGAGGTTTTGGTTGAAGTTCACCATGAGCTAGAGTTGTCCGTGGTCCAAACTATTCCTGGCATTCGGATGATCGGCATCAACAACCGTGATCTTCGCACATTCACTGTAGATGAGGCCCTAGCAACTCGACTCAAAAAACAGGTTTCGCCTCTCTTTAAGGGATTGATTGTTGCAGAAAGCGGTTATCAGCAACTGTCTCAACTGTCTTCTCTTCAAGCTGAAGGATTTGATGCTGTTTTGATTGGGGAAGGGTTGATTAAAAATCCAGATTTAACCACATTTTTTTCTTCCAAAGGACCCTTATGAAAATCAAAATATGTGGCATCACAAATCCAGAAGATGCCCTCGATGCTGTTTCTTTGGGAGTTGATGCCATTGGCTTTATTTTTGCACCTAGTAGCAAACGGTATGTCTCGCCTGACATGGCCCAGGCTATTTCTATTTTTTTGCCTCCATTTGTGTCTGTAGTTGGTGTATTTGTCAATCAAAGCATCGATGAAATTGAACAAACCATCGTCCGGTGCCAGCTTGATGTTGTGCAGCTACACGGCGACGAATCTCCTCAGTTTTGCCAAGGCATTACCAGGCGTGTCATCAAAGCTTTTCGCGTAGCTCAACCCGAAGACCTAGCCTGTATCGAATACTATCAAGGATTTGTATCGTCTTTTTTATTGGATACAAAAGTTCAAAATATGGATGGTGGTACTGGAAGGATTTTTGATTGGGGATTGGCCTTAAAAGCAAAAGAATACCAAACCCCTCTTATTTTAGCCGGTGGCATCAACGCCCAAAATCTAAACAAAGCCTTTCAAATGGTCAATCCTTACGCCGTAGATTTGTCGTCAAGCGTGGAAGCTTCCCCTGGAAAAAAAGACTACCATAAAATGCAAGAAATTATCGGCATCGCCAAAAGCTTGGTCGGCTAACCATGCTCAATGCTCTGAGTACCCTTCTTCTAAAAAATGATTTTGAAACCAAAGCAGTCCTAAAAAAACTAGCCTTGGCTCACCAAGCACTGGCCGAATTAAAAGGTGTGGCAACCAGTATTCCTAATCAAAATATTTTGATCGACACATTATCCCTGCAAGAAGCCAAAGATAGCTCTGCTATCGAGAATATTATTACCACTCAAGATGAGCTTTACCGCAGTGACTTTTCAACACAACAGTTTGTCAGCCTTTCTACAAAAGAGGTTTATGCTTACGTGGTTGCCTTGAAACAAGGTGTAACAAAAGTAAAAGAGAACCACCTTCTCACAATCAATCACATCATAGAAATTCAAAAAACAATCGTAGAAAACAACGCTGGCTTTCGAAAAGTTCCAGGCACAGCATTAAAAAATGAATTAACCAAGGAAACAGTGTACACCCCGCCCCAAGATCCTAGCGATATCGTTCACCTCATGGGAGATTTGGAAAAATTTATCAACGAAGACGATCTCTGTGATTGGGATCCTTTGGTTAAAATGGCTATCATCCACCATCAATTTGAGAGCATCCATCCTTTTTATGATGGTAATGGCAGAACAGGTCGAATTATCAACATATTGTATTTAATTCAAAAAAATCTACTAGACACGCCTATTCTCTACTTATCCAGATATATCAACCAAAATAAATCTGATTATTACCGACTCTTACAGTCTGTTAGAGAAAAAGATATCTGGGAAGAATGGATCCTATTTATACTAGACGGGATTGAGAAAACCTCTCGTCAGACCAAAGATGTCATTATCGATATTAAAGCAATCATGCAAAACCATAAGCTCAAACTTCGAGTTGAATTGCCCAAACTATACTCTCAGGATTTTCTGAATATTTTATTCGCATATCCTTATACTAAAATTGAGCGAGTTGAACACGGGCTAAGCGTATCCAGGCCTACAGCTACCCGCTATCTTAATGAGACAACACGCATAGGACTTTTGAAAAAAGAAAAATTGGGACGAGAACATTATTATGTTAACCATGATCTGATGGTTTTATTAAGCCAGGTGAACGCCAAGCCCCTTTTCTTTACATATTCAAAAAACATGTAAAGAAAAACAGGGATTTCTTTCCCTATTCAAAAAACATGTAAAGAAAAGTGGCAATTTCTTTACATATTCAAAGCCACTGGTCATTTATTCCATTTCTACAAATCTCATAAAAGAGATATAGTTGCTCTTCTTAACTCTCCACCAATAAGGAACCTAATTTGTCTCTTCTTGTAAAAAAGAAAAAAAATATCCATTTTTGTGCGGATAAAACACGTGTGCTTGCCAAATTGTACATCCCCTTTGATACAGACCGAATGCATTTGATTGCCGATCGGATCTTGTCCTTATCGGAAGAAAGCGTAAAAACCCAGTTGACAGACATGATAACGGCTTTTTCTAGCCGCCACTTGGCTATTGAAAAAGTATGGGCTAAAAATTTTTTACACGTACATCATTTTTTTTCGGGTACTGCCATAAGTGATGAACGGCGTCTCTTGATTGGAAGCTATTTTACCCATGAATATGCTATCCAATCCACCGCCTTTTTTAATCCGTCGATTGTGCCCCATTTTAACCAAAATGGAATGGAAAAAGGATCACTTCGGGTTATTCTAAGTTTTCGATCTGTGGGAGGGGGTTGTCAGATCATGTGATTTTTTACAACCAGTTTGCCTCTTCTTCTGAGCTCATTCACTATCTTCAAACCGCTACGTTGTACATTATTCCCTACCCAAAAAAAGAACAAATAACATCTGGCACAATGGTCTATGCCATGGCCTCAGGTGCTCCTATTATTTCGACTCCTTTTTGGCATGCAGAAGAAGTATTGGCTGATGGGAAAGGCTATTTGGTTCCTTTTCAAGATCCCGTAGCACTGGCAGAGGCCATCGACTACTTGTTAAATATCTTCGATTTTTACAATATGGATTTAATACGGATGTGGGTCGATTTAGAAATTTTATGTCCTACGACCGACAATGGTTAGAGAGCGTGGGTAGTGAGGATGCCCATGCTCAATCCATGTGGGGATTGGGAGTGGCTGTACGCTACGCACCCAATCCATCCGTCCATCATCTTGCCAAGATCCTGTTCCATCAAGCACTCCCTGCTTTGAATAGCCTGACCCATTCTCGTCCACTGGCATTTTGTATTGTGGGGCTTGCGTCCTATTTGCATGATTACCCCGATGATCCCATTGTGTATGGATGGCTTGATCAGTTGTCTCACAAAGTATGGGCATTTTTTCATCGCCACTCATCTACCGAATGGCCTTGGTTTGAAAATCACCTAACCTATTCCAATGCAAAACTACCACACGCTTTGATCTGCGCCGGTCATTTTTTGAACAACCAGGCTATGCTTCAAGATGGTCTACACGCACTGGATTGGTTGTTTCGCATTCAAGTGTCGCAAGAAAATACCCTCTCTATCATCGGCAATAAGCACTGGTATTTTAAAGGGGCAGAAAAATCTGATTTTGACCAACAACCTGTAGAAGCCATAAGCTTGATAGACGCCCTGGCAGAGGCATTTGCACAGACCCGTGACGAAAAATGGCGCACGCATAGCCACCTCTGTTTGGGATGGTTTTATGGGTGTAATGCCCTCAATACACCCATGCCCGATCTTCAAACAGGTGGCTGTAGCGATGGCCTCGAATATGAGTCCATCAGCTACAACCAAGGAGCAGAATCAACACTGTCTTGGCTCTTATCAGGACTGCGCCTGCAAGAGATAGAGCGCTTTACCTGTCCCTAAAAATCTAAAAAGTCACTTGGTTGCGAAGTACCGCAAATGTCTCTGATGTTGTGGCACCATTAAATGATGTGAGGTCCAAATGCTCTACCGAAAACACAAGTCGGACCGATCGATTCCAGATCCAATTGAGGGTGGCTCCAAGCTCATGCGCATAAGTAGCCTGCCTATTATCGACTGCAAAAGGTGTTAAGGCATCATTAAACGATAATTCTCCAACCCTTACTCCCAATTGAAATGCACCAAGCCCTTTTCCATCTTCAAACGGATGCGCTGGAATCAATTCTCCATATGTGGCTTGCTCTCCTGTAAGAACCCACTGAAAAACCCCCTGCCAAGCTCTGACCTCTGCTGTAGCATGTGCCGTTGCTTTTGTAATTTCTTGAGAGGATATCCCCGACTCTAGCAACACACCCACTGGCCCTGTGTAGAAGTAGGCTTGTGGCAAAAGTCTATATCCATGTCCATCCGCATAGGTATTGGCACTATAGTCAAACAATTTTCCGTATCCCGGATATTGATAATTACCCAACCCTGTTTTTCCAACAGCTCCGTTTCGGCCCTCTGATGTTCCAGACACACCTATCCCAAAAATCTGGGACGCATCTTGAATGGGATGCCAAAAAATACGTCCTAAAAGTGACCTGGAATGGTCAATATCCGTATCCACGTTTTGAAAATCACCCGCACCTGTTGCTGTTGCCAAGTTTACTTCCAGCGACTTTGTTTTGTACGTGTAGTATATACCCGTGTCTCTATTGGGAACCAAATACGTCGTAAATCCAAATTCACCCATCAACAAATTTGCCGGCGATTGATTAAATTCCAATCCCAACGACGGCTTTATTTTTCCAACCACAACCGTTTGATGCTCATCAATTTCATAAATAATATTGGCATCAAACAAAACTGCTATTCCGGTTTGGTACTCAATATTAAACCGATATCCTATTTTTGGAGCGATTTTTCCTCTAAAATCCGTCCGAATACGACGCGGACCTTCTATTCTTTCTTTAAGTCCAGACAGTTCCGTATCATACTGGATTAGTCCTTTTAGCTTAAACGTTGGAAACGTATCTGGGATCGACTCCACCGCACCTATCCCACTTGAAAATAACCCTATCACACCCACCACAAGCAAAAGCGATCGCTTCATACCATAAATCTCCATTTGTATACTTAGTCTATATTTTAAGTATACTTTAAGTTTATATGTGTGGCCACCCCCTATTTATCTAAGAGACGTTGGGTTCAATATGAATCAGGACATCTCGAATCTCAACCATGTTGGCTTGAAGATTTTCTTTCAAACGATGTGCAATATCATGACCTTGAGACACCGTGAGTTGCCCCTCTACTTCTACATGAAGGTCTACAAAATAAACCATGCCCGATTTTCGCACATAACATTTTTCTGTGGTGCACACTCCCTCTACTTGCTGAGCGATCTGACGAATAGAGGCCACCATTGTGTCATGCGCTTGCTCATCCATCATCTCTCCCAAAGCTGGCCTAAAAATGAGATAGCTGTTGTACAGAATAAACCCCGCCGCCACCAAGGCCGCCCAATCATCTGCACCTGCATACCGTGGACCACCTATCAACGCAATAGAAATCCCAATACAGGCTGCAAAGGAGGTAATCGCATCGCTACGGTGATGCCATGCTTCACCCTTGAGAAGGGTACTCGAACCCGAATTGTTTAAAAGAACCCGATGAAACATTTCTTTGGTGACCATCACAAACAACAAGACCAGCAACGTAAATGGCCTGGGAGACGGATGGGGGTGCCAGATGTTGTGGATACTATGATAGGCAATACCTGTTGCAGATGCCACCAAAAATCCCACCACAAAAAAAGTAATCAAGACCTCTACTTTTCCATGTCCATAGGGATGATCCTCATCGGGTGGTTTTTGGGATATCTTCATCCCAACCAAGGTCAAAATTGACGAAAAAATATCAGCAGTGGATTCAATCGCATCTGCAATCAATGCAAACGAATGACCTGCAATTCCTGCGATCCATTTGATCAACGCCATGCCTATGTTGAGCATCAGACTGGCTATGGTCAAACGAAAAACATGGGGGGCACGGTTGTTGATCTCAGCTACCATGACGTCCCTGCATATGTACATACACCCATTCTGCACGCCGCTTGTTTCCTTTAATCACCTGAAATTCATAAGGTCCCCACCTCAGCTTGTCTCCTGGCTGAGGAATGCGGTGACTCAGGGTATTCAAAAATCCCGCCAACGTATCATAATTGGCATGTTCTGGTAGGGGGTCTGGCAATGATTCGTTTAATGTGGAGATCGCCACACTTGTGTTCACACGTAGCACCTGGTTTTCCATTGCTTCTATCAAGGGAAGTTCTGTGTCGTATTCGTCTTGAATATCTCCAACAAGCTCTTCTAAAATATCTTCAAATGTGACCAATCCAGCCGTTGATCCAAACTCATCCAATACAATGGCCATGTGGTGGTGTTCTGTTTGAAATTCTCCAAGCAATTGGATCATTTTTTTGGATTCTGGTACAAAATAGGGTTTTTGAATGTTGTCTTTCCAGTTAAATTGCGTCTGAATTAGCCCTTTCAAAAAATCTTTGGCATACAAGATACCCACAATATTTTCCAAGGACTCTTTGTATACGGGTAACCGCGTGTATCCATCTTGGATAAATTTTTTGACTACCTTATCACAGCTAGATGCTAGTGAAACCGCTTCAATCTGGAGATGAGGCACCATAATTTGTTTGACCGTTTTGTTGGATGCATACAGGACATTTTGGATGATGTCGTGCTCCGAACTTTGAAGCATCCCAGAGGCTTTTCCTTCTTCGAGAAGGATTTTAATTTCGTCTGTACTATGGGAATTGCCAAATGGTTTGTTTCGAATCCCAAACCGTTTTAATACAAAAGAAGCACATCTATTTAACATCCAAATCAAGGGAATAAACATCCTATAAAAGAGTCTCAGTGGCCCTACTACAAAAAACGTAATCGCAACAGGATGTTGGATGGCTAGAGATTTTGGCACCAATTCACCCAACACAATATGCAAAACCATAATGATTAAAAAAGCCAACGGGAATGCCAGTTGGTGCACAATCGGCTCTATCATTGTTATATGCAATCCTCGACACACCCCTATCAGTAATCTGGCCATGGTTTTTTCACCTATCCAGCCCAAGCCCAAACTAGCAACTGTGATACCGAGCTGAATAGCCGATAAGTAGGCGTCCAAGTTGTTGTGGATGTCTTTTGCAACACGTGCTAGCCGATGACCTTTGCGAAGTTTTAACTCAATTTGAGACGATCGAATTTTGACAATGGCAAATTCTGCCGCCACAAAAAAACCATTGAGCAACACCAGAAAAAAAGTCCACGCGAGTTGGTATCCCATATCAGGTGTTGTCGTGCTTACTTAACATAGACTGTCTGGTGATTTGGATGTTCATCCATTTTAGGACCTGTGTATGAATGAGATGGTTTTGCACCGCATGTGTCACAACCTCTAGCAACCGATGGTTGAGAAAAGGCTTCACAATATAATCTTTTGCTCCCGCCCGTAATGTTTTGATAATCACATCGTTTTCTTGTGAAGCGGTTACCATCAGAATGGTCACATGTGGGTTAATATCCAAAAATTGATGAATAAAGGTATCTCCTGGGGCATCTGGCATGGATACATCCAACAAAATCACATCGATGTTGCCTTGTTGAGATTTAAAAAGAGCCAATGCTTCTTTTCCAGAATGTGCCAAATACACATCAAATTCAGAATACAACACCCCTTCGATTAAGTTGCACATAAACAATTCATCGTCTACCACCAGCACTTTTGGTTTATGCCACGATTGTAACAAGGTTGCCAGCGTGCCCGCTTCGATAGCCCCAATCAACTCCCCTGCATCATATTCATCCGCTTGCGATAATGGAAAAAAAGAGTAGATTTCACTTGGCATAATGCTTTTGCAATAGGCTTGTCGTTTTTGGATAAACGCTTTAAACGATTGGATTCTGAGCTTGATCTGCTGATCAAGCAACACCTCCATATCCCGATTGATGTTTTCCAACATCATAGCTGTTTCTCTGGACTGTTTAATAGAAAAAACAACGTCCATCGGCGTATAAACACCTCCTAAAATATCCGACACTCCAAGCTTCATATAGGCTATATGATCCTCTGGAGATAAGGCCTCAGACAAAAGAATAATATGGACACCATGTGACCCAATATACTGACGTATATAAGAGATGACTTCTTGGCACGGCCTGTCCGAGAGGCTTTCAGATACAACAACGGTCTGGATAGAGGTTGCAAGCTTAGCAAATATATCCAATCCCTTTTGGGCTGTTTGGGCTGTATAAACCATGTACCCAGCAGACGCCAACGCTTGTTGTATCAAAGCCGCCTCATCCCCATGATCGTTGATTAAAAGTGTATCAACCATCAAGTAGCTTCATTACATCAGACAACGGGATGACCTGTGCTTGGGAATCCTGTCGATACTTGTATTCACACCCGCTACTTTGAAGTGTTCGGTGGCTGATCACAAGCCTGAGAGGGATACCTATCAAATCTGCATCAGCCAACTTTTCTCCTGCAGATTTATCCCGATCATCATACAATACCTCGATCCCTTGCCTGTGTAGATTGGCATACAGATCATTTGCCACAGATTCGCCTCCTTTTAGGGCTATCAAATGAACACGAAACGGTGCCACAGCGGATGGCCACACAATCCCTCTCTCATCGTGGTGAGCTTCAACAATGGCTGCCATCGTTCGTCCAATACCAATGCCATAACAGCCCATATACAATGGCTTTTCTTTGCCATCTTGATCTGTATACGTTGCACCTTTCATGAGCGTAGAATAGTGGTACCCCAGCTGAAAGATATTACCCACCTCTATCCCTTTTTTTTCAATCCAGGTTTCTTTTTGGTTAGCTGTAGCCCTATCTTCATGCGCACAAACACCCGTATCTGACACAAAATATCGGCTCTCTCCGATATCTGACTCTACAATAAATTCATGGCAGTAATCTCCTCCAATGTAGCCATTGTCGGATTCGGCAACCTCTGTTTTCAGGCCTAGTTTTTCAAAAACACGTGTATAGAGATCTCTCATTTTTTGATACTCAACTTTAAAATCATCTTCATTTTTATGAAACGAATAGCCATCTTTCATCATAAATTCTCTTACGCGTAACAACCCCCCCCTAGCCCGCAACTCATCTCTAAATTTTGGAGAAAACTGATAGAGATGAAATGGCAAATCCCGATAACTAAGTCGGTACTTTCTCACCAAATCCACAATCATTTCCTCAGCCGTACCGCCCAAAGCAAATTCTGCTTCTCGTCGATCTTTTACTGTCATGAGCTCAAACCCTGCTGAATCTGTTCGGTTTGTTTCACGCCATAACTCAATGGGATGTAAAATAGGGGTTACAATTTCTTGACATCCAGCCTCATCCATTTCTTGTTTGATGATGGCCATGATTTTTTGTTGAATGCGTTGACCAATGGGCAAAAAATAAAACCGACCCGAAACAGATTCCTGAATAAACCCGCCTTGTTTTAGCAATTTTGCCGATATACTTGTATCCTCATCTGATACCTGTTTTGTCGTTTTCAAAAAATAAGCCGATAGTTTCATAATATAAGCCTTCTTTATGGGTGCCTGGTTTTAGATGATGTCATCATTTTTTGAACATCCGGCTTTAGCGTAATCTTAACCCGACGATTTTTGGCTTGATTACCAGCAGAGGTATTGGGCACCAATGGTTTGTATTGGCTGCACCCAATGACGGTAAAACGTGTGGGTGCAATGGCTAAGACCTGCAAATACCGAGCTACCGAACCCGCTCTGGCAGCAGATAATTCCCAATTGGAGGGATATACCGTACTTTGGATAGGAATATCATCTGTATGCCCCTCTATCGTGATGTAGCTATCGCTTTTTTGGAACATAAGGGCTAGCTTTTGCAAAATACCCAAGGCTTCTTTTCTCAGATCTGACCTGCCAAGCTCAAACAAAACGGCATCTCCTAAGTTGAGATCCAGCTGACCATCTTTGTATTCTACGGCTACTTTCCCTTGCATATCTTGTTCATTGATATAGCGCTGAATCTCTTTTTGCATCTTTTCTAATTTTTTTTGTTCATATTCAAATTTTTTAATGGCCTGAACATTTTCTGACAAAAGAGAACTGGTGGATTTATTGGGAATTTCCTTATTCATGGATTCTGCCGCTTTAACCAGCTTAACAGGATTGATATCTGAAATTGAAAATAAATACACAAAAAAAATCATCAGAAGCGTGACCATATCTGAGTAAGATACATAAAAATTTTCGACTTCCGTGTGAATTTTTTTAGCCATATTTTATGCTTTTTCTTTGGATCTTAAAAATTTTCTATCTGCCTCTGTCACCAGCATATAGACTTTTTCTCGTACAACATACGGCAATTCGCCACTGGCAATCGCTACCAAACACTCTATCAATATCTCTTTGTGAATACGCTCTTGATAACTCAACATTCTCAGCCGCCCAGCCATTGGCAAAAAAACAAGATTGGCTAAGGATACCCCGTAAAATGTGGATACCAACGCAGTAGCCATGTTGGGGCCCAAAGACTTTGGATCACTGATCGCTGCCAATAGTTTAACCAGTCCTATCAGGGTTCCAACCAAGGCAAATCCAGGGGCATACTTGGCCAGTTGCTCAAAATAAAAAATACCTTGTTCGTGCCGGTTTTCAGATGTCTCAATCATTTCTTTTAACATATGCTTCATATCTGCTGGTGGATAGTCTGCAACAATAAGGTTAACAGCATGTTTCATAAAATTGTCTTTAATAGTATCCATATCTTGCTCAAGAGACGCTTTTCCTTGGGAATGAATCTTATGAGACAGTTGCAAAAGCAACAAAATGTCTGCTCGATAATTGCGTGATTTTGATCGAAACATGATCCGGATACGGGCTGGCATCGTACGAAGTTCTCTGAAAGGAAACATCACAAAAGACGACGCCAAAAGTCCTCCAAACACAATAATAAGGGCTTCATTGCTCAAAAATAATTTTGATGATGCCCCAATCCCAATCGTCTCAAATAAAATGCCCAGTATTACAAAAAAACCTACTACAATTGAAAAATCCATTCTGTGGACTCCTTTTTTCTATATCTTACTTCTCCATTGTATACGTCCCTGAGTATCTAGCTCGAGTGCCCTTTTTACGACAACTTCCTGTGCTGCTTCTACATCATTTTCGCTCATCAATCGGCTACGCAATTCAATAAATTCTTGGATCAATGCTTTTTGATTTTTGGACATATTTTGGTCAAATTTTTGATAAAGTTGTGGTGCTACAGAAATTAAGGAGGTCGCCAAGGTATCCCGAGCGATACTGTTGATAATCAATTGGATATCTGCATCATCTAACACATCTAAGTCATCAAAGAAAATCAGATAAGGCCTTACCCGACGATATCCTTCTTCATTTCCCTTCAAAACAGAGAGCAATTCTTTTTTTGCCTGTCCAGACATGGCACCCAAAATCAATGAAGAAACAGCCTTCCCTCCAATCAAACATTCCATGGCATTTTTGAGTTGGGTTTCAAATTTTTCAATCAAGTCTTTATTAAACATTTTTGGATTGACAATATTCACAGATACAATAGCCTGGGTTTTGCTATCCAATGTAGCCAATATCTTGGTTGCTAAATGAGGCTTTATACAAGGAATCAACAACGCCAAATTCTCCATCCCAATTTTTTCTCTATCCAAAATAAACAACAGTTTATCGATATTAGAATCATCCACAAAGTCAAAATACTTTCGGATTCTATTTTCGGATGCCATATTCATCTCACCTGTGACAGCTCCGGTTGTAGATAGGCTGTCTCTACCAGCAGATATAGGACTTGCCGTGCTGTTGTTTTGAGATTGCAAGGCTTGTAGATGCTGTTTGGCAAAACCCGCCATCCACTTTTGGTAACGCATCTGAATATAAAAATAAATAACCATAAAAATTACCAAAATCAGCCCCAGAGCCCCTACTCCCAGCCACTGTAGAAAAGTGTCTGAGCGTGCCCCACCTTCTTTTGACGCGTTAGCGGGTTGCATCTGAAACAAAGATTTTTGTGGAGATTCTTTGATGTCATGAGAAAATGCTTGAAAGATCACTGTCGTCGCGTCTCTATTGGGTACCATTCCCAATACTTGCTCCACCAATCTCTGCACCGCTGGCAATTTGTTTTTTGGAAAAGATTGGTTGGCAATGAGGGTTAATTTAATACGTCTTAATGTGGATGGCATATACCGTGTAACAGAATCAAAAGGCAGTTGTTTAAAATTATCTGGTGCCAAATTTCTAATCACTGGGTACCCTGGCAAAATCTGCATTTTGTCACCACTTCCCGACTGTGCTGTTGTCGAGGTCTTGGACTGGCGTGTATATCGCACTTCATAGTTGGGTGCTGTCATCTCTACAGAAACAATGGCAACAAATGCCCCATTTCCAAAAACACGATCCAGTGTTCGTTGTGCTTTTTCTGACAACACTTCTTCAACAGTCGCTCCCTCTGCATTCGCAAAAGTAGCTGTCGTGGCCATGAGCACTATAAGAACCGCTAACAACCCTATTTTTCTCACAAATTTACACCCTTCCTATTTTTTCTTAAGCTGTTTTTTGGGAACCTTAACAGACCATTTCCCAGTTTCAGTTTCTTCTATCAAAGGGCTCATCCCCTGTTTTTTGAGTTCGGCTGCAAAAATATAAGCATCGTTTTGTGTTTTGTAAATCCCAAGCAATTGGGTCTCTTCGTTATTGGAGACACTGATATTTATTTTTTTCTTAGTCAACCTTTCTTCTTTGGATTCTTTCTGCTCTTCTAGGAGCACATCTCTGGCTTTTTGAATAATTTTTTCCAATTGTTTGTTGTCAGGATTAAAAAATAAAGCCGTAGACCACGCATCAATAGCTTTTTGTTTTTCCCCCATCATATAATAAGAAGAGCCAAGTCTCTCGTAGATCAATGGATCTTCTTTGTTAAACAACACCAAGGTTGTGAGCACATCCACAGCCGCAAGATAATTGCCTCCATAAAAAAACGTACTCGATTTGCTACGATATTTTGACTCTATATCTTCTACTTTATAGCTACCCACTCTGAGATCCAAGCCGTACTCAAGAAGTTTTTTTGCACGGCTATCACGTCGGTTTAAAAACAACATATGGATCAACAAATCTTTTGCAATATCTTGTTTGCCTTGCAATAAAGAAGCCTGAGCTTCACGATACAATTTTGCCAGCACTTTTCTGACAGACTCTTCGAGATCCTCATCTTTCAGTAGCAATGGGTTGACATTTGCCAATTCATTTTCTATCGATTTGAACATATCCAAATACGGTTTATCCAAGCGTTCTCTTCTAAGCTGTTGATCCGAGGGAATCGTGTATAAGATTTGATGTGCTTGTAAGAATTGTTTACCTTTAATAGCCTCTGCATATTGACGGTGCAACTCTTCAAAACGCGGATCTCCCGTATAGTCTTGTGCTGATTCCGAGGAAGGGGGTGGAGGGGGTGGAGCCGAGAGAGGGGCTGGGGCTGGGGCCGACTGCTTAGATGTCACCGAGTCTTCTTTGACAAGCTCTGTTGTGTCGCTATTTTCCAGATTAATATCCGCAGAAGGTGTTGCTTCGACAACAGGGGTATCCGAAAAATCAGAGGTGTCTAGCTCAGGACGTTCCCCCATCCCAAATGCAAGGGAAGCCCCAAAAAAGAAAGTAAGCAAAAAAATAAAAACACAGTATTTTTTCATAAAATTCTGACCACTATATCACCTAACCGACTAAAAACTGAGACTTTTTTCAAAGGCTTTGATCGTCCGGCTTATTTCTTTTTCTGTATGCATAGAGGATAAAAAATTCGATTCAAATTGAGACGGAGCCATGTAGATGCCTTGCTCTAACATGTGATGAAAAAATACCGAAAATCGCTTCTCATCTGATTTTTTAGCAGAAGGCAAGTGCACAATTGGACCCTTTGAAAAAAAGAGTGTAAACATCGTTCCACAATATTGGATATGCGCTTCTATGTGATGATGACTGAGGTGGTCTTGCACGGCTTCGCAGATTGTTTGAGTTGCTCTAGCTGCTTTCTCAAACGCGTGCGTATCCCTATACTTGTTGAGCGTGGCAATGCCTGCTGCCATGGCCACAGGATTTCCAGACAACGTTCCTGCTTGATACACCCCCCCTATAGGTGCTATATGATCCATAACAGATGCCTTACCTCCATATGCCGCACATGGCATACCACCGCCCAATACTTTTCCCAAACACGTGAGATCTGGCTCTATACCATATAAGGCCTGTGCACCTCCTGGATGAACCCGAAATCCTGTCATAACTTCATCAAAAATCAAGAGTGCCTGATACCGTGTGCAAAGCTGTCGAAGTGTGGCCAAAAATCCATCCTGCGGGAGCACAACCCCCATATTGCCACAGACAGGCTCAACAATGACCGCTGCGACCTGATCTCCTTTGAACCGAAAAAAATCACCTACCCCCGCACGATCATTGTACTCTAGGACAACAGTATGTTTGGCTACATCGTCTAGAATTCCCTCGCTATCTGGCTTGCCAAATGTGAGTGCTCCAGACCCTGCCGCCACCAAAAGAGAATCCACGTGCCCATGGTAACACCCATTAAATTTGACAATTAATTTTCGCTTCGTCGCACCTCTTGCAAGTCGAATAGCACTCATGGTCGCCTCCGTACCAGAATTAACAAATCGAAGCTTTTGAATAGAGGGCACAAACGATTGCACCAACCGAGCCAATTGGGTTTCTAGAACAGATGGTGCTCCAAATGATAGCCCATTGGCAACCGCTTGTTGTACAGCCACTACCACATCTTCATCAGCATGACCCAAAATCATAGGCCCCCAAGATAAGACATAATCAATATAGTCTTGAGACTCTTCGCTTCTTAGATAAGGGCCTTTTGCCTGCTTAAAAAATATGGGATTTCCCCCAACCGCCTTAAACGCACGGACAGGGCTATTGACGCCTCCTACCAAGATCTCTTGTGCCTGCAAAAAACAGTCCGAAGAATGTGTCATAACAAGGCGTTGTGTGTTGCCCATGTTTTGGCATAATAACTGACGATTAAATCTGCACCCGCACGCCTAAATCCTACAAATGTTTCCAAAAACGCTTCCATTTCATTCACAATGCCTTGCCTAGCAGCCTGCTTTAACATCGCATACTCTCCTGAAACTTGATAAACAGCGAGTGGAAGAAGAGATTTGTTCTTAATATCTCTCACAATATCCAAATAGGGCGTCCCTGGCTTGACCATTACCATGTCCGCACCTTGTTCTTCGTCAAGACGAACCTCTCGGATTGCCTCATATCGTTGGGTGGGATTGATCTGATGATGGCGTCTGTCTCCCGTAAAACAATCGGCCGATCCAGAGGCCACCCTGAATGGCCCATAAAATGCAGAGGCATATTTGGCGGCATACGATAAAATTAAAGTTGATGCAAACCCAGCCTCATCCAATCCCCTTCGAATGCTCTCTACTTGACCATCCACCATGGCAGAAGGTGCCACCACATCCACCCCTGCGTGGGCATAACTGCATGCGATTTTTGCAAGCCCTTGTTTGGTTTCTTCTTGAGAAGACAAGAGACAGTGACCCGTGGATGTATAGTCACAAAAACAACAGTCTGCTATCACAACAAGCTCTGGAAAATGTGATTTGAGCTGTCCAATGGCGGTCTGAACAACTCCATTGTCTGCATAAGCCAAAGCCCCATCGTGGGATTTATGTATCGGAATACCAAACAACAACACGTGTCGAATACCAACCTGCAGCAGCGCCTCTGCTTCTTTTAGTACCGACTCCTGTGTGTGGTGCCATACCCCCGGTAGAGCCGTGATCTCACATGGAGATAACAATCCCTCATGCACAAAAAGAGGCTGAATAAAATGAGCAGGCACCAGATGATTTTCGGATAAAAGAGCCCGGATAGCAGGTCTCGTTCTCAACCGTTGCATCGGCATACTC
Source organism: Candidatus Marinamargulisbacteria bacterium (assembly GCA_964202165.1). Lineage (GTDB taxonomy): Bacteria > Margulisbacteria > Marinamargulisbacteria > SXXA01 > JAHFDB01 > CAXNHA01. The sequence goes on along the minus strand of CAXNHA010000007.1, from coordinate 5,523 downwards.
ATGACGGCATAGGATGCACTATAAGATCCCTTTTGTAGAGGGGATAGTTTCCCGTCTTTGAGGATCTATATAGACTGCTTTGGATAACACCACACCCAATGCTTTGAAGCAAGATTCGAGAATATGATGAAGGTTTGATCCTGCCAATTGTTTGATATGGATCGTAAGGCCTGCATGCGTCACAAATGATCTAAAAAACTCTTCCAACAATTCCACATCAAACTCACCAATTTTTGATTTTGGCAATGGCACGTCAAAACTCAACAAGGAACGACCACTGACATCAATGGCCACCTGACAAAGTGCCTCATCCATAGGAATAAGACCCGACGCATAGCGAGCAATGCCTCGACCCTCTCCGAGAGCTTGTCTAACAGCTTGACCCAAACAAATACCACTATCCTCAACGGTATGATGGGCATCTACTTCCAAATCCCCTTGTACATCTAGGGTGAGATCAAAATATCCATGGCGGGCCCATAGGGTCAACATATGGTCAAAAAATGGGATTCCTGTCTGCAAATTGACAAGCCCAGTACCATCGAGGTTCACCTGCAATGCAACCGATGTCTCTGTTGTTTTTCGTGTAATTGTTGCGGTTCTTTGGAGCATCATAACGGTTCCTTTTTAACGAGATTACTCTAATTCCTCAAATAAAGTAGGTTGTTGTACCGTGGAGGTCAAGCGTTGAATCGGAAGCTGAAGGTGTTTGCATGCGTTGGATGTAATCACCCTGCCTCGAGGGGTTCGTTCCACAAATCCCAACTGCAACAAATAAGGCTCCACAACATCTTCGATAGATTCAGATTCTTCCGAAATACTGGCCGCAATGGTATCTACTCCCACAGGACCTCCTCTAAATTTTTGATAAATGGCTAGCAAATACTTGCGGTCTATATCATCAAGCCCAATCGCGTCTACTCCAAGACCCTCCAAGGTAGCATCCACTACTGCCTGTGTAATGGCAGAGTCTGCCAACTGCGCCCAATCTCTGGCACGTTTTAACAGCCGATTGGCAATACGGGGAGTCCCTCTTGAACGAAGCCCTAGTTGATAAGCAGCTTCTGGATCGATGGCGATACGCATCAACTCTGCAGACCGTTCAATAATGGTTTGTAGCTCAGGGGCCTCATAGTATTCTAGCCGTTCAACAATCCCAAATCTATCTCGTAATGGAGCCGATAACATGCCCATTCTTGTGGTAGCCCCAATGAGTGTAAAAGGAGGCAAATCAATCCGGATAGATCGAGCAGAGGGTCCTTTTCCGATAATAATATCCAACTGAAAATCTTCCAAGGCGGGATATAGCACTTCTTCAACAGCATGATTGAGCCGGTGAATTTCATCAATAAACAGCACATCTTGCGCAGACAAATTGGTCAAAATGGCCGCCAGATCTCCAGGCCGTTCGATGGCAGGGCCAGAGGTAATTTTGACACTCACACCCATTTCATGGGCCACAATACTTGCCAATGTCGTCTTCCCCAATCCAGGAGGGCCATATAGCAACACATGCTCAATGCTTTCTTGGCGTTTTTTGGCCGCTGAGATAAAGATATCCAAGTTACGTTTGATCTTGGGTTGTCCAATAAATTCTTTTAAGAATTGAGGCCTTAGCGATCCTTCTTTGAGATCTTCCAGCTGTTGTTTGGCATCAAGTGGGGATGTGTCTTCTACAGTCATCGAGTAGAGCTACCCCTTCCTTGGCGGAAAAGGCAAGCCCCTCACAGATCCGAGCGTGCGAATTTCCCGCACTCGGCTCTTCAGAAAATAATTGAGCTTAAACATACTCTCAGTTTATCTTGAAATTTGGACCACGTATACGAGCGTTTTTGAGAACGCCTGTTGAGCCAAGCAAACAAACTCTTGATAGCCGAACAACTTGGCTTTGGCGAGTTTCCAGAATGTCTGGGAGTTTCAACTTGTTTTTGGCAGATAAACAATTCGCTTGGCATCTCGCATATCAAGAACTAAACTATCCCGAATTCCCCCTACTTCTGCCTATAAACTCCAGGATATCAAGCATGATTTTTCTCAACAATCGTTTATGAGTGGGGTTGCCTATGCACGGCAAAAGCGGGTTTACAATCTTAGCTGGGATGAGTCTCTTGGGATATTGAATGCACGTGTGCAAGGCACAGTGAAGCAACCCTATACGGTCACCATAAAAATTAAAAAACAGCAGGAGGGTGTTCTACTTGACGCGTACTGCACATGCCCGCTGGGATTTAATTGCAAGCACATTGTGGCTGCTTTGATAGAAGGGTTGGATAGGCAGTTTCCTATGCCCATTAAAGCGGAGCCCTCTCAAGGCTCTCTTGATCCCTCTTTGACCGCCTGGCTTAACAGCTTAGAGGATTCCCAAAAAGAATTGGAACCTACTTACGGAAAAAAACTCATTTATATCCTTGCGCCATCCAAGGGTAAAGAAGCGTTTCAAGTATCCCCATTTTCTACAACCATTCTAAAAAATGGAAAATTTAGTTCGGTTAGAAATATCTATACGCCTGAGAATGCGATATCTTATGACCGTCCAAAATTTATACAGGATATCGATTTAAGTGTGCTTCGTCTGTTGCTGATTCTAACTGGGCGAAGGTATACGTATGATTCTTTCCAAATAGGGCAAGGACAAGAAGGGTTATTGTTGCTCAAATTGCTTATAGAGTCCGAACGGTGTTATCTAGAAACCGAAGACTCCCCTCATCATTTTTTAGTGTTTGGAGAACCCAAACACGCGACTATCAGTTGGAAAATAGCCCCGGACGGCATGCAGCGTGTTCATATGGATGTAGAAGGGGTGCCGCATCCCCTTTTTCTTGACTTACATCCGTTGCACTACCTATGCCCCCAATCTTCAACAGTGGGAATTTTGAACACAGACTTGTCTCACAAGCAAGCTTCTGCCATGTTAAAAGCACCTCCTGTTAATCCCAGACAAGCACCTGTTTTGGCTCAAAAATTAGGCGTAGCTCTTAATCTAACAATTCCCGATTTGTTGCCGGCTTCTCTTCCCATACATACCACAACTGAGTCCCCGATGCCTTGCCTGACATTGAAAACAGTGCCGCTTCAACCCCAGAAGTTTACTGGCTGGACATCCTATCCCTGTGGAGAGCCTGTTTTAGTATCAGTGGGTAGTTTTTCGTTTGATTATGGGGGAGTAGGGATATTTCCACAGGATAGTCAGCCCGAAATCACTCGATTCGAGAACGGAGAGGTTAGGGTGACATCTCGTGATTTTTCAATGGAAAAAGGGTTGTTAGACTCTGTGCCTTATCTTGGGTTCACCTTGCCATTAAATGATGTCGAGCGGTATTACGCATTAAGTGAAGAAATGGCTACTGCCTGGACGTTTGGAGAGATGAAACCTGAATTTCACAAGGATAAAACGATTCCCAAACAATGGGAGGCCTTCATGGAAGAGGCATTACCTCGTATTCGAAAAAAGGGATGGATCATTAAAATCGACCGTGATTTTACCTATAACGTGGTAAAACCAGATGACGAATGGTATGCCGAGGTTGAAGAAGGCAGCGAAAATGATTGGTTTGGCGTGGAACTAGGGGTCACTATAGACGGAAAACGTCTGAATTTGATCCCGATCCTACTTGATTTACTGAAAAATAAAGAAGATATCTTTAAAACGATCACCGGACTGCCTGCAAAAAAACCGCTACTAGTCTCGCTGGAAGATGGCCGAAAACTGGCACTTCCGGCTGAACGTGTCCGGATTTTATTGCACACACTCCAGCACTTGTTTAGCTTTCGAAATCATCTAGGCGAAGAAGGCCAGTTAAAGCTAAAAGGACTGGATGCTGCATTGTTAGCCGAAATCGAATCAGCGGCATCCTCACTCAACATGCGATGGTTTGGGGATCAAAAAAATCTTGAGTTGGGAAAACGGTTAAAAAACTTTACCGCTATCCGTTCTGTACCGCTTCCCAAAGCCTTCCATGGGGAGTTACGCCCGTATCAGCAGGATGGCTTGAACTGGCTACAATTTCTTCGTGAGTATGGGTTAGCAGGGATACTGGCGGATGATATGGGGCTGGGAAAGACGGTTCAGGTACTGGCTCATATTGCAATAGAGAAATCAGAAAAAAGACTCAAAAAACCCTTTTTAGTGATAGCCCCTACCAGCCTTATGGTGAACTGGAAAATGGAAGCAGAGCGGTTTGTACCGGGACTGAAGATACTCATGTTACACGGGCCTCAGCGTAAGCAACATTTTAAGACATTCAAACAATATGAGCTGATTTTGACCACGTACCCTCTGTTGCCCCGTGACAAAGATGCGTTGCTGGCCGGAGACTATCATACGGTGATCCTGGATGAAGCTCAACTTATTAAAAACTCCCGGGCAAAAATTACCCAAATAGCTAATCAACTCAAAGCTGCTCACCGGTTGTGCATGACAGGTACTCCCATGGAAAACCATCTGGGAGAGCTGTGGTCGTTGTTTCATTTCTTGTTGCCGGGTTATCTGGGAACACTCAAACAATTCGGCATGCTTTCTCAGAATCTTGCGACGTTGTCTAACCGTATTAAGCCCTTTGTATTGCGGCGCACCAAGCAGGAAGTAATGGCAGAATTGCCGCCTAAAACAGAGATGGTGAGGATGGTGGAACTGGAAGGTACCCAACGCGATTTGTATGAAACGATCCGTATCAGCATGCACGAAAAAGTACGAAAAGAAATTGCCGCACGCGGTATGGACAAAAGCCATATCATTGTACTAGATGCACTTCTGAAGCTGCGCCAGGTATGTTGTGATCCCGCCCTTTTGAAATTGGATTCTGCCAAACATGTGACAGAATCGGCAAAGCGGGATGAATTGATGGCACTACTGATACCTATGATAGAAGAAGGTCGAAAGATACTCCTTTTTTCGCAATTTACCAGTATGCTTGCGCTAATCGAAAAACAAGTCAGCCACGTGGGAATTCCTTACGCAAAATTGACCGGGAAAACCATTGATCGCGAGACGCAAATCCGTCGGTTTCAAGAAGGGGTGGTACCCTTGTTTTTGATCAGCTTAAAAGCAGGAGGAACGGGTCTTAATTTAACCGCTGCCGATACGGTGATTCATTATGATCCCTGGTGGAATCCTGCGGTTGAAAACCAAGCCACCGACCGTGCCTACCGGATTGGGCAAGATAAGCCCGTCTTTGTGTATAAACTAATTACGTCCGGTACAGTAGAAGAAAAAATTATCGAGATGCAACAGAAAAAACATCAGATTATGGAAAGCCTTTTTGATCCGAAAGAAAAATCCTCCGGCAAGCTGACTGCACGGGATATTCAGACCCTATTTGAGCCGATAGCTGTAAAATGATTGCAACTGTCAGGATGGATCGATGTTTACGGTGTTGCTTCCTACGTTGAGCTAGGCTGAGACACAGAAGGCAGATAAATACTAAACGTAGTCCCCACAGTGGGGGTTGATGTCACATCTACTTTGCCACCGTGTTTTTCCACCACTTCATACAAAATCGAAAGCCCCAACCCTGCATTTTTGCC
>CAXNHA010000006.1:0-29534 GCA_964202165.1 Candidatus Marinamargulisbacteria bacterium | reverse complement strand
GTAACACCTGCATCATTGGTACTTCTACATATAATAAACCCATCTAAGTCTGCATCTGAGGGCCTTTGCCAAGTTAGTACTGCCGTTCTTCCTTGTACGTTTATGCTTACCTGGGATGGCGATCCAGGAACATCATCCACCTGTACAGATAGGGTTGTGACGTGAGACAACTGGTTGAGGCTATCCACAGCAATTAGGCTATAAAAATATGTGCCATCCGGTAGCGGGCCGTCCTTATAGTTGTTGGTAGATAAGGTAGCCAGTAACACAGCCGGCTGATCTGACAGTCCCACGGCAAAATGTGTCGTACTTCTTAAAAGAAATATGAATTGAAGATCCGAGTCATGTGGCATATTCCAAGATAATCTTACATTTTTTGTTGCCACAACCTGTACAAATCCTGTCGGAGAAAGTGGGGGGTAATTAACAAGAATATCAGCTGTTGCTATATCCCCTAAGGTACCATTGCTATCTTTTACAAAGATCGCTACTCGATACCATCCTTCATCCAAGTTACTTTCTTCAGAGGACGTCCTATTTGTACTAACCATCAAGCCCCTCCCATCTCCGATAGAGGTGGGATAATTGGAAGAACTGATTCTTACAATAATATCCTGTGGCTGTGGCGTAGTAGGAAGAGTCCAACTCATAACGGTATATTTTTGAGACGTAAGGCTTGATGTTATTGCTGTCACTTTAAAATTAACCAATAAGTTTACCGTCGCTTGCACACTTGCACTCACACTTCTGTTGCCCACGTCATCTTTTGCCACCACCACATACGTGTAGATCCCTGTCGCTTGGTGACCATGTACATAGTGATTGCCCGTCACATTCCTGCTCACAACTTCTACTTGCATATTGCCACTTGTATACCGATAGATATCCACCCATTTAAAATTAGCTGTCGGGCTTCCATTACTGCCACCTGGATTAACCCAATTTATGTTCACTGTTGCTTCTGTTCTTCCATTCACAACACCTGCTGTCAGGTTAGTCACAGAAGCAGGAGGAACTAGATCCACGATCACATCTGCTGTGGCAACAGAGCTCGCATTGCCCGCACTATCTTTGGCAAACACACTAAAATAATATCGATTTGTTGATAGCCCTGTTATGGTTAATCCGGTGCCCGTCACATTGGAGGTGACAAGCGTACCGCTGGTAAACGTAGGGTACCCAACAAGGCTACGTCGGATCGTTATCGAATCAAAATCAAAAGAGGGATTTACCCATGATAAGATCACCCTGTTTTTAGAAACAGATGTAGAAAGTGCCGTTACCGGATTGGGTGCCACTGTATCTATCAACACATTCACCGTCACGATATTTGGTCCAACTTGATCCAAAGCGTCTTTTGAAAAAATGCTGTAATAATACATCACGTTTTCTGATGCACCATGGTCCGAAAATAAGTTGCCGATGACGTTGTTAGCCACCACATCTCCATCTCCTATTGAAGTCGGATATCCGCTTGTACTGCGACAAATAACCACAGACTGAAAATCTGCATCTACAGGTGGCATCCAAGACAATGACACCATGTTGCCCAAAATGCTTTTCTGCACAGACCTCACTGCTCCAACGTAGGTCGCAATCTGCATCGGAATACTGTAATTTTGACCAGTGTCTTTTGTAAAAACACTGTAATAGTACTGAGTAGAAGGTGTAAGACCTGTGATGTTGCACGACGATAAGGTTGCCACATTGGAGCTCACAACCAGTGTAGATAGGGCATCGTTGGTAGCAGAGAGTGGATATCCAATGGTGCTTTTTCTGACAACAACACCTGCATAGTCGCTGTCTGACGTCGGTCTTACCCACATCAACTTTGTAGATGTCGTGTTGGGAAATAGCTTGGAAAGGGCCAAAACAGGGCTAGGGGGCTTGGCTACTTTGAAGGCTGTGCTGTAATAGCCATTGGCATTTTTTGCAAACACGCTGTAGTAATAGGTTGCCCCAGCTATAAGCCCCGCATCTGTATACTGCACTGTTGTGCTCGCTGTTGGCCCAACGGTTGCAACAACAGTCCCATCTGACACATACGTAGGAAATGCTGTGCTACTGCGTACAATAGTCGCTACAGCCGTGGACGACTTGCCAATAGTAAAGGCCACCGAGGTGGGTGCAATTATTTTCTTCACAGACACCAACCCAGCTGGAACAGCTACATTGGCCACACTGGCCACTGCACTATAATTGCCGACACTATCTCTGGCAAAAATAGAAAAAGAATAGGTACTCCCGTTGTTGACAGGCCATACATAGCTAGTCCCTGTTATATTTGACGAGACCAACGTCCCCGCCCCAATTGAAGCAGGGGCAGAAGAACCAGATGCATACCGAATCATAACAGACTGAAAATCACTAACAGGGTTTGTCCACTGCAGCCGTGCAACCCCGCCAGATACCAACGCTACAAATCCAGTCACAGCACTCGGAGGTGTTGCATCTATGGTCACCGTTGTCGTCACTGCTCGGCTATAATTGTTATTGAGATCTCTAGAAAAAATGCTGTAATAGTAGGTTCCTGTTCCAATAGTATCGGTATAACTTGCAAAAGCCGTGTTTTGAATAGCAACGCTGGTCCCATCTGTAGCAGAAATGGGATACCCAGTTGTTTTTCTCCGAATATATGTACCCGTCACATCATCCCCCCAAACCGCGGGTCTTACCCATGTCAATTTTATCGTGCCATTGAGTGAGGGAACCCCTTGAAACTGCGTAACAGGCAGTGGCAGATAAGAGGCTCTAACAGGGTTACTATAATTGCCCGATACATCGCGTGCAAACAAACTATAGTAGTACGTTGTATTGGCAGTGTTCACAATACCTGCATTTGTTTTTGTATACGTGGTTCCCGTTAATCCTGATGCCAGCAACGTACCTTCTGTAATGGAGGCCGGAAAATTATGCGTACTTTGTCTGATGGTGATGGAATGAAAATCTGCATTGGCAGGATTGATCCAAGTAAATATCATGCTGCCAGCTGAATATGATTTTTTGAAGGCAGTGGCCGGACTTGGAGGAACAAAATCCACCCATCGTTTTGTAGCGACACCAAAAGATCCGTTTGGACTCACCACAAACACACTATAGTAATAATAATTGGAAGACACTGCTGTATCCGTATAGCCCATTGATGTTAGTCCAGATGCAACAAGCGTCCCTTCCGAATCTGTTAAGGGAAAAGCAGAGAGGCTACGACGAATGGTAATGGTTTGGCCATCTTGTAAGCTTGGCCACGTCAAGACAACCCCATTGCCTGACACACTGCTCTGAAGGGTGGATATCGGATTGGGGGCGTCCACCACCACGTTCATTGTAGTTGCCACACTGTATTGACCATACGCATCTTGAGAAAAGACTGTGTAATAATACATCCCATTTGTCAGCTCTTTGTCTGTATAAGAAGTTGCGTTTACGTTTAAGGTCACAAGTGTGCTGGTAGAAGATGCCGTAGGATATAGCGGAAATCCTACCCGACTACGAAGAATACGAGCAGAGGTATAGTTGAGGCTAGGGTTGTCCCATGTCAACGTGGGTGTAGATCCAAAATAGGTCACGTGAAGTCCACTCATAGGAGGCGGTGGCGGTGTTTCTTCATATAGCCACATTTTTTTATTTGCAGAATCTAGAATATAGACCTTCCCGTTAGCCAGACAAATCCCGGAAGGGGCGTAGCCAAAATTTGTCCATTTTCGAATAAATTGCCCATTGGTATTAAATACTTGAATGTCCCGTCTATTTGTATCCAAGGCATAAATCATGTTTTTGGTCACAGCAAGATGAATATAGTCACTCATACTAGCCAAAAACTGTCCCTCATTAGGGCCATAGGATCCAAAAGTGGTGATTGGCGTTCCGTTGGAAGAAAACTTTTTAATGTCTGCCCCTGTCATACTCCCTCCGCTATTATAGGACTCTGCTACGTACACGTTCCCAATAGCATCAAGGCCACAACTGAGATTAGACAGTGATAGAGTTCCATTTTGCCCTGAATTTCCTCCAATGGTACGCACATAGGTACCCGAAGACGTAAACACTTGCACACGTTGCGTATACCCATCAGCAACATAGATTGTATTGGTGGTGGGACCAACAGCGATGGCGCTTCCGTACAACCATCCCAGAGCATCGTTGGGTGGATTGGACATGAGATTGGCACTTTGCCCCCAGGAGATATTGGGAACGATATTGGGAGATACCCCTTGTGAATTAAAGACATGAATTTTGCAAGAATTCGGCGATCCCAAAACAATATTACCGTCATGATCAATTGCAATAGACCCAGCTCCCTCTTTTTCCAAATTTATATTTTCAGTAGGTCCCCATCGCTTAATAAATACGCCTGAGGCACTGTATTTGCGAACTGAGCTCGTTGAAAAAAAAGAACCTCCGGAAGTAACGTAGATATTTCCTGAAAGATCTGAGGTCAAGCTATTGCAGATAATGTTACTCGGAAAAGAAAAAGAAGAAACAGGCGTAGGTGCCCCGATAGCACTTACCATCGTTGGAACAAAAAATCCTGCTAGAAAAATAAAGATAAAAAACACGCGACACACTCTCATCTTGTCCCTCCTTTTTATCCCTCTATTCCCGCAAACTATCTTTTTTAATCCTGTTATACCTCAACTGATTTCATTTCATTAGCCATTTTCTGTATCTGATCTATAGTTGGGCGAAGCGTTGGGTTAGTATTAAAAATTGAAGTTAGCAATGGATACCACTTCCCTAGTGGATCTTCTGAATCTTTAACATGCCTCTTATGAAGTTGAGTGAGATGAGAATTAATATCTTGGAGAATTTTTTTGTTAACATTCTCACTTCGCATTCTTGGCATTTTCATAACAAATCCAAGACATTCTAGGATAACAACCCCAATTGCCCAAACATCATGTTTCCCTGCTGTTGGAATAAAACCAACAAGACACTCCGGTGACATATACAAAATCGTTCCCTGCTTGGCTAATTTATGCACATTGATGTACTCTAGCATATCATCGGTGTCTCCTAACCGGACCTCTATCGGCTTGTCCTTATGGATTTTTAAAAAGATATTTTCAGGTTTGATATCGCCGTGACTAAATCCTAATTGATGCATCGCCTGCACTGCACCAATTAATTTGATAATAATCTCTTTTCGAAGCAGTTGAGAGCATGTTGACAAAAACTGTCGCAAATCCCCATCCATGAGCACTTGAATTTGAAGCTTGCGTTGGAGACCTTTTGTTTTTTTTGAATAATAAATAGGAGAAGAAATATTTTCGACAAAATAGCCTTGCAAATCCTGATGACTTTGCAACGCTTCTTTAAAAGAAGTGACCATAACAGGGTCTTTATTATCGACATTGTTGCATTTGACAACACCTGCATACAGGGTGTTGTTCTTAAGGCCTACCAACAGACGCATTTTGTGAAAAGCTCCTTTTTTTGAAAATCTAGAAAAGGTTCTATCTTGGTTCTCTATTCTTATCTTAAGCTCTACATAGACGTTCCCTTCACAATCTTTGATAAGCGTAAAAGGCAAATGAGAGACCCCATAGCTGAGATGGGAGCCATTTTTCATACCAGCAACTGTTTTTTTATACCGATCTGATGCCGTCATGATTTTGATTATGTTTTGAAAGTCATCTTTTTGGATATGCTGCCTCAGATACGTGTACAGGTCCGGGGGATTATCAAAAACTCCTGGGGAATCAATCATCGTAATATGCAATCGAGATGCCTTTTTCTCGAGTTGATAGGGGTCAGAATAGAGTCTGAGCGTATTCTTAAAAAGCGTTCTGACTTCTATATTAAATCGTATAGCACTTTGATCGATGCTTTTTGAACAGCAACACCATTTGCTAAAAAAAGTATCCTTGGTTGGCACCTGAAAGTCTTGGAGATTTTCTAGGAGTTCTTCCTGAGTTTTGGGGCGTTTTTCCACAGTTTTTTTTTGGTTGGTCGTGATAAATTCCTCAATATTAGAAAGGATCTTCTTCCGACAATCGCCACTCTTCTCCACTTGATAGTTTTTGATATGATCATAGAGAGATTTAACCGTGATGTTTGAATTAGGAAAGCTAGAGATACCTGGAAAAAAGGTTGCTAGCTCTTTTACAAGTTGAGCCATTGCTATTTGTTTGTTTAACGCTGGGCTATACGGAGTGAATACACTTTTGCCTAGATCACCCTTGGGTATTCTCTTCTTACGGGATTCACGATAGAAATTATTTGAGGGAATTGAGGGAATGCTACACATCGATTCTTTTTTTTATCTTTGCCAATGCTTGTTTGTAGATACGAGAAATCTGGGATTCAGACACCTCCCATTCTTCTCCGATTTGTTTAAAGGTTAAGTCATTTTTGATATGGGATACAACAATGCGTTTTTCTCGATCGCTCAGACAAGCCATGGCATTGTTGAGTTCAATCCCTGTTTCAATGGTTTGCCTAAAATCAGCCCGACTCTGAACCGCCATATACGTATAGGCCGCATCCGTGATCCAATCATATACACGAGATGGATCAGACTTTGTCACATACCGAATATGATCTTTCATTGCACCAACAATACGTGTGTACGCCAATGGCCATATGTCATCCGATCGGTTGGGATCCCAGGCTTTAATCGTTTCGATAAATTCTAATTGTGCAATGGTCATCAGATCATCCATTTCACTTTCAGCTACAAAACCAGGCAAGGAACGGGCATATCGTTTGGCTACATAAGCAATTTTTTGGCCGTAGTAATACAACATGGCATCCACGTGCTGTTTTAAAAAATAAAGCTTTACCCGATTTAAAATAGGCTGACTGATGGTAGGCCACAGCTGATCAATCTCTAGCCGTGTCATAGAAGACCTAGATCCCTAAAAATAGGGGTTAAAAACTCTGATTTTTGGAGTGTCTTGATGCAACTAGGTGGCAATAAAATAGTTGCCAATCGATCACTTTCGTCTTCAATTTTTTGCATCATGAGTTGCTTTAGCTCAGGGGACAGGCCTATGAGAGGTTTCACATCCGTATCCACAGACTGCCTATCCCTTATTTTGGATAGTTCGCGTCTATACTCACTTTGCGGAACGTGATCTTGATAAAAAGAAGGGGTATCTGTCATGCGATTAGTCTTCCGATAAAATGCCAATGGATTGTACTTTTACTTGAGGGACAATCTCATTGTACGACAAAACGATCAATTGTGGATAATTGCGTTCTGTAAATTTTTTCAAATGGATCCTAAGCCGCGGAGAGCAAAGCCCCACGGGGGGTTTGTCCATTCTCGCAAATCCGCTCATGTGCTCCCCGATTTGAGACAGCAAATGCTCTCCCAATTGAGGATCTACCGCTAAGAATGACCCGTATTCAGATTGTTGAACAGCATTGACGAGTGTCTCTTCCAAACGAGGATCTACTGTGAACACAGTGATCATATCGTCTTTGTCCTGATACGCAGCACACAATTGCCTAGCCAATGATTGTCTTACATACTCTGCCAGCAACCCCGTATCTCTTGAGACATTGGCATAGTCTGCCAACCGCTCTAGGATGGTGGACAGATCCCGAATAGACACCCTTTCTTTGACCAGGGTTTGTAGCACCTTATGCACTTGGCCCAAGGACAACATATCTGGGATAAGCTCTCGCACGATCGCTGCGTTGGTGTTTTTGACCAGCTCGATGAGTGCTTGGACATTTTGCCTAGTCATGATTTCATCAGAATGTTGCTTAATGGCTTCCGAAAAATGACTGGAAATATAGTCTGTGATGGACTGCATCGGGGCACCCAATTCTTGAAGGCTATCCAATTGATCTTCGGAGACCCAAGTACCCACCAGAGATGTCGCAGGATCATACCCTTCTGTACCCAAAATACCCCGTCTCTTTAAGTCATTGGCACTACGAGATACAAAAAAATGTCCCGGCAATGCCTCTCCTGTCGCAATCCGGGTTCCACGAATATCGACTTCATATTGATTGGGAGGTAAGGACAAATCATCCATAACCCGCACACCAGGAATAACAAACCCGAGTTCTTGTCCAATGTGATACCGTACCAATGTGATGCGTTCTAGGAGCGGTCCATTATGACTAGGATCGATAAGCGGTACTAGATTGCGACCCGTCTTGAGGCTAATGGGATCCAATGCCAATGTATTGAGGAGGTTTTCTGGCTTTTTCATGGCATCTTTTGCCGCTTCTTGAGAAGAATCTGAATGGATATCATCGTTGATATGCTTGGCTCTCAGTGTAAAAAACGCCACGCTTCCCAATAAAATTGAAATAATCCAAAACGGAAAATGAGGTAACCCAGGTACCATTCCCAAAAAAACAAGAATAAGGGATGTAATAGCAAAGGCTTTTGGCTGAGAAAAAATTTGGGCTTTGATGTCTTTTCCCAAACTTTCATCCGATGCAGATTTTGTCACAACCAAACCCGTAGCAATAGAAATTAATAGCGCTGGTATTTGAGCTACCAAGCCTTCCCCAATCGTAAGTTTTGTATAGATTTCCATCGCCTCGCCTAGCTCAAGACCTTGTTGAAACCGGCCGATCAAAAGACCCCCTACAATATTAATAATTACGATCACAATACCTGCAATGGAGTCCCCTTTGACAAATTTATTGGCACCATCCATGGATCCAAAAAAAGTGGATTCTCGCTCCAATTTTTTACGACGATCTTTTGCCTGATCTGCATCAATCAAGCCCGCATTGAGATCCGCATCAATGCTCATTTGCTTACCAGGCATGGCATCTAAGGTAAACCGAGCCGCCACTTCTGCCACCCGTTCAGACCCCTTTGTGACCACCATAAATTGAACCAACGTGATGATACAGAACGCGACAATACCCACCACAAAATTACCTTTTGTCACAAATTCTGCAAATGCATGGACAACATGCCCATCAAAATCAGGTCCCAAGCTCAAAATCAACTTGGTAGAGGATACGTTGATCGACAATCGAAACAACGTCACCACCAACAATACCGACGGAAATGCTGCAAAGTCCAATGGCTGAGACAGATACATAGCGACCAGCAAAACCATGATCGAAATACTGATGTTGATTACCATCAAAAAATCCAACATCATGGTCGGAATAGGGATCACCATCAAACTGATAATCAAGAGCAGGACAACTGCCATAACGATGTCAGCGGCTGAAAATAAGCTTTTGAGTTGTCCCCAACTAAACATGTATTTTTCTAACCTGTATTTTCACGGGGAAGACCTTTTTTTGTTTGAATAACGCTTTTTTTTCAGATTATACACAAAGGCGAGTATATCAGCCATTGCCTTATAATAGGTTTCTGGGATTTCTGAGCCCACCTGAGTTTCTTTAAACAAAAGACGTGCAAGTGGGGGATTTTGGACAATCGGAATCTGGTAATCTGTGGCAATTCGGCGAATCTCAGCAGCCACCAATCGCTTGCCTTTGGCCAATACCTTTGGGGCTTTCATTTCGCCTGGTTTGTATGCAACGGCTATGGCCAGATGTATGGGATTGGTGACCACCACATCGGCCTGAGGCACAGATCCCATTTGTCGACCCTGAGACATTTGCCGTGCCGCATCTTTTTGCCTCTGCTTAATCATCGGATCCCCCTCAAGGCGCTTGTACTCATCTTTTATTTCTTTAAGAGACATCTTCATAGACTTATGAAAGACATGCCGTTGGTAAAACAAATCAAAAATAGCAATAATAAAATAAAACAATCCCAATCTCGTCACGACTTTCATCACAATATCGCCTGTAAAACCCATGATTTGCCATAAACTAAGCTGGGTAGACAGGATCACCATCCCCATATTGTCCTTGATAACACCGTATAACAAGATAATCACAACAGCCATTTTGAAGAGGGATTTTAAAATTTCGATATATTGTTTAAGGGAAAAATATTTTTTCAAACCCTCAATAGGGTTTATTTTTTCTAGTTTTGGCATTAAAGATTCCAATGAAACCAAAAAACCCGTTTGCAACGACTCTACAACAATCGCCGTGATAAAGTTGGCTGCAAGCATGGGTGCCATAATCAACATAAATGTCTTCACAACATCTCTTAAGATAAACCCCACAACCGACGGGGTAAGAGGCACAGGAATCAAGCCAAAAACCTTATAATTGATACCCACCAGCTCATTCCAAATATGGGTTGCTGAATTTTTGAGCATAAGAAATGCCACAATCAGCATAATAGATGCCGTCATGTCTTTGCTTTTTGCAATTTGACCTTTTTTTCGGGCTTCGCTTAATTTATGCGGGGTTGGCTCTTCTGTCTTTTCCCCAGAATCACTTTCAGCCATTTAAGCCATCTCCTTTAGGTCGGTGAAACAGGCAGTTGAAGGGCGTAAAATACTTTTAACAATACATCCGTGATGTGCTGAAGAACCAAATAAATACTGCCGACAATCCCTGGAGATGTTGTTAAAAAAATAAGCAAACTGACAGAAGGTTTTACTTGAAAACCAAGCTGAAACACATTGACCTGCTCTGCCAACTTGTTGAGCATTCCCATCCCAAAATCAATTAAAAAAACCACTAGCAAAATAGGAGCAGAGAGTTGCACGCCCAGATAAAACATATAGCTGCCTACTTTTAATAATTCTTGGCATCCAGCACTTAAATTGACGGGGCATGCGAGGGGAATAACCTTAAAACTCTGCACAATAGCAGACAAGATCAAATGATGCCCATCGATTTGCAAAAAAACAATCAACGCTGTCCATTTTAACAACAGAGACATCAATGTAATGTTGTGACCTGTGGAAGGATCTAAAAGAGATGCGACGCTTAACCCCGCCTGGGTATCCATAAGACTGCCCGCAAATTCCCATCCTATGACCAAAATATCCAATGTAAATCCGATTAAAAATCCTACCGAAAACTCCGTCACAAAAGCCAGTACCGTCGGCAAAACATGCTCCGGCAATTCCTGAGAGATAGGAATAAGATACATCAACAATCCCGACATCCAAAACAACAACACGATTTTGCTAAACCCAAAAATCTCTTTTCTGCTAAACACCGGCGCTACCAACAAAACCCCTAAAATACGGGCAAAAATCATGGCGAAAATTATGTAAGATTTAACCGAGAAAATCACTTTGCGTAAATGGGAATATTCTTCCAAAGCTGGAGGGTCATCTCTACAATAACTCTGGCCATCCATGGAAAAGTTGCTGAAAGCACCAAGAAAACAGCCACCATTTTTGGTACAAATGTAAGGGTTTGTTCTTGGATTTGTGTAATAGCTTGAATCATGGCAATTATGAGACCTACCAAGAGCCCCACCCCCACACTGGGAAGAGATGTGATCAAAATAACCTGGATGGAGTGTCCCAAAATGGTATTTACAATATCAATTGACATGCAAGCATTCTGACATATTACCTGTAACTCAACAACAGCCCTTGAATAATCAAATTCCATCCATCTGTTAATACAAAAAGAAGAATTTTAAATGGCAAAGATACCATTGCTGGAGATAGCATAAACATCCCCAAAGATAACAAGATATTGGACACCACCAAGTCTACAACCACAAAGGGGATGAACAACAAAAATCCGATTTGAAATGCTGTTTTTAACTCAGAAATAACAAAGGCAGGAATCAAAACAAAAATAGGAATTGCGTCCCGATTGCCTGTGTATTTCACTTGTCCAAATTCCAGAAAAAGAGCGAGGTCTTTTTCTCTAACACATTTAAACATAAATTTTCTAAAGGGTTTCACCCCTATCTCCAAGGCCTCTTTTTGAGAAATTTTACCCGCCTTAAAGGGTTGATACGCCGTCTGATTGACCTCATTGAGGGTAGGAGTCATCACAAACATGGTCAAAAACAAGGACAATGACACGATCACCGCGTTGGGTGGTGCTTGAGCTGTTCCAATAGCTTGTCGAATCATACTCAATACAATCACAGTGCGCAAAAAACTGGTGGTAGACATCAAAAAAAATGGCACCAGTGTAATCATACTCAATGACACCATTAAGTTGATCGAATTGCTAAAATTACCCGGTGTCATCAAACTATTCAAATCGCTAGGAATAGCTGTTTGAGCCCACAAAAAAGACCCCGAAAAACAAAAAAAGAAAAAGCTTAGTCTGGCTAAAAACCGTTTCATGATGGGGTATCTAATGGATGAAAAAAAGAAATCTCTTTGCCTCCGACACCTACAACGTAAGATTTTTGCCTGATTTCCACAACCCATAGGGTGACTTGTGGTGATAATGAGGTGCGATCTAGAATTTTCATATCCCCATTAAAGCGTTTTTTCTGGGCATGTTGACTAAACTTGGATAGTCCATACAACAAAGCCCCGATGGTACCAAGAGATAGAAGAGCTTGAATATAGTAAGAAGCCGACATAAGGCTAGAGTCTAGAGGTAATATGGGTCACACGCAAGCCATAGTTGTGGTCAATGGCCACAACCTCTCCTTGGGCAATAACTTGACCATTTACGACGAGATCCAACGGCTCTCCTGCCAATCGGTTTAACTCAATAATAGAACCCTCTGTCAGCTCAAATACTTCTTTTAGAGAAATCTGCGATCGTCCCAATTCAACCGATAAGTGCACAGGAATGTTACCAAAAACATCTAGGTCTACTTTTTTACCAGAGACCTCTTTTTGGAGAGGAGGAAATTGAACTTCTGAAATATCCATTCGACTAGGGTCCATATCTTCATCCAAGGTTGATTGCCATTTTAGACTGTCTTTATCAGAAGATTGTTCCTCATCGTCCGACCCCACTTCTTTTTCATCAAGCAAAAAATCTGAAAAACTTTGCTCAACGACAGGATCAATAGACTCTAACGGATCCATGCTACTCTTTTTTTTAGCCATGCGGAGCATTCTATTCACGATTTCGATATTCTTCAATAGCCGTTTTGTATGACGGCACCCCCATTATCCCAAGGCTGACCTCATCTGGTTATAACAAGCTGAGGTCTTCGTCCAAGTTGTCCCAAGAAAAATCATCTTCAGACTCTTCTCCCACAGAAATAGGATGTTTGTTTTCTGGCTCTTCCTCTTCTTCTTGCGCCTCATCATCATCATGATCATCATCCCCATCTTTATCAAAAAGATTCTGATCGGATTCTGGTTCATCTGTGTCCCAAACATCATCGGACTGTTCGGATGATATACCCTCTTCCTCATCCACTGGGGCCTCCACTTCTTCTTCTTGCGTTGTTATCTCTGCTGGCAGATCCATGTACGTCTGAGGGGGATCGGCTAAAGACACCATGTCATCCGCATCCATAAAGATAAGTTGAATACACATCCGTTTATTGATGGTGCCTGCTTGCCCAAAAAATTTGGCCTTATCTCCAATTGTCACATCCAATGGCGACTCCAGGGTTGTATCCAACGGAATGATGTCTCCCACTTGCAATTGTTTTAGCTCTGTCATCGTGAGGGTTGTTTTACCAAGAGTTGTTGCAACATCTACTTTGAGATTACGCAGCGTCTTGGACTGAAATGACACACGTTTTTTGATGGGGTCTACTAGCACGCTTCGTTTTTGCAAGCATTTGCGCAACACATCAGCCGGGTAGATCCATGAGATTTTTTGCAATTCTGAACCACCAAATCCAAGATGGGCACTAAAGACCATAATGGCATCTCGATGAGACAACTTTTTATCTCTGCTATATGCCCCACACACACAGTCCATATGAATCTGATCCATGCGAAATATAGACTTCCAGCTGGTGATAAACGATGGAATCAATTGCTCCATCTGGGCATGTAGAATGTCTTTTTCAATATCTGAAAAATGGGCTGTCTGAGACTCTTCTCCTTTTCCGCCAGTCAGACGGTCTACCATCCTATCGGCCAGACCCCAGTCTAAAATAGCTTGGATTTTACCAATAGATTCGATGTTAAATTGTGCCTGAAACAGAGAAGCAGGCAAAGACGTCAAAAAGTCTTGGTAGCTGAGTTGTGAGGCTGTCAACATGTGCAACTCGATTTTAATGTCCATGTCCGTAGACAACTGTGCTACCCATTTTTCAGCCAATCGATAATGCAAATAATGAACATACTTCATTCTTTCTTTTGGGAGGCTATCAAAATTGATATGTTGGATAGGAAAAATTTGGCTTTCGGTTACATCCGACGGGTTATGCTGAATGCTTGTCCAATCCCATAGAGCTGGACCCAATTTTAAGGTGCGAAGATATGCAAAATTGGAGCGACTTTCTTTCATATTACGGTTGTTTCTCAAGGTGTAAGGTTAGTGGAAACCCCTCATTTTTTAAATAGACAAGCCCTTTGTACACAACCGCCAAAGCAGGAGTGGTCGTACCTGTCTGAGGATCTCGATAGACAACTGTTTCTCCCGCACCTACCTCAGGCACAACCGATTTTGGCGTCATCACAGGGGTACTTGAGCTGTATTCTGTGGGCGCACGGTCCAAAAGAGGCCCGATGCCTGCGCTAAGCCGTTGCTCCATATCGATATTTTGTTGAGTCAGCGCATTTGTATTGGGGGTATATCGCCGATAACTTTCGCCCAAAGCATCCTTGGTAAAGATCGCCAATGCTGGCATTACAGAAGACTCTGGAGAAGGCTTAAGAAAAAAAACAATATCGCGGTCTTTTTTTTGAACATCCACCACCATACCTGTTGCAATAGGACTACCAGATCCATCCAAGATGGGCACCCATTTTCCAATAAATTTAGTCAGTAGAAAATAGCGCAATCCCAAGACAGGTTTATCCCTAACAGCCCCTACACTGTCTGGCAGCTTGCTATCGTTGAGAGAAGAATAAGGAGGAGTGAGAGACGTCAGAACATCAGGAGTCTCTTGAGAAAAACAAACAGGACCCTCAATCCATAGAAAAAAAATGACAAAAAAAATGACAAAACGACAAAATAACACGTTTATCATCTGCAATCACCTTCCTCTTTTCTCTAGGATTCTTGATCTAAAATGGAAAGACTCACGTCTTTTGAGCCCAATTGCTCTTCTAGATATATCTTCAGCTTCTGAGCCTGTTGTTTTAGCGTATCTTTAAGCATCCCCTTGGCATACAAAGCAATCACCCATTTTTCGCCATTTTTTGCAATAGAAATATCCAATGGAAGGTGTTGAATACCCCGAAACCAAACTGTTTTCTCCTGGGTTTCTTTTTTAAAATATACCGTGGCATCTAACATAACACGCCTGATACCTTCTGGGGTATGAAAAAAAATCTGTGGCCCTTGAACCCACCTAAACTCAAGGGCTTGTTTGCCTGCAATTTCAGAAAAAAGGTGCTTTTTTTTCTGAGAATCTTCTTTCTCTGCCATGACAAAAACAGTATCCGAGATAGCATCAAATGTTGAGCCAGAGGACTCCGAATGATCCGATACAGAGGCCAACAAGGTATCGAAGCCCTCACCTGGGTAAGCCTTTGCTACCTGTTCAGGCGACACAATGGAGAGTTTTGAAAAATCTTCAATGTGCATAACCATCCTTTATTTTGGCTTTTCTTGGGTATCTTTCTTAATTTTATATCGATAGGCATCAAAAACCTGACCTAATTTTTTGGAGTAAAGGCCATTCTTGATAAAGCTCTTTTTTAAGGGGAATCGCTGGATAAGCTTTAATTCTTGTGACGCCACAATCTCATCCAACCGATCTATGGACAAGGTAGGTAGTTTGAGAGACTGGTCTTTTCCTATAAACAATCTCCCAAAATCACGGATCCCTGCCTCCAAGTACGTTTTGGCATCTTCTTCGGTATATACAGGCATTACCAAGGTAATATCTGCGGGTAAAATTGATTTGGCTTGTTCAATTGTATCCAAAATGTTTTTTTTGGAAGGCACGTCATGCTTTGCAAAAAGAGTGCCTGGCTGGGGATAAAGTGGCGTCAATTGCACA
Source organism: Candidatus Marinamargulisbacteria bacterium (assembly GCA_964202165.1). Lineage (GTDB taxonomy): Bacteria > Margulisbacteria > Marinamargulisbacteria > SXXA01 > JAHFDB01 > CAXNHA01. The sequence continues at coordinate 13,663 of CAXNHA010000006.1, read as the reverse complement.
TCGTGAATGGTGCCGTACCGTGTATGAATCTCAGCAATATGTTTTAACAATTGCTTTCGGTGACTCATGGACTCTCCGATCCCTATCATGATACCCGTGCTTGTTGGAAAATTTAATCTGCCCGCCCATTCGAGTTGTTTGAGACGAAAAGCAAGTTTTTTACCAGGAGATAGGGGATAAACAGTATCAAATCGTCCAGAATCAACAGAATCAAGCATGATGCGATTCACCGCCACTATTTCTGACATTTTTTTCATTTCCAAAGGACTTAAAAAGCCAACCTCAATCACAGGAATCAGTCCCTCTAAAAATCCCAATTCGCAGACTGTGTACATATAATCCAAATAAGAAGAAAACCCCCACAAATCCAAAACAGACCGCACATTGGAATATTTATCTGGCCGTTCGCCAGCAACATATGAGGCTTCTCTTACACCCTTTGACCGAGCTAGTTTTGTGGACTTGATTGTAGAATACGGAACAGCGAGTGTGTCTTCTTTTCTAAAAGAACAGTAGGGACAACGGTTGCGACAAGCATGTGATAAGGCTACAGAAACTGCGTACGAAAATGTCACCACATTGGATTCATCTTCTAGCATCATTTGAACGTCATTCTCTAAGTCAATTCGATTACCCAAGGAGTATCCCACTGTCATATTGACCCTATCTTTCTGTGTTACTCTAACACAATATTAAACGAGTCTGTTAATATACCATAATGCTTATGCTGGTAAACACTCCCTTCCAAAGTCCCCATCTATGAGTGATTCTCGGTTGATGGAAGTGAACAGCATCGCATATCGCGGATACATTGGTTCTTTTATCACTCAATTTCCCTTGGTACATGTCATGGCTATCGTAAAGGCAAATGCCTATGGGCTGGGTAGCCTCTATATGGCCAAACAAGCCCTCTTGGCAGGTGCTCATTTTTTAGGAGTTGCAACCTGTCAAGAAGCATTGGAACTTCTCATGAACGGTATCCGAGCACCCATTCTGATTCTTAGCGAATCCCCTGATCCCATTCCTCAACAACTTTTTTACCATAACATCCATTTTTGTGCCTACACCGAAGGCTATCTATTAAAACTGGCTACCACCTCCAATCCCCTTTTATCAAACCGTATTTCGATTCATCTGAAGGTCAACACGGGTATGAATAGGCTGGGAGTTACCCTTCAGGACCTTCCCCATTGGCTAGACACACTTCATCAGCACAAAAATCGCCTGCACCTGCGGGGTCTCATGACCCATTTTGCATCTGCGGATGTTCCGGATCACCCCTTCACACAGGCTCAACTCACCTGCTTTCAAAAAGCGCTCCGATCTGTAAAACAATGTTGTCCTGACGACGATCTGTTGGTGCATGCATGCAATTCAGATGCAGCAAAAACAATCCCTGATGCCCATTTTGATATGGTGCGGTTGGGATTGGGTGCTTATAGGGATATCGTGACGCTCAAAACAAAAGTGTCTTTTATGCAGCCTATTTTAAAAGGAGAGAGTGTGGGATACGGCTGTGACTATACCGCATCCTCCGACACATGGATTGCAACAGCACCGTTTGGCTATGCAGATGGGATACCACGATCCTATTCCAAACACGGTGGGCAGGTGATCATTCATGATCACTATTACCCTGTGGCGGGTCGCGTTTGCATGGACATGATGATGATCGATCTTGGACAGTCTCCTTCGTCAATTGATATCGGAACGCCAATTACGCTCATCGGAGGAAAGCCAGGCCAGGCTCATATTCCTCTTCTACAAGCTGCCCAATGGGCTGATCGCTCTGAGTATGAAATCCTATGCGGCATTGGAGCGCGGGTCCATCGAAAGTATATTTACCGTTGATTTCTTCTATCCTATGCTCCAAAATGACTTTTTTTAGAAAACTCTGCTCCGAAAGGTATCTTTATGACTAGCAAATCATCCTATCTATCTGAAAAAGTACAGCATCTGGATATTACCCAAAACAATGTCATTCCCTTGGTGGAAGCCATGGGAAAAACAGCATTTCAAGCACGTAACCTTCACCGTGCAGCCGTTATTTTTGACAAGATGCAACAGGACAAAGACTGTGTTGTCTTTCTCACTTTGGCTGGATCGTTGGTAAGTGCAGGATTAAAAAAAGTCATTACCACACTCATCCAACACAACATGATCGACGCTATTGTCTCTACCGGGGCCAATATTGTGGATCAGGATTTTTTTGAAGCCTTGGGGTTCTTTCATTACCAGGGATCTCCTTTTGTCAATGATCACGAGTTGAGAGAATTGATGATTGACCGTATCTACGACACGTTTATTGATGAAGATAATTTGCGCGTTTGCGACGATGTCATTGCCAAAATCTGTCAAAACCTAGAAAAACGCCCGTATTCTTCTCGTGAATTTGTCTATAAAATGGGAGAGTTTTTGAGTCAAAATGATCAGTACAAAACCTCTCGTGAAGACTCTATTGTTTATACCTGTTTTAAAAAAGAAGTGCCTATTTTTATTCCTGCGTTTTCGGACTGTTCTGCAGGATTTGGACTGGTGCAGCACCAATACAAAACCAAAGGCCCAAAGCTCACCATTGATTCTGGTGCAGATTTTTTAGAAATAACCAAAATAAAAGTTGCCAACAAAGAATCTGGTATTTTTATGATTGGAGGTGGGGTACCCAAAAATTTTGTTCAAGATATCGTTGTTGCTGCTGAGCTCATTGGAGAAGAAGTGCCTATGCATCAATACGCCGTCCAAATCACAGTAGCAGATGAACGAGATGGGGCTCTATCGGGATCCACCTTAAAAGAAGCCTGTTCGTGGGGGAAAGTAAATACCGCACATGAGCAAATGGTGTTTTCAGAGGCTACGTTAGCCTTTCCATTAATCGCTTCTTACGCCTACCACAAACGGCATTGGCAAGGACGAGAAGAAAAACGATTGAACACGATGTTTTAATCCCAAAAAAAGAGGGAAGCTGTCCATCAGGGGAATTTTGATTGACAGAAAAAAAGGGGGGGGCTATGGCAACTATCACACATGCGTCTTGTGTCCGTTTGATACGGCTGTTGCGTGCTATCTCAGAAAAACACAATGGCTTGCTCATTCTAACGAATACCCCTTTTTATAAACGGGGTACCTGGGGATACGTCCTGGTTTTAAAACGAGACTCCATTGAGTATATCGAAAAAAATGCCCAATCCAAATACGTCAGCACCTTACATGTCTCTTTTGTGTCAAAAGAATTTTACCAAACGCTGTCTTTTTTATTGAGCAAATTCAAAAAAATTGTTTTGGATTTAAAACAAGGCGTCGCAGTTGCTATAGAAAAGCCACTGCTGTAGAAGGAAGGATCGAGGATGCAGCAAGATAAACACTATGTATCCATCCCTATCGATATATCTGATTATCAAAAAACGCCTGGTCCGGCTAAGGATCTTCCGATCATTTCTGTAGACACCATCTTAAACGTGCAGGACATTTTTCACATCGATCTATCCAATAGTCACATGGTTATCTTATCTGATGCCACAATGGCTATGCTAGAAAGCATTGTCTCAGCACTAGATGGTAATTTTGTGTCACCTCCCATCACCCCTGTAGCCTCTTCAGAGAGCCTGTCTTATCCCACAACAACACCATCATTTAACAACTCACTATCCAAGGCCAGAGATCGCACAATCACAACACTATCTGAGCAATTGGCTCAGATCACTACCCAGACTGGTCACACAATCGACACGTGTAAAGATATGCACGCCACATGGACACACATTGAATGGGATTCTTTGATGCACACATTTGATGCGTTGGATACGCTCCTACGATGTCGTGGATCCGAGAAGAACACCTTGGAAGAAGACCCCTTATCCCAGGGCTATTTTTATATGGGCCTATCCTCTGCGTATAATTTTCCAGCCAACTTCCAATCGTTTCCTTTGTGGCTAGAGGTATCGATTACGTATACCAAACTCTGCCAACTCATTCATGAAAAGCTCACGACTTTAACAGAATATTACGCCATCATGGGCAATTGCGTTGCTAGAATTATCGATACAATTACCACGGTTAGAGAAGTATACAATCACTCATCCCCTTCACAGAAAAAACAATATCTTCAAGAAACACGTTTTCTCAAAGAGCATACCCAACAAGGTGATATGATGGAACTGCTGATGGCCCATGCCAACGCACCTTTGTCAAAAAAGGCATTCGATCTTTTTACAAACAAATGTTCGCTAGCCCGGATCCAAAAAAAATCAATCTCCCTGTATACCGACATTGTTTCTCAGTTTAGCAGCAAAGAATGGCGATCACGTTGGGAAGGAGGCTCTGTATTATGCACATCATTGCCGGTATCTCATCCTATTTTTGATAAAGCCTCGCAAGCACTCAACACCATCAACAGCCATACGCAGTTACTGGAAGCAGGCCTTGCTAATATGGATGTGCTCAATCATGGATTTGACACCATTCAGACCAATCTGGATTTACTGGACACGCCTCTACTTGCCGACACAAAATTTTGAAAAAATACCATCCAGCATTTCTTCTGTTATATCCGCACCCGTTAGCTCTCCAAGACTGCGGATAGCCCCCTCAAGATCCATGACAAGCAAGGCATCTTCAAACCCTAATTGAGCCGTTTTAAGGACCTGCGAAAGGACATCTCTTGTCTTTTTTAAGACCCCAAGCTGGCGTGCATTACACATAAGATCCAGAGAGTTTTTGGCTATTTTTTCCAAAAAATCCTCGCACAACCCTTGTTTTAATCCATCCATACCAACACCTGTTTTAGCGCAAAGCGATAACACCTTAGTTAGCTTCTTCCTATTCAAATGTGGACATACCCATCTTGTTTTTTTGTCTGATTTATTCAATACCATATACAAAGGCTTTTTAGCTGGGATAGATCTCATGATTTTATCATCGTCCTCATCGAATGGGCGTGATTGATCTACTACCCAAAAGATGGCATCTGCACGTCTCACAAGCGAGCTCACTTGCCTGATGCCTTTTTTTTCGATCTCATCTTGAGAGTGCCGCAATCCCGCTGTATCGACAAACTCAAATTGAATCCCGCCCAACTCAATTTTTACTTCAATAAAATCTCGTGTTGTTCCAGCGATCCGGCTGACAATAGCACGCGGATGACCAGCCAATTGATTAAGAAGCGATGATTTTCCAACATTTGGTTTTCCCAAAATGACACACCTCACACCAGAAAAAACAGATTTTCCATAATCTTGTAGCGCAATAAGATGCTCTAGATCATGCTCCAATTGTTTAACCCGACTGATAAAATCAAGCCGTGGAATGGGATCAATTTCGTCTGGAAAATCGATCGATCCTTGCATATGTTCCAATAGCACCATGATCTCATGTCGCAACCCTGATAAATACGTCCATAGTTTTCCCGCAAGATGTCCCAATGCAATGCTTTGCGTCATGGGTGTATTGGCATGCAGGATGTCATATACAGATTCTGCCTTGGTAAGGTCCATTTTCCCATGCAAAAAAGCCCGTTTTGTAAATTCTCCTGATGTGGCCAGCCTAACCCCCAATTCAACCAAAACAGCCAAGACTGACTTTAAAATAAACGGGTTGCCATGAAGATGAAATTCCACCACATCTTCCCCTGTATAGGAGTGTGGGGCTTCAAAAAAAATGACACATCCTTCATCAAGAATAGTGCGGTCAATGGGATGTACGATTTTTGAAAAATAAACATGACGCGGATTTTGTAAAAGAACTTCTGGCAAAAATTGTTGTGCCATTTCTCGAGAATGCTCTCCTGAAATCCGTATCATCCCCACGCCTCCTACACCCAAGGGGGTAGCAATGGCTGCAATCAGGTCAAAAATCAACGTCGTTCGAGGATAACCCGTCGATAAAATCCATCCCCTACACTGTAGCTTCGGATTTGCTTATCCTGTTGAAACAGATGATGAATCATGCGTCTTTCTTCTGGAGACATCGATTTGAGCTCTGCTTTTTTTCCTTTAACATCCAATGATTGTGACAGTCTTATCGCTTGTTCCTTAAGCGCATCTTGGCGTTTTTGTCGGTAATTCCCCACATCAAGACCTACTCGAATAGGGTGTCCATATTTTTTAAATACCATCGCACGCAAAAGCACTTGATAGGCTTCAAGGGTTGCGCCATCTTTTCCAATGATGCGTCCCGAATCTTGGCTATCAGAGATGGTGTACAACAACCGTCCATTTTCTTGTTTTTCCAAGACAACGTCCCCATCAAATCCAGACAACGTAAGCACTTCTTTCAGCTTGCTTTGACAAAACAAAACAACATCTTCAGAGATTTGATGCTCTTCATTGTCTAGGGAGTGTTCCAAAGATTTTAGCTGGGACACAATCTCTTTTTGAGCTTGGTCGTATGCCTGTTTGTAGGTTTGCTCGGGAGTCAGTGTATCGCGACCCCATCCTGTGCTTAATTTTTCAAGAAATCCAAAAAACTTTTTTTTAAAAGTACCACCTGTCATATAAACTCCTTCAGCAATAGATTAATGAACATCCACAAGTGCTGTAGACTTTCGGTCAAGCCGAATCAGAATATACTGTTGTACCACCGATAAAACTTGAGAAGTCGCCAGATACAACAAGGCTCCTGCAGGCATTTTAATCGAAATAAAGACCATCAAAAAAGGCATAAATATAAACAATGCAGCCTGCTTTGGATCCGTCACAAATAATTTTTGGGAAAAATAAGTTGCAATTCCAATCACAACAGGCAAAATATAATACGGGTCTGTCTTGGCCAAATTGCTTAACCAAAAGGTTAAAAATCCTGGGTTAATATGGGGTTGTGCCAGAATAGATTTAAATGCAGTGCTTTGCATGGTGGCAAAAATACCGAAAAAAAATGGGAGTTGAATCAAAAGGGGCAAACACCCTGAAAAAGGATGGGTATTGTGACTTTTCCATAAAGCCATGATTTCAGATTGAGCCTTTGCCGGATCTCCTTTGTGCTTCTCTTGGATCTCTTTCAGTTTTGGCTGAAGTTTTTGATTGATTTTCATAGCATCAAATTGTTTTTTATTGAGGGGATAGAACACAATTTTTACCAAAACGGTCAATGCAATAATCGCAACCCCATAATTGGGAAATATGCGATAGGACATATTCAAAAACGGAATAAAAATATCTTTAACCAGCGGATCAATAATTACCATAACAATCAAAACTCCTTACCGAGGATAGTCAACACCACCCTGATAAAAAGGATGGCATCTAAGAATACGCTTCAACCCGCATAAAACCCCCAAAAAAGGCCCTTTTTTCTGAATACTCAACACCATATACTCCGAACAACTGGGATAAAATCGGCAGACAGGCCCCATTTTTAGGCTTCCTACATGCTGATACAACCTCACAAGACCTTGCAAAAGCCCTCCAATAACCCGATTGATTCTATGCATGCCATAACCCTCCCTTAACAAGCCCAGTCACAAAGTCCTTGCGACTATCTTGAAAGGCCTGGTTTTGCAAAAAAGTCTTGGCCATCAAGACGATATCGTACTCCAAAGAAATAGACGGTCGAGCGAGGCGATACAATTCTCGCAGACGTCGTCTAAATCTGTTTCTCATGACAGCTCCCCCAACCTTCTTCCCCGCAACAAACCCTACTCTACCTTGTGTTTTTATTCTCGCCTGCTTGAACAAGATTCTAAACCCCCTACAGTCGACTCTTTTTGGGGAGTCAAACATATAATCGAAATCTTCTTTTTTACAAAGCCGATCCCTTTTTGAGAGCGTAAAAAAAGATCCGTTCAACTAAACCTAGACTGTTAGCCGATGGCGACCTTTTCGCCGTCTTGACCGGATAACACGTCTTCCACCCACCGTTCTCATTCTTACCAAAAAACCGTGTGTTCTTTTTCGCTTGCGTTGATTCCTCTGAAGGGTACGTTTCATAATGATATATCCAGACTTCTTTTAAAATATAGGGTGTTTTTTTGAGTAAATTCCACTCAAAAAGTCTGGGGATTATAAATGCAGGTTTATCTGACAGTCAAGTTCTTGTATACTCGGGGGATGTCTTCTTTGGAGCCGGTGGCTTTTACTGTTGTATTACCCACCTACAATGAGGCTGAATCGCTCCCCATTACCATCTCCAAATTGTCTGCTTTTTTTGAATCCCTATCGTATCAGGGTGTGATCCTGGTTGTTGATGATGGCTCTCCAGATGGAACAGCCTCCATCGCAAAAGAACTTAGCCTCACCTATCCTGTGTCCGTTATTGAAAGATCGTCAAACCGAGGATTATCCCACGCCATTTTAGAGGGTATGGCACACGCTAAAACAGAGATGTGTCTTATGATGGATGCCGATGGCAGTCATCCTCCAGAGATCATTCGTCCCATGGTAGAAGCGCTTATGAGTGGTGCTGATATTGTCGTAGGAAGTCGCTATGTCAAAGGCGGGGGGATGCCAGATTGGCCATTTTATCGACAATTTATTTCTCGGTGCAATGCATGGTTGGCATTGGGGTTGTCCCCTCTTACGGATTCTACCTCTGGGTGTATGGCTGTAAAAAAATCTCGTATCAACTGGGATTTGGTCAATCCACTTGGATGGAAGATCGTCTTGGAAGTCTGTACCAAGCACCCTGACTGTCGCATTGTAGAAGTACCGCTTGTCTTTAAAGACCGTCAAGCTGGTGCAAGCAAGGCTAGTTTGCTTGTGCAATGGGACTACCTGGTGCATCTGTACAGATTGTACTGTTATCGATTTCCTACTTTTCTAGAATTTAGTCGTTTTTGCTTGGTGGGCATATCCGGATTATGCTTTGATTTTATTGTCATCAGTGTGGCTGAAACAATCGGACACATCGACGTTAGATTGGCTTCTCTTCTCGGGTTTGCTGCATCTTTTACTTCAAATTATATTCTCAATCGGTATTGGACATTTTTTTATGGACGCTATGCCCCTGTATGGAAAAGTTATTCTACCTACGCAACCATCGCATCTATAGGATTTTGTGCACGACTAGCCAGTGTTCAGGCATTAATTTTTGTATACCCTCAACACCAGCATGCCTGGTGGGTTGCTATTATAGGATTGATTTTGGGAGCGATTATTACCTTTGTAGGAAGTCGCGCTTGGGTATTTTACCCAGCACAAAAACCCTAGACTTGTGCGCATTCTCGTTGTTGGACAAGGCATAGCAGGCTCTGTTTTAGCCTATACCCTCCAAGAAGCAGGATGTCCTACCGACATCATGGATCCCAACCCCTCTTCTTCTGCATCCAAGGTAGCCGCTGGCATCATTGACCCCTTGGCTGGTCAACGCTATTTACTGGCATGGCAGGCCACCTCTCTCTTGCCTGTTGCCATTGCATTCTATCGCTCTCTTGAGTATAAATTTAAAACACGATTCTTTTTTCCATTGCCCATGATTCGCTTTTTCAACTCCAGTCAAGATGTCTCCGCATGGCGCAAAAAGAAAGTACAAAGCCCGGCTTCTCACTATTTTGATGCTATTCTGTCTCCCAGAAGCTATCCCTTAGCTGGAACTCACGGAGGGGTCACTATTTCCGCAACGGGTTATCTCAATACCCCTTATTTTTTGACGTGTATGCGGGATTATTTTATAGAAAAAAACAGGTATATCCAGGGCGTTTTTTCAGAAAAAAAAGCCCATGATGCTACGTACAATCTCGTTATTTTTTGTGAAGGTTATGCAGCCAGTGCCAATCCATTGTTTGGGCATCTTCCGTTTCAATCTGTACAAGGCGATTGCCTTGATATTCTCTGCCCTAGCTTGGGCGAAGATCATATCTTGCACCAAAACAAATTTATCTTGCCAACGGGCTCTTCTGTTTTTCGGGTCGGTGCCACGTACAACCGGCAATGGGACAACAGCTCTCCGACGCCATTGGGAGCCAATGAATTGGTTCGTTTCTTGACAGGGTTTATCCCCGGCCATCCGTATATCCTAAAAAATCATCTCTCTGGCATTCGTCCTGCCGTGCAAGATGGACGCCCAATTATAGGGATTCATCCCCAGTTTCCTCATATTGGTATCTTCAATGGTCTGGGATCAAGAGCGGTGATGAGCGCGCCTTACTTGGCCAACATGTGGCGAGATTTTTTACGCTACAAAACCCACATCCCCAAAGAAATATCCCTTGATCGATTTGCTACCATACCCTAGGCTCTTGAGAGAATGACTATTTTTTCTTCACTCAAACACATGTGCTCCAAAACCCGTATAGGATGGCTTGTTGCCTCCATTATAGGGATATCCTTCTTGGGTTTTTTTGTAGTGGGATGGCCTCTTTTTTGTAAGCACACGCCTTCATTTGTTTTCAACAAACTCCACTCTGCTTCTTTGCCGGTACCCCCACAACCCTCTTTGACAAACGTTACAAATCACATCAAAACCCCTTCTTATGTAAAAGCAATCTATATCACCAGCTGGGTAGCAGGCATTAAACCTTGGCGAGAGTCTTTGATCAATTTTGTAGATCGTACAGAGATAAACGCTGTCATCATTGATATCAAAGATTATTCGGGACACATCTCCTACAAAACGGGAAATCCTATTTTTGATGGGGTTGAAGAAAGTCGTATCAAAGATTTGGAATCGTGGATCCAAGACCTTCACAAAAAAGAGATCTATGTCATTGCAAGGATCACCGTCTTTCAAGATCCAAGCTATGCAAGTCGTTTTCCTCAATACGCCGTACAGTCTCGGTCAACAGGTCGTCCGTGGAAAGACAGAAACGGACTTTCGTATATCGATCCTTCGGCTAAGCCCTTCTGGCAATACATTGAAGAACTTGGAAAAACCTGTGCAACAATTGGATTTGATGAACTTAATTTTGACTATATTCGCTTTCCAACAGATGGCAATATGGCCGATATGCGTTTTCCTATTTCTCGCTTGAGATCTCCTTCCAAAAACATCTCCTGTACACGTAACATTGACCGTACGAGCATCCTGCCAAAAGCATGTATTTTGCAATCTTTTTTTAGCCACCTTCATCATGCGTCCAAAGCGTGGGGCGTTCCTATTTCAGCTGATGTATTTGGCATGGTTTTAACCGCACAAGATGATCTTAATATTGGACAAGTTTTGGAGGTTGCCGCACCCTATTTTGACTTTATCTGCCCCATGATTTACCCCTCTCATTATCCACGTGGCTTTCAAAAATTTTCCAACCCCGCCGATCATCCATACGACATCGTCTCTACTGTCTTAAAAAGCGGGAGCCTGCGACTCCAAAAAGCTGGCTACCCTCCGACAAAACTGCGTGCCTGGCTCCAAGATTTTAACTTAAAAGCCGTCTACGATGCCCCCAAGATACAGGCTCAGCACAAAGGCGTGTACGATGCAGGTCTTACCAGCTGGATGATGTGGGACCCACGCAACACCTATACAAAGTCTGCTTACCACTAGCCGAAAACAGTCTCATCGGGCTATACTGCGAACTCATCAAATCATCATGTATACGAGGAGAATTGTAATGACTTTTTTTTCAGCCAAGTCTATTGGAGTTGCTATTCTAGCTGTCGCTTTATCAACCTCTATGGTATCTGGGGCCACCTACAAAGTGGATCCCGCTCATTCAACAATTGGATTTGAAGTGCGCCATATGGTAAGCACCGCACGTGGTGAATTTGGGCAATATGTTGCTTCGTTTTCATTTGATCCTGCGACAGAAAAATTGGCCAACGTTGTAGCAACTATCAATACAGCTAGCATCGATACCCGCAATAAAAAACGAGATGAACATCTTGTATCTCCAGACTTTTTTAACACGACCAAATATCCAACCTTGATCTTCAAAGGCACCAAAGTGGTCAAAACCGGAAAATCAGAGTATGCCGTACATGGTACTCTTACGTTGTTGGGTGTAACCAAGCCTGTCACTTTAAAAGCAGTACATACAGGAAATGCCAAGAGTCCTTGGGGACAAGAAGTTGTTGGATTTAGTGCAACTGCCAAAATTAACCGTCAAGACTTTGGCATGAAATGGAGCAAGGCATTGGACAATGGCGGTGTGCTTGTAGGTAATGACATTACCCTATCTCTTCAAATAGAAGCCATCAAACAATAATATCTGTGATCTCCCCTTCTTTTTATAAGGAGGGGAGCCCTTGTATCAGGGCTTTTCGGTACATAGCAATGGTTTTTTCAAGTCCACCGTACAGGGCATCTGCAATCAAGGCATGACCAATCGACACTTCTTTTACAAAAGGAATTTGTTGGACAAAATAGCCAAGATTATCGCAATTGAGATCATGCCCTGCGTTAATACCCAATCCCAAGGTATGTGCTAGCTCGGCTGCTAGGCTATAAGGTGCAATTGCCTTCTGGGCGTCTTCTCTATAGTGACTGGCATACGCCTCTGTGTACAATTCAATCCGATCAGTGCCTGTTTGAGCAGCTGATGCCATCATGTACCTATCTGGATCGACAAAAATAGAGGTCCGAATCCCTGCTTTTTTAAATGTCTCTATAATCGTTTTGAGCTCATGCTGATAGCGAATCGTATCCCATCCATGATTGGAGGTGAGTTGATGGACGTCATCTGGCACAAGGGTTACTTGATGGGGCTTTACCTCCAAAACAAGCTCTACAAAAGACGGCTCCATGGGATTGCCTTCTATATTAAGCTCTGTTGTCAGCAGTGGCCGTAGGGCCCTCACATCTTCATAGCGGATATGGCGTCTATCGGGACGGGGATGCACTGTTATACCTTGTGCACCAAACCGCTCACAATCCAACGCACATTGCACAACATCTGGCACATTTCCCCCGCGACTATTTCGCAGGGTTGCGATTTTGTTGATGTTTACACTGAGTTTTGGGTGCATTAGATCTTTGTTTTTTATTTTGTGTATGTGATTTGTTTTGTTTTTTGGTTAACTTGTCTACTTATTAGTTCCTGTTTGTAATTAAATTGTAACAGGGATGGGCTCATACAATGTGGGGTTCCTTTTGCAAAATTGGATTTTGAGAGACCTCTAGTATGTCACGCACCCTATCCGATTGCCCAGCATATCAACGCATGCCAATCCTAACGATTGGTACTGGGATCCTCATTTTTTTCCAGGATAACGGGAAACATATTGAAGTTTAGCTTCTTGATTATCAGATTTCTTTCTTTCTCATTATCATTACTGAGGTCTTCTTTGACAAACTTTAATTTTTTTCCACTCATTAACTGCTTTATTAGATCTTCTTTTTCAGGTGTCATATGCTTTTTTTGTGGAGTTGATGGGGTTTTATTTTTATCTTTTCCCTTTTGTGGCGTTTCTAAAATCTGCGCTGGTTGAGTTTTTACCTGAGAGTTAGGAGCATATATATTGATAAATCTTGGATCTTGATACGGATCGTCTTTACTTTTCTGACTTTGATTTATTTTATTTTGACTAGGAAAAAAATTGCTCTTAGTACTCCGGGGTTGCTGATGATTTTTATTTTTAAAAGTTTTTGGAGTCAGTGGAGTCAGATTGAAGGTTAGGGTTGAAATTTTTTCCTTGTTTTTTTGAGGAGTCTGCTGTTTTTTCTGTTCTTGCGGAGTTTGAGTCGAATTTTTATTTTTAAGACTCAAATCTATTTTTAGTGTCGGAATCTTGAAACTCATACTGATCTCCTAAGGGTACATATTCCTCCTTTTGAGTTCCACTATCCCACACATATCCCC
>CAXNHA010000005.1:0-30522 GCA_964202165.1 Candidatus Marinamargulisbacteria bacterium | reverse complement strand
CCCGTAGCCATTTGCTTTGGGTCGAGGCATCAAATTTTATGAGACCCAACCCCTCGCATAGAACCCTATCCGAAAAAAGCTTTTGTACATCTTCTATCGTTCTTCCTCCGCCCGCCATACTTAACAATGTCGGAATAATGTATGTACTTTTCTATCCCGTATGCTTTTATCGCTTCTGCTATGATCAAAAGCCCGCTTTGCGCCGTGATCTTTTCATCTGACTTTTTTAGCTTGATCGGTAGGAGGGTTTGTTCCATAATTACATCGCCTTTTTTTGGGGTTTTTTTGTCCAAACAAATTATACCAAAAAGAGGCGCTTTTTACCCTACTTTCCCCCTCAAATTACTCTATCAACTGATTCAGAAGGTCAGTATCTTTTATAATGCTGGCAACAGCGTCTTGATGCTTTGGATCCTCTGCAAGCTCGGCTAGAACAAACCAAGCGTTATTTCTATTATCTGTTTTTCCTAGCAACTGATTCAGAAGGTCAGTATCTTTTATAATGCTGGCAACAGCGTCTTGATGCTTTGGATCCTTTGCAAGTATTGCTAGAACAAACCAAGCGTTATGGCTATTATCTGTTTTTTCTAGCAACTGATTCAGAAGGTCAGTGTCTTTTATAATGCTGGCAACAGCGTCTTGATGCTTTGGATCCTTTGCAAGCTCGGTTAGAACAAACAAAGCGTTATGGCTATCATCTGTTTTTTCTAGCAACTTATTCAGAAGGCCAGTATTGGTTATAATGCTGGCAACAGCGTCTTGATGCTTTGGATCCTCTGCAAGCATTGCTAGAACAAGCCAAGCTTTATGGCTATTTTTTGTTTTTCCTAGCAACTGATTCAGAAGGCCAGTATTGTTTATAATGCTGGCAACAGCGTCTTGATGCTTTGGATCCTTTGCAAGCTTATTAACTAGAGCGGTAAAAAGAATATCTTTTTCTGGAATAGCGTTTAGTATCCTGAACGCTGGAGACTTCAAGTCTGAGGGAGAAGAAAGTAAGCTGTTTTCTATATAAATACCTAATTTCTGTATTGCCTTATCAGAGAGGTAGATAAGTATAGATGGCATTATATCGGTGGGAATATAAGTGAGTATGTTATCTATAAAGAGTGTGACATTTTTATCAGATGACTTCTCTATCCATATATTTAGCGTAGCCGCATTATAAGAAGAAGAGAGCTTAGCTAATGCTTGCTCTAGAAATCCTTTGTTAGTTTTTATTTTTTCGAGCACGCTCTGCATAGGAGTATTCCCGACAGGAGAGTTTGTGTGAAACTTTACCTTCTTTACTGTGAATAGGTCTTTAAAAATAGACTCCAAAAAGGCCATATCCTTACTTAGAGCCTCATTCAATTCTTGGATTACTTTCTTGGTAACAATACCAGGATTCAAACCAGTCTTTTTTGGAATCAGAGAAGTACACAGATCGAAGTTGTTATTGTCTTCGAGATTAAGCATAGGAGGGTTTTTCACAGAGGATTCTTGCGAAAACTCTACTATGAGAAAATTGATAATCTCCTCGGGACTGTTAAAAAAATAGAAAGGTGAATATAAAGACTTTTCAATCCTATTATTAGGATTCCGTATGCATGAAACTATTTTGTATAGAGGGTAGTAGGAGTTTGGCGGCATAGTTGGTTTATTGTTCGGTATCGTGCGTGTATTGTGTCTTTCCACTATAGACAATATGCCTCGCAATGTCTATAAAGTTTTTAAACGTAGGAATACCTTCGACAGATTCTTGATACCCTGTTTGCACCAAGGCACTCTGGATGCCAGCGTTAATTCCCGTATAGGCGTCAGAGGCCTTGTCGCCAATCATCCAGCAGGCTTCTTTTTTGAGTTTATACGTGTGAATAGCCGCTGTAATCAGATATGGGTAGGGTTTTCGACAAGAACAGACTCTATTAAACCGAGAAGCTGGCTTTGTTGGCATGCTGTAGTGAGGACAAAACCAAAAATCAGTTATCACAATGTTATGGTGGCGCAATATTTCAAGGACACGACTCTGAACAGCCAAAAAATCGTATACCGATAACAGGCCACGTGCGATGCCAGATTGGTTGGTGATGACAAAAAATTGTGACGTAGGATGGGACATCTTCTGAAGATGGTGTAGCCCTTCTAATACCGTCTCTTCTAGTTCTACTTGCCGAGGATCTCTGATAAACTGTTTTTCCTTGATCAGTGTTCCGTCGCGATCCAAAAATATGCCTAGATTGCCCATGTTCTGTTTTAGGATAGGACCCTGTAGGGAATACTGTCAAAATATATCAACCAAAAAGGAGTTTTCCAATGGCAATAGGTATCCAAGGTGCAGGAGTTGGTGGTCGCTCATTTCAAATTTCTGATGTTTTGCTTAAAAAAATGCAAACGCTTTTAGCCAGTTATCAAGACACTGCTGTCCAAGAAAAAACAGATACTTTGGTGGTGGGAATTTTAAAAGGACTCATGGGCGCTTCTACTCAAAATGGACTGTCGGATACCCAAGTAAAAGCGCTTTCTCATCAGCTAGCAGAGCTTGGGGATACCCTAAAACAAGGTGTTGCTTCTGGAGAATATGATGGGTCAGTTCTCACAAAATTCTTAGATACATTTAGCAACATAGACCGAGATGAAGATACCAGAAAAAAAACGGGGGGCCTGTTTGTTCCACCGCCACCTCTTGGGCAATCTCCTACTCATTTTGTCTCTGTATCAGATGCATCAAAAAGCATCAAAGAAGCACCAGCTGCTAAAAAAAGCGCATCTGCCAATTTGGAAGATTCTTCAAAGACCGTTAAGAAAGTGAATAGCATCCTCTCCGGAGGGGTGGATAATCTTGGAGAATTGCGAGATTTGATGGATTTGGTAGGGTCTCCTGATATTGATTCTTCTTTGATGGAACTTATTTCGAAGGCCATTACGGAATTTGTTCAAACGCAAGCAAAACAATGTACCAATCTTCAACAATTTAAAGAATTTGTTTCTACTGTTGTGGGTATTACACGGGGCCATACCGGAGGCGGGGTCGATTTTTTAGATGTGGTGACACAAGCCTTGGCAGATGTTGCTGATGAAGTAGCAGGAAATTTGGGCATCGAAAAAAGCAAGGTAACGGATATTATTGGTGGTGCTTCGGGTATAGATCAAAAAACAAACAACGGTACAAATAACAGGGAAGGAAGGGATTCTCTTTTAGGCGATTCCCAGCTGCGCGATGAGCCAGATGCCCCAACAGCTACTTCTCCCAGCTCGCCTTATATGTTATCTACCACTTACCTTGCCCAACAACCTTCTAGGGTAGATGGGGTCTCTGCTGACAACAAGGTGTTGCCCAAGCGATTTTCTACCGCTTCATTTCAGCAAAATTTTTCTAAAAACCCAGACGAAACCATCACAAAAATACTAGAGGCCTTAGAAGTTATTCTCTCCAATCGATCAGAAACAGCCCTCAACAATGTTGAATTTCCTGACCTAGGATAGCCATAAGTGTGCCTTGTGAAGAGAAGGGGGGTTTGATATGATGCCCTTACTCATTTTTATGTAAAAATGACGTGATGTGGGGTATTTTTGGAAAGGGTTTTTCATGCAGATTCTTGCACAGTTGTTTCCTCATTTGCGATGTGATTTGGGTATTGATCTTGGTACAGCCAATACATTGGTTTTTGCACATGGTAGGGGTGTTGTTGTTCAAGAGCCATCGGTTGTTGCTCTCAACAATCAAAAGAATCTCATCTTAGCGGTTGGAGACGAAGCCAAAAAAATGATTGGCCGTACACCTAGCAATGTGGTGGCTGTTCGACCCTTGAGAGACGGTGTGATTGCAGACTTTGAGATTACAGAAATCATGTTGAAGTATTTTATCAAAAAAGCGTTGCCACCTCGGTTTGTATTAAGCCCGCGTATTATTATTGGGGTTCCTTCTGGCATCACTGGTGTGGAGCAACGGGCTGTTTTAGAGGCTGCTCGTAATGCGGGTGCAAAAGAATCCTATCTGATAGAAGAGCCTATGGCCGCAGCTATTGGTGCAAATCTTCCGGTGTCAGAGCCAACAGGCAGTATGATTGTTGACATAGGGGGTGGGACAACAGAGGTCGCTGTTATTTCTCTTGGTGGTATTGTTGTTTCTCGGTCTATACGGGTTGCTGGAGATGAAATGGATGAGGCTATTGTTGCTCATTGTCGAGAAAATTATCGGCTTCTAATTGGTGAGAGAACCGCTGAAGAGGTAAAAATTCAGTTGGGATCTGCTTTTGACTTAAAAGATGAAAAAACAATGGAGGTCAGGGGTAGAGATCTGGTCTCTGGATTGCCAAAAACATTTACTTTGACCAGTTCTGAGATTCGAGAAGCACTTAGAGATCCGGTGCGCATCATTGTAGAAGGTATTAAGGCAACTCTGGAAAAAACACCTCCAGAATTGGCTTCAGATATTATGGATATGGGCATCATGCTTGCGGGAGGAGGCGCTTTGTTAAAGGGCTTGGATAAGCATATTCAATCTCAGACCTCTATCGCTGTCACCATTAACGGAGATCCTTTGAAGTGTGTGGTCAATGGGGCTGGAAAGGCTTTGGAAGAAATTGGTATCCTTCGTAAGGTTTTAATCTCCTCATCTTCTTAGGGTTTTCATGGCCTCTTGGATTTCTTTTTTAGAAGAAAAAGAAGTCGCACTCCCTTTTTCTTTTGAGTCTTTAGGCTACTTAACGGATGAGGATGCGTGGCGGTTGCTTGTCACAAAACAACCGTCTCTTGAAGAACATTTTTTTAATTTGGTATCTCAGAAATTTGGATTTTCTATTTGTCAGTTGGACCAATTGGTGCCAGATCCAGATCTTGCCAAAACGCTTTTTTCTGAAGAAGCATGGATGCTTCATGATATGGTCCCCTTGTATAATGGGACAACTCTTGGACTTGCTGTTTCCAATCCGTTTTCTTCCTTTTTAGATACGATCAAGCAGTCGTATGGGGTAGTGACTATTTTTTTAGTGCCATGTGCAGATATTCATGCGTATTATACCGGTAGCCTAGCAGAGATGCAGCCTATTACACGGCTTCATCAGATTTTAGAGAGTGCGATTACATACCAGGCCTCAGATATTCATTTGCAGCTCGCAGGAGACCATGTCATATGTTTTCTGAGAGTGCTGGGACAATTGCGTCCTTTTACCCGTCTGAGTATGGAAGCCTATCGATGTCTTTTGCCAGCCCTTAAACTACACGCTCATTTGGATATTTCTATGACGACACTTCCTCAAGATGGTCGCTTGACACATGTGTACCAAGATCAATCCTACGAGTTTAGGCTGGCAACACTTCCCACTGTATATGGTGAAGATGTGGTGATGCGGCTTTTTCATACAGGAAAACAGCTCTTATCTTTGGATTATCTTGGTTTGGGTCATGTTGCTTACCAAAAATGGACTCAAATTCTCAATCATGCTTCAGGATTGATTTTGGTGACAGGCCCTACTGGCTCGGGGAAAACAACCACGTTGTATGCTTCTTTGCGGTACTTGCTTACCCAAAAACAACGCGTGATTGTCACCTTGGAAGACCCTGTAGAATGCGTGATCGAAGGGGTGAGACATTCTGCCATCAATCCCGTCATTGGGTATGGATTTTCGGAAGGGTTACGGGCTGTTTTACGGCAAGATCCCGATTGTATTATGATAGGAGAGATACGAGATGCGGAAACGGCTAGGACAGCTTTGGCTGCTGCATACACGGGGCACTTGGTATTGGCTAGTTTGCATACAGAGGATTGTGAGACAACCCTCTATCGGTTAAAAGGATTTGGGCTAGATGAGTTTTTGATTGGATATTGTTTGAAGGGTATTCTGTCTCAGAAGTTGGCTTCTTCTACTTCAGATCGATATCTTTTGAATGAAATTCTTGAGATCGATTCTGTTTGTGCCAGGCAAGCCGGTTGGAATATGCAGTCTTTGCTTAATACAGATAGACACTATACATGGCATCAAGACGCACAGCTTAAGGGATATGGATAATGTTGGAGGAAGAGGTAAGCCATCTTGCTGTGGACTTAAAAAAAGGAAAGATAGGTATTTTTCCTTGTGACACTGTGTGGGGATTTTTGGGAATAGCAACAGAGGATGTTGCCCATCGATTGTACCATCTCAAACAACGCCCAACCTCCTTGCCCATGATCGTATTGATTCCAAATAAAAAGTGGCTCATTCGATTGCAGCATACGTTAAATACCGCTCAGGTAAATGCCACGCAGACCATGTGGCCTGGCCCCATCACGCTTGTCTTGCCAAGGCCTGATTGGGTGGTCAGCACTGTTACAGGAGGTGCTGATACGGTGGCGTGTCGTTTTCCGCACTTTGATCCACTCAATAGGCTGCTAGATCAACTGGATTATCCCGTGATGAGTACCAGTGTCAATCGTTCTGGAGAATCTCCTCTTCACGAGCCTTCTGAGATACAAGCATTATGGGGGGATAAGGTTGATTTTTTTGAAGATCGATGGGTGCCTCCTCTTCGCAAGCCCTCTGTGATTTGGGATTATACCGTGGCACCACCACGCATGATTCGATCATGATACAGCTAGCAGAAGTTGCGTTTGGGCAGGCCTGTCATAACATGAGTTTTGATGAGGATTTATTAAACAAAGGCGAGCCCGTGCTACGGGTATACCCATGGGGACAACCTGGTGTTACCTATGCCTATAGACAGGCACTTTTTTCTGATCTAGGCCAATTGGATCATGCCAAAAGAATAACGGGTGGTGGCATTGTCTTTCATTGTCCAGACGATCTCGTGTTTTCTATCGTTTTGCCAGTAGAGGTCTTGGCCCTCTTTGGTAAGGGGAGGCTATCTGATTTTTTATTTCAGCTCAAAAGCATTATCGGCGAGGCTGTAGCGGGGACAGGTGTTTTGTTGGAGTCCCAAGCCAAGCCATCTTATCGGACCACTGATTTTTGTATAGGCTACGAGAGCCCGTATGAGTGGTGTCGGGGTCATCAAAAAGTGATGGGTATCGCAGTGCGCCGAAAAAAAATACATGTGTTGGTCCAAGGGATTCTCTATTTGCAACCCACAGCACATTGGTTTTCTTCTTTTTCTGAGTATCGCGCTTTTTTTACAGAGGGGATGGGGGTGACTTATACAACAGTTGCCCCCTATTTTATCCAGCATCTTTTTGATTGGTTGACATTGGGTTCTTCGGCCTTATTGCCAGCCAAACCGTCTGGCAAAGAAACCTTTCACGGCCTGAGTTAAGATGGCATACGCCACTAGAATGCCAATCAAAAAAGGGAAAAATATAAGTGGCCAAGAAGCCACACTCTCAATAAATGGTATTTTTCGGGTACGAATCATATGTATAATCACTAGTAGGGACAAAAGTCCTTCCACAAACCATCCGGATTGAAACAGTGTTTGAGAAGCGGGGCTATTGGCTTTGAATACAACCCACATTAATCCAAATGTCCCGATATCAACGATAGAGCTGCATCTACATTGTCAAATGGGATTGCCACTTGTGAAAAATCATAGAGCAAATTTTGCACAAGAAGATGGATGAGTAGCATCGGCAAAAAAGGTAAAAATGCACTGGCTATAAGCACCAAAAATACGTTTCCAAAATTTGAACTGGCTGTCAGCCTCACATACTTCACCATATTCAAGCATGTTTTTCGACTTTGAATTTAGTTTTGTTGCATCAGAGGATGTGTCTAGAAACGCAAGCCATTTAGCATTAAATTGCATTCATCCTCTACACTGAAAACCAAAGGGTATTTCGTCTATTTTTTTAAAATCAGACCCCATATTAAGGTCATGATGGATTTCGATGTTATCTAAAATAGCTACATCCAAAAGATTTTTGAGCCCTGTTTGGTAATGACCTGTTTTGTCTGTGAACAACATATCCATTGCACCAAAATTGTGAATGGCCTCCAAGTGTTTCACAATGATTTCTGGCGTAAGCCCCACGGCTACTGACAGAGAGAATAAGGGGGCTTCCCACCAGTTTCCTTTGGTCAATCCATTGATCAGAAAAACAGTAGGCACCATCACTGCCATAAATCGAATGAGAACCCAGCTAATCTTATGGATCTCTACCTGAAACGACGTTTGGCTACGCTCTGCGTCCGATAGCCGCTTTGCAACAGTACCAAAATAAGTGAGGTTGCCCGTTGCCACTATCACGGCTGTAGCGGTACCGCTTACCACATTGGTGCCCATAAAAATCACATTTTCAAGTTCAAAGGGATCCTCTGAATTTCTAGATTTTAGTTCAGAAAATTTTTCGACAGGTCAGGATTCTCCAGTTAAGGCGGATTGACTGATAAATAGATCTTTTGCAGATAACAAGAGACAATCGGCCGGAATCATATCCCCCGCAGAAAGGATCACAATATCTCCGGGAACCAATTGCTTAATCAAAATTTCTTGATGAACCCCTGCAGCCGTTTGAGACTGGCGTCGAAGCACAGTGGCGTGATTCTCTACGAGTTCTTTAAGTATATCTATGGCTTTATTTGATTTTCTTTCCTGAATAAATCGAATAGAAGTAGACAAAACTATCATCGTTACTATCATAGTGGTTGCTTTCACATCGCCAGTGACTTTTGTTCACAATATCCTACAAAAAACCGATTATCACTTCCTTTCTTATATTCTCCAGTCATATATTTCCTTCTCTCGATGAGGCAGTTTGTTGAGGTGACCAAAATGATAAACCAGTTGTTTCAACTTTAAAGCCATCATATACTTAAAAAATTACAATTCATACATTTTTTTTGGAGTTTTTTTGAAACAATACCTTATTTTATTTGGATGCCTAGGGCTCTTATTTTTTGCAGCAGGGTGCAAGTCCAGGTCTTTGGCGGGGCCTCTATCCGTGGGTCTTAAGGCGTATCGAGGTGAGTATGTGACCTATCAATATCCTAGCTCGGCACATTTAAAAGTGGTTTCTCCGAGAGAGTCTGTTTTGTTGGGCCCCTCTATTGGTGTTGTTGGCTCGGAAAAAGATCCTTCTGTCCAGGGAGAATCTCAGTACGCCTATCAAATGCATATTCAAATCTACGATAATCCTATGCAACTTACCCCAGATGTATGGGCCAAAGATCATATCATTAACGAGTGGAAGCGGAGTCGAGACGGAATTGTGATCTATCCTGTGACCCCAGAGGGACATCTCATTGAAGAGAACGCGCATTTTGTTCAAATGGGAAGAGAGAGAGCCTACATGGTAGATATGTTTGGATTTGATAGGGTAGTCAAGGCACTGTATCTTTCCAAAGACAAGGTCATTATTGAGATTAGCTTTGTCTTGTTTCCTATTGAAAAAGAGCCTCTTTCTTTGCTCCAGCGGGATGTCTATGCCCTTATTTTAGGGACGATGTCTTTTGTTAAGGGCTCGTAAAAGAGACTGTTTCACATGAATCAATACATGCCAAATGCCTTGGTTTTCAAATTTTAAAAATTTGATATAATGAGGTGCTTTTTGGGTTTTTAGCTATCAACCCTAATGCGTATATTTTTGTTAGATTTAGGATATGTCATATGTCTGTAGTTGTTGTTGTAGGATCGCAGTGGGGTGATGAGGGGAAGGGGAAGATCACAGATATTCTGGCAGAAAAAATGGACTTTGTTGTGCGGTATCAGGGTGGGAATAACGCAGGGCATACGGTTGTTGTTGGAGATAAGACCTTTAAGTTGCACCTTATCCCTTCTGGAATTTTGTACGCATCGTGTTGCTGTGTGATCGGGAATGGGGTTGTGCTAGATCCGGAGGTGTTGTTTACCGAAATGGCTACGCTAGAGGCACAGAACATTGAGGTTACTCCTAAAAAGCTCAAGATATCTAGTTTATGTCATGTGATTTTGCCATTTCATAAGTTGTTGGATAGTCAGCAGGAATCGAAGCGACATAAGGGAGATAAGATAGGCACAACGGGTAAGGGGATAGGGCCTGCTTATACGGATAAAATTTCTCGTTTTGGCATTCGCGTGATCGATCTTTTTTCAAAAGAACGCCTGACCAGTCGGCTTAATAAGCGCAATTGGGCGCAATTTTTTCCAGATACTCCTATTGATGTTCAATCTGTTATCGATACATATTTGTCTTATGGAGAGCGGTTGAGGCCATTTGTGATTGACAGTTCTTTTTTTATTAATCAGGCAATTGATGAGGGGAAACATATTATTTTGGAGGGTGCGCAAGGAACCATGTTGGATGTGGATCACGGTACATACCCTTTTGTGACTTCTTCCAATCCTGTTTCTGGGGGCGCTTGTGTAGGAGCGGGAATAGGGCCACATAAGATTGAGAAGGTGATTGGCGTTACCAAAGCCTATGTGACCCGTGTGGGGGAAGGCCCTTTTCCGACAGAGCTTGTGGACGGTGTGGGCGAGAGCTTGAGGGCTAGGGGGGCAGAGTTTGGTACCACGACAGGTCGTCCTAGACGATGTGGATGGTTGGACCTGGTGGTTTTACGATATGCGGTGAGGGTCAATGGCATTACTGACATCTGTCTTACAAAGCTAGACGTCCTAGATGGGTTAGAAAGTATCAAAGTATGCAATGCCTATAAAAGTGGCGCCTCTACCTTGGATCATTTCCCCTTGGATTTGGATGTATTTTCTCAGGTAGAGCCTATTTATGAAACATTTCCTGGCTGGGATGAGGATATTTCGCAGATCACACGTTATGAGCAGTTGCCTCAGCATGCCAAATCGTATATTGCGTATATTGAAGATGTGGCTAAGGTGAAGATATCTTTGGTTTCTGTTGGCTCAAATCGCAATCAAACCATTCATTTGTTGTCTAGGTAAAGGGTGTCGGTGGGATTTGTGTCTGATCAGCACTACGATGTGATTGTTGTAGGGTCTGGACATGCCGGTATCGAGGCAGCCTTGGCAAGTGCTAGGTTGGGATGCAAAACACTGATATGTGCGATAAATTTGGATACAATTGGGTTGATGCCATGTAATCCCTCCATTGGAGGGCCTGCAAAGGGTCAAATTGTTGGAGAGATTGACGCCTTGGGGGGTGAGATGGGGTTGGCGGCGGATGCTACTTTTTTGCAAATGAAGATATTAAATCGATCCCGAGGGCCTGCTGTACAGTGTTTGCGTTCTCAAAACGATAAGCACGCTTATGCAGCTTATATGAAAAGAAAATTGTTTAATCAAGATAATCTTGATTGTCGGCAGTCTGCTATCGTGGGCTTGCTCTTAGATGGGCAGGAGGTAAAAGGTGTTGTGACGGATTTGGGTAAACAGTATCTTGCAAAAGCTGTTGTGTTAACAACAGGGACTTTTTTGAAGGGAAGAATGCATATTGGGTTACAGTCTTTTTCGGGTGGTAGGATTGCTGAGGTGAGCGCAGAATCTTTGTCGGATGTGTTAACGGCTCATTTGAGAATGGGTCGTCTTAAGACGGGAACACCGCCTAGATTGGATAAGAAATCGATCGATTTTTCTAAAATGGAGGCTCACCCAGGAGATGCTGAGTTTTTGCACTTTTCTTTTATGACGCCTTATAACGAACGGTTTAGAGATCAAATCCCTTGCCATTTGACCTATACGACCTCGGATACACACCGTATTATTTTGGATAATTTGGATCGCTCTCCAATGTATGCCAAGGTTATTAAAGGGGTTGGTCCACGCTATTGTCCGTCGATTGAGGATAAGGTTGTTCGTTTTTCTACTAAAGATCGCCATCAAATTTTTATAGAGCCTGAAGGCCTGGATACCCATGAAATGTATGCTCAGGGACTCAATACGTCTTTACCTGAAGATGTACAAGAAGCATTTTTGCGGACAATGCCAGGGCTTGAGGCTGTTAGGGTCTTAAAGCCTGGGTATGCTGTGGAGTACGATTTTGTTTATCCAGATCAGCTATACCCTACTTTGGAGACAAGGCCGTTAAAAAATCTTTTTTTGGGGGGGCAAATAAACGGGACATCTGGGTACGAAGAAGCTGCGGGTCAAGGAATTGTGGCAGGTATTAACGCAGGGCTAAGGGCTCAATGTCGGCCGGCTTTTATCTTAACCAGAGAAGACTCTTATATCGGAACAATGATTGATGATTTGATTAACAAAAATATCGATGAACCCTATAGAATGTTGACGTCTCGATCGGAATATCGGCTGTTGTTGAGGCAGGATAATTCTATTTTTAGGTTGGGTGAAAAAGCTTTTGATCATGGACTGCTGGATAACGATCAAATCACTATCATTAGACAGCAAAGAGAAGCGGTTGAGGCCTGTATCCAATCGTGGGGGAAGTGTCCTGTGCCACCTATTTTGCAACAGCAGTTTTCTTTGAGTCAAAAACAGCCCTTAAAAGACCTTTTAAAAAGACCAGAGGTAACCCTCTCTCACCTGATTGAGTCAGGATTTTTGCCTCAAAAAATGCTGTATGACAACGAATCACGGGCTTTGGTAGAGATCAAATACGAAGGATATCTTGCAAAGCAGGTGGAAGATATTCAGAAGTTGAAAAAATTTGATTCACGTGTGATCCCCGATACAATCGATTATGACGATATCAAGGGATTGAAGACGGAGAGTCGGGAAAAATTTAAGCAGTTTCGCCCCAAAACTTTTTTTGAGGTTAAAAAAATAGCCGGTATTAATCCTGCGGATATGATGGTTTTGTTGGGATATCTGCAGAGACGACCTGTTTGAGGTTTCATGTGAAACGAGAAGAGCAGATCGAGTCTTATATAGCACTCATGAAAGACTACAACCAGAAGGTGAACCTCTATTCTGAGGGGGCCTATCATCGCCTGGATTTTCATATCCAGGATTCTTGTCGACTAGCGTCTCTTGTGGGCGATGTTTCCTGTACGGTGGTTGATTTGGGCTCTGGCTCCGGATTGCCTTCTGTTATTTTGGCGATTCAAAATCCCAACAACCGGATCATTGCTGTGGAATCAAAGCGAAAAAAAACGGTTTTTTTGGAGTTGGTTAAGCAAGAGCTGAGGATTAAAAATTATGAGGTGGTTACTGAGGATGTCAATAAGTGGTTTTGTGAATCCCGTGTGAGGCCTGATGTGATAACGGCAAAGGCTTTTGCACCTATTCACACGATTTTGAAGATATGCAAATCATTGAGTCGTTCAAGGCTGATTGTGCCAATTAGCTTGCATCAAAAAAACGCTTTGGCAGAGCTTGGCTTTTTGTTTAATTCTCAATTTGAGGCGGATGGGTTTTATTATCTGGAGAAAATGCTTTGAGTTTTTTTTGAATCTCTGGGATGTTTTGGTAGTCTCTAATCAACCCTATTAGGGGTGGATTGAAGGGTAAAAGGGTGTCGATATTGTCTATATCGACGCCTCCGATGGCGACATAAGGAATGTTGAGGGTTTTTGCATGGTGAAGATAGTGCTTTCCAATTCCTTTTCGACCTGGTTTGGACGGGGTTTGCCAGATAGGGCCTACACTGACATAGTCGGCACCTTCTTTTTTGGCTTGACGGCCCTGTTTGATGGAGTGGGTCGTGCGTCCAATGAGTTTGTGAGGGCCTAAAAGCTGCCGGATTGTATCAATGGGGAGATCCTCTTGCCCTGTATGGAATCCGTCTGCATCACATGCCAATGCGATGTCTAGATAATCATTTATGATGAATGGGATGCCGGCTTTTTTTGCCAATGGCTGGATGTGACGAGCTTTTTTGAGCAGGGATTTTCTTGTGCCTGTTTTGTCGCGTAGCTGAATCAGGCTTACGCCCCACGCGAGTCCTTGTAAGAGGATGTCGATGTCATCAGATATCAAATAAATCCCATTTTGGATACGGGGTTTTAGGCTATGCAGAACCATGGTTTTTTCGAGGGTGTACATGTCATAACGGGCCATCGAAAATGAGGCATCGCCCGTGTATTCTTCCAAGACGCGAAGGCCTTCTTGTACCCGTCTAAAATTGGCCATGAGCAATGTGCTGATATCCGTGCGTTTACTTGGAATCTCTTTGGCACGAGCATCTTTTTGAATGTCTCGCACCAAGAGATGTCCCACGATATCGGGGTTGGATTGATTGATGTGTCGCCTGAATTTGGCCAAGTGTTGACAGTCTGTTTTGTTAAGGCTAATAAAA
The DNA here is from genome assembly GCA_964202165.1 of Candidatus Marinamargulisbacteria bacterium. Classification (GTDB taxonomy): domain Bacteria; phylum Margulisbacteria; class Marinamargulisbacteria; order SXXA01; family JAHFDB01; genus CAXNHA01. The sequence continues at coordinate 16,463 of CAXNHA010000005.1, read as the reverse complement.
CGGGCATACTCTTCGATGACCCGAAGTCCTTCAGTAACCCGATTGAGGTTGGCATCTAAAATGGGTTTTATCCGTTTATCCATGGGATTTTAGGTGCAAAATATCTTGTGATATTGTCCATGCGGCCTTGTTTGGACGGCTGTGATTGGGTTTTGGGTTTTTAAAATGATCCTGAATTTTTTTGAACGTGAGGTCTTTTTCTTCAATCATAATGCCTGCCTCCAATGTGCTAAAAGCAGATGCGTTAAGGTATTGATGGTTGTCTTTGGCTTGTGCAAATGGGACCAAGATAGCCGATGTCCCAAAATGCAACAATTCAGCCATTGTGGTAGCACCTGATCGGCAAATCATAAGATGGGCTTGCTGGTAGAGCAGATCCATTTTTTCAAAATAGGGGAAAACCACGACTTTGAGCTGAGAGGCTTGATTTGAGAGGAGCGTCTCAGAGCCCTTAAAATGAGTATTGTAAAAGGATTTTCCAGTAATGTGTATCAACACAAAGGGGCTTTGCAAAAAATAGGCGTATTGCGACTTAAAGATGGTGTTTAGGAGTAACGCTCCTTGGCTACCTCCAAAGCAGACAATTTTTGGAAAATCTGGAAAATCTAAGGTGGCATATTTTTGAGAAGCGGTGTCTTCTTGAAAAGTTGATCGAATCGGATTGCCAAGACACCGGACAGGATGGTTAAAATACGATGCGCTTTCGTCAAAGCTGGTGTAGATCCGCCTTGCAAACCTCGCTACGAGGCGGTTGACGCGTCCTGGTAATACATTTTGCTCTAAAAGTACAAAGGGGATTTTTTTGAGTATGGCCACACATAACACGGGAACTGTTTGGCCACCTCCTGTAGAAACAATAAGGGAGGGGTTTAATTTTTTTAGTGCAAAAAAAGCCTTAAAAAACGTGAAAAAGTACTGCCAAGATCTTCTAGGAGATGGCCCTAATGGGGTGTGTTTAAATCTATTTTGTACCACGATGTCTCGGTCGGTTCTATCAGACGAGGTGAGAAAATGAACAGAGTTGTGATCCGATAACTCTTGGGCCAATGCGATGGCTGGGGTGACATGCCCACCTGTTGCTCCACAAGTAAACACAATCATGAGACATCTTCTTTTGGAGAAAGTTTTGAGATATTGAGCAAAACACCCACATAAAACATGGACATGATCAAAGACGTACCTCCAAAGCTAATAAACGTTAGTGGAACTCCCTTGACGGGAAATAGCCCAATAGCAACTCCCATATTGATGATTGCTTGTAAGACGAGTAATAAGGTGAGCCCAACTCCCAAATAAAACGAAAAAGCTTGCCTAGAATAGTAGGCTATCATAATGCCTCGGTAGAATAAAATGCCAAACAAAATGATAACGGTAGAGGCCAGTAAAAAACCACCTTCTTCGCAAATAATAGAGAAAATAAAATCAGAATAGTGCAGAGGGAGATAAAAGTATTTAAGTTTGCTTTGACCAATCCCCAGCCCCAAAAATCCACCAGATCCAATGGCTAAAAAAGATTGAATAATATGATAGCTTTTACCCAAAGGGTCCCGCCAAGGAAATAAAAACGTGTAAACACGCCCCAATTGGTAAGGATGCTTTATGATGCTTCCCAAAACAGCTAATAATCCAAGGCCAATGATACTGCCAATATGACGCAGTTTGGCCCCCCCTAAAAATAGCAAGATGAATACAATGTTGGAGACCAGAATGGTATTGCCTAGATCGGGTTGCTTAATGAGTAGTAGAAGCGGGAGTACCACAACAAACAAGAGTGGGCACAAGCCTTTTTTGAGGGATCTAATGGCACCTTTTTTATTGTGTAAAGAGGTGGCGACAAATGCGATGGTAAAGAATTTGACAATTTCAACAGGTTGCATTTGAAACAAACCGAGGTTTAACCACCGGTTTGCACCGCCCAATTGAACCCCGATCTTTGGGACGAGGGTGAGTGCGAGTAGCAGAAGGGATGAGGCCATTCCTGGGACGATTGCTTTTCTATAGACGTGGTGGGGGATTTTAAACCCAATCCAGAAGGCTACGCATCCTACTAGAAGAAAAATGATATGACGTTTGATGTGATAATAGGGGTCGTGAAAATTGGCATATCCAACCACGGAACTTGTGGATAGCAACATAATGATGCCGATAATCAATAAAACGATCATCAAGTAAAGGGGGCTACGGTCAAAAGACGCGGGCTTAGCCATAAAATTGATGCACTTTCTTTTTAAAGAAGTTCCCGCGTTGTTCGTAATTGTCAAATTGGTCAAAACTGGAGCAAGCTGGAGACAATAAAATAATATCGCCAGGCTCAGACGCCTTTTCGGACAATAGGAGGGCTTCCTCCAGGGTAGAGGTTGCTGTGATATCCAAAGACGGGTGGGCCGATGTGGCTTCTGTATACAAGCGAGAGGCTATTTCTCCATATACAACGGCACTTGCTATGTTTTTTTCTAAAAAAGATAAAAAATTGTTGAGGGGTAGCCCTTTGTCTTTGCCCCCTAAAATAAGTCGAATGGGGTCTTTAAATGAAGCGATGGCGATTTGGGTAGAGTCTGGATTGGTTCCTTTTGAGTCATTCACATAACGACGGTTGTTTTTTTCTAGCACAAACTCAATGCGATGAGGGAGCCCTTTGAATGAAAAAAGCTTTTGTATACAAGGCTCAACCGTCATTCCCAATGCATCAACAGCCAAGAGAGCGGCCAAAGCATTTAGCTGGTTGTGAGCACCTGGTAGAGGCAATGTAGACACGTGACGAGCCAAAGGATGGGTATTGGAAAAAGGTGTTTTTTGACTTTGAATAGACCCAAAAAGATCTTGAATGGCCGGTGTGTCTAGAAAAATAGCCCTATCTTGGGGTGTTTGGGATATGAAAAGCTTCATTTTTGAAAGGCTATAGGCTTCTATGCAATGGTGGCGTTCGAGATGGTCGGGGGTGATGTTGAGCAAAATTCCGATGTGGGGCCTAAACGTGACACATTGTTCAAGCTGGTAGCTGCTGAGTTCGACCACTAAAAAAGGGTGATTTGATCCCACAAATTCAATAAGGGGATTGCCAAAATTACCTGCACAAGGGGCATTGTCTAGCAGATGGGATATCATGGCTGTGACAGTTGATTTGCCATTGGTTCCGGTGATGCCGATGAGTGTGGGCATATGGACATCATACGAAAACAACCGATAGGCCAACTCCACTTCCGAGATAATGGGTGTGGTTGTTTTTGGAAATTCCCAGGGAGGAATGCCTGGACTTGTGACGATGAGCTCTGCTTTTTCTTGCGAGACTTCATATAACCCGAGGGAGAGAATTTTTTTTCTAACAGCTTTGGCGGTGATGCCGTTTCCTAGAATGGCAATCTGTGAAAAAGGATAAGGTGTCATAGACTCACTCTAAACCAAATCAAAAACAGCAACCCCATGATCCAAAACAAACGAACGACTTGTTTTTCGGGTAATCCCAACAACTCAAAGTGGTGGTGAAGGGGTGTCATCAAAAAGACACGCTTTTTCCGTAGCTTAAAAGATAGGACCTGGATCATAACAGAGAGGGTTTCGATGACATACACGCTCCCTAAACATAAAAGCGATAGGGGTTTGTTGGCTACAATTGCCAATCCAGAAAAACAAGCCCCCAATGCCAAAGATCCTGTATCGCCCATAAATAGCTTGGCAGGGTGTTTGTTAAACCATAAAAATCCCAACAAAGCTGGAAAAAACAGGCTGCAAAATGCAAAAAACTCTGGGTTACATTGAAAGAGATATAAAAACCCTGTCATGGTAATCAAGGCCAATCCACCGAGAAGCCCATCAAGGCCATCCGTGAGGTTGGTGGCATTGGAGGTGCCGACGATTAAAAAAATATAAAAGAGGGCTACTCCCAAATGAAGTGGCATAATCCAGAGGTGATAACCGAGGATAAATGCTGTGGCCAAGACACATTGAAGAGCCAGTTTTTGTGTGGCTGAAAAACCCTTGTTTTGACCACCAATCGTGGCGATAAAATCATCTAAAAATCCCAATACCGAAAAACTTAAAAACAACCCCATGACCCATAGTATTTTTGGCGAAAAAAGAGAAAAAATGAGGCAACCTAAAGTAACGGTACTGGATAAAACCACGCCTCCAAACGAGGGGGTTTTGCTTTTTTTTTGATGAGAAACAGGGCTCAGGGAGTAGATGGGTTGGTACCGTTTAAATTTTTTTAGGCACGTGATCCACCCATAGGAAAAGAGGAGGCTAAATCCGTATAAGAGGACTAGCTTAGGTAGTATGGTGTTGGATAAATGCAACGGTTTCCTCCATTTTTGTTCCTCTTGATCCTTTGACCAAAATGACATCGTCTTTTTTAAGCTCAGATCGGAGGTAGGCGTGCAATGCATCTTTGGTGGAAAAATGCAGATGGGTTGGGCTTGAACAGGCGATAAATTGTCCCCAGTAGCCACAGGTTATCCATAACGATATGTCGGCATCTAACACGCTTTCCAAAAGATTCTGATGGGCCTCTTTGGACTGAGTGCCTAGCTCCAGCATATCCCCTAAAATCAGGATTTTTCTGCCAGAAAAACGTTTGATGTATTCCAATGCAAAGACAACCCCATCTGGATTGGCATTGTAAGAATCGTCTATGACGGTAAGGGTTGAGGCTGTGGTTATTTTAAGCCGATGGGAAGAGGATTGAAATGAGGTAATGCCTTGGCGAATCTCTTCATCTGTGAGGCCAAAATTTCTTGCAACGCTGTAACATAGATTCACGCTCTGATCAATTTTTGTGGGGCCATCAAATGGGAGTGATGTATAGCCTAGTTTTTGTGCTTTTTTATTTAAAAAAGGGTAAAAAGGGCTCGAATAAGGCAGAAAAGCATACCGAGGCTGTGTTTCCCAAAGAAGCTTTTTTTGAAAGATCTCTGATTTGACTTGTGCAATTTTTTTTTGACTACCCAACAGTTCAATATGGGAGAGGCCAATACAGGTGATAATGACATGGGTAGGACGGACAATCGAGGTAAGTGCTCTGATTTCTCCCGCGTGGCGCATGCCCATCTCAACAATTAAGACGTCATCGTCAAATTCTGTTTGAAGCAATGTCAGCGGTACCCCTATCTCATTGTTTTCGTTTTCATGTGTTTTTGCCACTTTGAATTTTTGTGACAGAATAGATGCAAGAAGATCTTTTGTGGTTGTTTTTCCAGCAGATCCGGTGATGGCGATAATCGGGCAGGTTAATTTTTTGCGGTAACGCTTTGCGTAAGACGTTAGATCAACATCTAAAACACGGCCCCCTTTTTGGATGGCTTCATGGGTAAAGTCGTGTCCGTCATAATGAGCCCCTTTTATGGGGATAAAATAGTCTCCTGGCTCTATTTTTCGGGTGTCGATACAGACTTTCACAAAAAACCTCTCATGGCCAATGCGGCTTTTGCTTCGTATCTGTCATCAAATGGGTAAGTTGTATCTCCGATAGTTTGGGTTGTTTCATGACCTTTTCCTGCCAGTATTACCACATCATTTGGCGACGCTAAATCGATGATTTGATAAATGGCTTTTTGTCTTTGGGAACACACAGTCACGTGGGCTTTTTGGGAAAAGCCCGCCAAAATATCTTTTATAATTTGATCAGGGTCTTCGTGTCTTGGATTGTCGCTTGTGACGAGTATTCTATCTGCATATTTTTCTGCCATTTTTGCCATGAGAGGCCGTTTTGTTACATCTCGATTGCCTCCGCAACCAAACATAAGGAGTAGTCGATGAGACTTGGCGAGTTTTCTGGCTTCCCGTAAACAGTTTTCAAGTCCATCTGGTGTGTGTGCATAATCCACAATGACCGAAAATAACTGGCCACATTGAATGGATTCAAATCGTCCAGGAGGCGCTTTTGCCTGGGATAGAGCTGTGGCAATGTCTGGATCGCAGAGACCACATTGTCTTAGAATAGCAATGGCGGCTTGCATGTTTTTGAGGTTAAACGTACCGAGTAAAGGTGTCTGAAAATACAAGGGAATCTCTTCAAACTGATGGGGGTAAATGCTGTTTGGTACATGGCTATCCAAAAAACGCAATTTTGTTGCTTTGTAGGCTTCGAATGTTTTGTGGTAGTCCAAGTGGTCTTGGGTGATATTTGTTAAAAGTCTCACATCAAAGTCAATGCCAAAAATTCGACCTTGATCAATGGCATGAGAGGATACTTCCATGACATAGTGAGTGCCTCCCTCTTTAAGGTGGCGGGCCATGTTTTGTAGGGTATGAAAGGATTCGGGTGTTGTCAGCGAGCTTGTGAGTGTTCCTTGTATAGCCGATTTGTACCCATTTTGGATCAGAGCTTGGTGTACCAAAGAGGTGACGGTGGTTTTGCCGTTTGTTCCTGTAACACCAATAACGGTTAGTTGATGGGATGGATTTTTAAACAGATTGTTTGCAAAAATAGCGAGCTGGGTACGGGATAATTTTAATACTTCAGATACGTTTTTTGACAAAGCCTCTTCAATGTAGGGCTCCCCACCCGGAAGGCATATAAATCCGTCGCCTGCTTTTATCTGTTGGGTATGTAGGTGGTAATTCATGCTCTGAAAAAATTATGCTATTATTGCCTCTGCAATTCAAGCAACTTCTCATTTTTTACAGTAAGGGTTTTATTAGTGTCTCAAGATCGTGAAGCGCTCATTCTTGATTATATACGCACACAAGATTCTATTATTAGAGATCGGTTGGTTGAGCTTTTTAGACCATTGGTAGAAAGCATTGCCAGGCGACTTAGTTTTGACCAAGAAGATTTTGACGATGTTGTTCAGGTGGGCATGCTTGGATTTTTGCGTGCATTGGATCGGTTTGATCCTACCGTTCAAGTGGATTTTTCAACATTTGCAGCCCCCAATATTATGGGAGAGATAAGGCATTATTTTAGAGACAAAAAAAATCTACTCAAAATTCCTCGGCGGTTGCAAGAAGTAAGGACACTTATCCGCCAATACCTTCTAGAAGGGTATCGCAATGGCAAAACGCCAACAGTGGCTCAAATGGCCCAGGATCTTCAGTTGGATGAAGAAGTTATCTTAAATGCTATGGAAGCTACCCAATCTCAATCCATGATATCGTTGGATACACCCCATTATTCATCAGATGATGGGAGGGGGGCTGGTGCTTCGGGGTCATTGATGGATACCATTGGAGGCCAACCTTGTGAAGATACGTATCTGGACAAAGAAGCCTTGACCTACGCACTCACAAAACTAACTGACCGAGAACGACAAATTGTAGAAATGCGATATTTTAAAGGGTTTTCTCAGCAACAAATTGCTACTTTTTTAGGATTTTCTCAAATGCATATTTCCCGTTTGTTGACAGATATTATGAAAAAGTTAAAAAAAATATTAATGAGTGATAGAGGATAAGCCATGCGTGCTATTAAGATTTTTTCTCGAGAAGATATTGAATGTATTGTGCCCCATCGATTTGAAAATGTCTTGGCTGATTCTGTTACGATGGGTGAACTGGATGGTGTGAGGGTGGGGTTGATTGAGTTGTTGATACACGATGATGATCAAAGGGGGCGAGCTATTTTTTCAAAGCACAAAACGTTGAATCAGTCGGTTGTTTTACCGGCTGTATTTCTTGAGATTTTGGCGTTGGGGGCAATTGTTTGTACAGATAGACCACATCCTGATCTACCTGTTTTTTTTACGGGGATTTCTCGGTTTGTCAAACACCAGGATTTTTGTCTTGGTGAAACAGCGAAGGGGCTTGTAAAAAAAGTAAAAGATAAGGCAGGGTTTATTGTCTGCGATGCAGAGCTATCATCGGAAAGAGGACTCATTTGTACGGCTACATTGATGGCGTTTTTCCCTTCTTTTATGCCGAAAAAAATAGAGAAAAATGCCAGAAAAATGTCAGAATTTGATTGCCCAAAACCCATCTATTACCCTCTCAAAAAATGGCCCACACTAAAATCCCCTTTTATGTATATGTGTGATGCCTTGCGGTACGTAAACCTCAACGAGGGAATAGTGGTAGGAGACTATACCTCTCCAGAGAATCATCCCCTTATAAAAGGCCATTTTCCAGGCAATCCTATTTTGATGGGGGTGTTGCAATGGATGAGCGTGGAAGATCTTGTATTGGCTTTGGCGACCTATCTCAAAGAAACAGAAGGGAAGGTAGGGCGCTACGTTGTGCGAGGAGATGCTGAGCTTATCCATGATGATGGAGGGGTGGTAGCGGATATCAAAGGATTTCAGGTACAGGTGTGGATGTCGACGGATGACTGTTTGGATCAAGCGGAGCTTATTGCTACAGAAAAAGTGAGTTTTAGAGACTCGGTTAAACCCTCGCAGACGATTTCTATTGTGTGTAGACACCTTGTGATTGGCTAAAACATGGCTTTATTCCTAGGGATTGATCCGGGTATTGCAACCACCGGCTATGGTCTTGTTCAAAAAGTAGGGTCACGGCTAACAATGGTAGATTATGGTGTGATTCTTACCAAGGCCCATACGCCGTTATCAGAACGGTTGCTGGTATTGTCCACTCACTTGCAGCTGATTATCGAAACCCATCGTCCAGATGGTGTTGCGGTGGAAGAGCTGTTTTTTAATACAAATGCCAAAACAGCCTTGATGGTAGGACAAGCCAGGGGGGCAATTTTGCTGACTGCACAAAAAGCCGGGTGTGGCATTACAGGGTACACGCCTTTGCAGGTGAAGATGGCTGTTTGTGGCTATGGACGTGCTCAAAAACAACAAGTGCAATACATGGTAGCCAAATTACTGTGTTTGGCTTCTCCTCCAAAGCCAGATGATGCTGCAGATGCTTTGGCGATTGCGATTTGTCACGGGCATTCTGTTTTTGAAAGGTAGTAGGGTATACTGCTCCCATTATGATTGCATATGTGTCGGGAAAAATTGCTGAAGTTTGCGAAGATGCCCTTGTGATTGATGTGGCGGGGCTTGGCTATAAGGTGCTTGTTCCAGCACAGGTGCTAGGGGTAGCTGTCGAGGGGCAAGTCATCAAAGTATGGACTGTGTTTTATGTGCGTGAAGACCAACAAAGCTTGTATGGTTTTTTGAGTCCGCATGATCGGCGGTTGTTTGAAACCCTCATCAGTGTTTCTGGTGTTGGCCCCAAAGTGGGGCTAAAAATTATCTCCGGTTTTGACGCCATCACATTTGCGACTGTGATTGTATCCGAAAATCTTGTTGCGTTGACCCAAATCTCAGGTGTTGGTAAAAAAATGGCCGAGAGATTGGTGCTTGAGCTAAAAGACAAGGTGTCCAAATGGGGGATGATGGTGAATGGAGAGGGTGCTACCGGCATAGGTCTGACCTCACATCCTGACATTGTATTGGCATTAAAGGCTTTGGGGTACCATCAAGAGGAAATTAAAAAAGCTCTTTCTATAGCACCTGATTTGCCACCCCATACACCAGTAGACGAAGGGATTAAACAGTTGTTGAGGTATTTGTCATGAGTCCTATTTGTGATTATGCGGGATATGATTACAAAAAAGCGTTTTGGGACAACCAGGGCCGCGAGTACGAAGATGAGTGTGAGCGTCAAACCCTTGTTCGATTGTTGCATCAGATCGATCGGCCTATCGGGACACTTTTGGATATAGGATGTGGATTTGGGCGCTTGTTTGATACATACCAACCGTTTGCCAACGCTTTTGTCTTACTTGATTATGCCCAACACTTACTCGATCAAGCCAAACGCGATATTGTTACCCAAAAACCTATTCGATTTGTCCAAGGCAATATGACCGCCATGCCTTTGGATACATCTAGCGTGGATGTTGCCATCACTGTACGGACCTTGCATCATCTTGAGAACGTAGAGACATTGTTTGCTGAGGTCTATCGGGTGCTATCTGCGGACGGTGTTTTTATTTTTGAGATTCCCAATCAACGACATCTGCTCAACATCACACGCTTTTTTTTGGGAAAATTATCGCAAAACCCTTTTTCAAAAACACCCATACGGGTCAATCAATCCTTTTTGAATTATCACCCTGGTTTTATTTTGGATCTTCTCTCAGGGCATGGCTTTGAGGTGAAAACAAGTGTTAACACGTCTTTTTTTAGGAGTGCTTGGATCAAATCCCGTATAAAAGCTTGTTATTTATGTGGATTGGATCACATCTTTCAACGGTTATTTTCATGGGCCAATCTCACCCCGAGTGTGGTGGTTATGGCGATTAAGAAGGGTTAAAAGATAAGACATTCACAGGGTGTGGGCTGTCCAGATTCTTTACCTTCTAGCTGAGTTTCTGTTTGTACTGAGGAAGAGTTTTTTTCAATCCCTTGTTGTACAGTGAGATTTTTTGAGCTGTATTTTGTGCTCAATAGATCATTTGGGGTCGTTGCAATGATATTGCTTATATGATAGTTAATCCCTACTTTTTGTAAGAACTTTACAACAAAATCAGCACAGTTATTTGTGACCAAGTTCCAACCCCCGTATTTTTTTGTGTTGTTTTGGAGGATATCCTCTATTTCTTCTGATAATTTTTTTACAAACTTAACTCTATCAGGATTGTCATAATCAGTGGTAGATGTGAATAGGGTGCGTTGTGTAGCCTCTGTTTTTTTGATTAGGGTATTACAGGAGTCATTGTTGAGATAGGTTATACCTATGAAATCATTGCTATTACTCCCTAGGTCAAGGGCACAGACAAGGACATCGTTTTTGATTAATAACATGGCATGGCCAAATGGGTACCCAGTTCTGAGTATTGCCACTTGGATTGTAAATTGAGAATAGTCAAAATCTTGACGATCATAATCGTATTGCTTAAGCAACAACTCTGTTACATCTTTGATATCTAAAGACTGTACGTATGCATTATTTTTTAGAATATAGGTTTTAAAACTCTCATACTGAGCTATTTTTTTAGTTAAAAACCTAAAATTTTGGTCAGGATTTCGACCATTTAGATCTATAGGGACTTTTTGTATGTCATGATACGCGATTTGATCCATGTATTTAGACAGCTTGTCTGTGAATAGGTTTTTTAAATCCTCAGAAATACTACGATTTTTAACGGGGGGCTGGTCATTGTTAAAATCACTCTTGGCCTTTTCTTTGCTTGATTAAGATTTAAGAATATCTCCTCAAGTAGGGCATATAGTGCGTGTGGAAGCTTTGGCCAGATACATTGAATCTCCTGGGCAGTATAGAGCTCTTTTGCGCGAGATGATGAGATAGCAATATGTTTGTACATACTCTGTTATCGTATCGACACGCAAAAAAATTTTACATCAATAGGAGAGTATAGTGACCATAGGTCAGATTAAGTTTTTTTGTACTCTTAGACCTTGTCAGGTCAAGCGTGGATTTTTATGTCAGGGTTATTCCCCTGCACATCCCCTGTAACAGGGGGATGTGCACTCTGCTCGCTTGTTTTAAATCGTACGTTATCAAAACTAAGCCCCCCTTCTGTCAATTGTTTCTTTGTATGGCCATAGACCTGGGTAACCTCTGTCTCCTGGTTATTCTGATATGTAAGAGAGAGGACGAGAGGTTCTTTACCGTTTCTCTGATACGCTTTATTCTTCCTATTATTATCAGGATCAATGTCCCTCCAAATGAAAACCTCGATTGCCTTATGAAGGTTAGATAAGTTAAGTTTAGCTAGACTCGTAGAGAGGTCCAGATCTTTGTTTTTCGGATCCTTGTAATGCAGTATCAATTTGTGTAAATATACATCCCGAAACTGCTGATTGATAAATATGATCATGTTAAAAAAAGCTTCTTTATCTGCACACTTGTTATCTTCTAAACTCTTAATAACGGTTAGATGTGCTGTTATATCCAGAGAGGAATCGGCGTTTTTAAAGGCCTGGATGAGATCCATAAAGGTACTTGCTTCTGGCAGGGCATGGGTGAGTAAGGCAACATGACCGTTAGATTCTATCGCTTGTACCAACGTGAGGTTTTCTTTGAAAAACGTGAGATAGGCAACTCTGATAGGGATATTACTATTATAAAACAACAGATCCCGCGTTGCAAAAAAACTGTTGGCTGTCGGATGACCGTCTTCCAAGCAAAAGCTCTCATGATTGCCAAAAATTGATTTTAAGGGGGGTAGTCCGTTGGAGGTGCGTTGGGTATTAATAGAGTTCCATAACCTTTGCCAAGTGTAATCCATACTGCCAGTGCCGCTGCGATCTCCCTGATTATCTCCAAGAAATATGTTGGACACATTAGCTACAGGGGTGAAGCCTTTGGACGTCTCAATAAAGGTACATATGGCCTCTAACGCTTTTGTATAGTTGGAGGTCTTGGTCATTAGGTCTTTGTGTTGCGGCTCATATTCCTTATATTTATTAGAACCCGGTTGATGGTTACTCTTAAAGTCACGTATACGCCTTACCTCATCAGGCCATGCAAAATAGGGTTCACAAAGATCTTTTTCTGCTTTTACCAATGTGGAGAATAAGACTGAGAATTCTTTTAGTCCTTTTTTAGTAAAATTAAAAGCCCCATGGGTAATTTGGTCTAATAAAGCCATAGTGGCATTGCCATGGGTATCTCCATGGACAACGACGCGGTGTTGATCTTTGATAGGTTCCTCAAAAGGACTGATACCTGTAGTGGTGGAATGACAGGCTATAGCGAGCCCCTTTGACTTGGTGATATCAAGTATTCTAAATGAGAGGATCCCATCATCAGGTGGATAACAGGCTAGTTCTTCATAAAAAATTGTCCAAAGTTCTTCCGAGACCTCTTGGGTGGGCACGTAGCTTGTTTGTTGGACAGTTTTGTTTTGAATGTGGCTAGAAAACATATTTTTGATTTTACTACTCAGGTTTCCTTTTGTTTGGGTTTCCAAGGACTGCATAGCCTTTTGGTAGGAGGGGTAATTCGGCATTTCTTGAATATATGTCTTAATAGCAACGTCTGATCCATAGCCTGTCGCAGTGAGAAGTTTCTGTATTTCCTTGTCATTTAAACATTGACCAAGCATCCCAAAGGCAGCCTCTAAAAATTGGCTGACTTGATCATAGTGGTTTGCAATTTTTATGAAGTTTCGGATGCCATGCTCAAAAGAATCTCCTTTAAAAATAAACGAAAATAACGTATTCAGGTTATCCTCATACGGATTGGGTTTCTTCTCGTCGATAGAGAGCTTTTGAAAAGGAGCCTTTATCGTGGATTGGCCCAGTGATACAAAAGCCTCTTTAGTGAAGCGCTCTTTGGTATCGTCCCAAAATTGAGAAACCTGCTTTTTTACATTATCAGGGAGGGTGAAGATAGCCTGATTTATAGAATTAAGATGCCATTTAAAGTTAATAGAGTGAGAGGATTCTTTGCCTGGGGAGCTCTGCCTGAGTACCAAGATTTCATTAGTATAAGACACAGTAAAAGCCTGTGTTGCCAAGACCGGCGGCGGTACATCCTTTGGTCCATAACCTGGTCCATAACCTGGTGCATAACCGCGGATCTTGCAGATAGATAGATCTGAGTAGATAGAAATCTTTTTAAACATTTTTGGGTTCCTTTTGATGGCTAAATTTTGGGTTGTTGTTTTTTATTTTTAGATAATAATGGGGATGGTAAGGTTTTTCAATCCAATGCATTTACGGTATACTCCCGGCCATGTCTGATATTATGCTTGTGTCCCATCGGCTATCTTCTTCGGAGTTGGAGGCTCTGGCTAATCAGCATTTTGGGGATATGATCAAAGGTGTCATCGATATCCAAACAGGCAAATTGGCCTTAGGTGCTGAGCTTCATGCTGATGCCGAGTTGCTTCTTTTGCAAGAAGGTTGTCAGCAAGAAACGTTGTGGGGATTTAACATCTATATCGATTCGCCTTTTCCAGATAATATTGAATTTGACTCGATGATCAATATCCGACCTCGACAAAATAACCGTAGTCGTCATATCGAAGATGTAGAGATTCAGCAAAAAATAGTCCAGCTTCTCACACCTTTTTTGTCATGACCCTTCACAAGGATTTGGCGAAAGGACGCTGGTACACCTTATCGGTCTGTGCCCAACTGGCAAACATTGGGAGTGAATTTGGGCGTGCGTGCCGAGCTTCTCATACTCAAAATGAGTCTAGATTTACCGCATCTTTTGATCGTATGCATGAACTGCTATGCTTGTCTGTTTCTGATCCACGTTGGTCCTATCATCGAAAAAAAGAAATCAATCGCCTTAAAGAACTTGTTTGTTATCTTTTTTTTGAAAAAACAGCCGCAAAAACGCTAGAAGCTTCTTTGGAAAAGGATTTTTATGCCTACACCCTATCTGCCAGAAAGCGGTAATTCACCTCATTTACCCAAAAATCTCACCTCGTTTTTTATCCATTTTTTAAAACCCCATCGTACCTCTTGTCTTTCTCTAATAGGTCTTTCTTTGGTCATAGGTATTATGATGTCTGCCCATCCCTATGCCCTTAAGCTCTTAATTGACACAGCTATGCACCATCACCGTCAAGACTTTGGCCTGGCTATTGTTTGGCCAGCCATGACCTATATAGGATCTACTGTGATGATTGGGGCGCTGTGGCGGTTGCATGAATGGGTGGTTTTATCTTTTGTACCTGTTTTGAAGCGAGATATTCAGGCGCAGATGTTTGGGTATGCACAAGGCCATTCGTGTCGGTATTTTCAAGATCATTTTGCAGGAAGCTTGGCCAATAAAATCAGTGATATGGCACGCGGTGTTGCCAATATCTTGCTGACAATTACGGATGATTGGTTGTTGTCTTTTTTTGGTATTTTTGTGGCGGTTGGTATCTTATATACCGTTGCCCCTATGTTTGCATGGATGTTGGGCATCTGGGCCCTTGTCTTTGTTGGAGTTGTTTATCAGCTGTCCAAGCAAGGACAAGGGTTGTCGATGGTCTATTCACAAGCTAGAAGCACGGTGTTTGGCAGACTTGTAGACAGTTTGGGTAATGCCATCAATGTGCGTATTTTTGCCAGGGGGTCTGAAGAAGTACATCGACTGCGTCAAGACAATGCAGATGTTATTAAAAAAGAAAAAGCTTTTTTAACCTATGCTCTGAAGACAAAGATTTTTCAAAATATCAGCTTCACTGTGCTTGTTTTAATGATGATTACCCTCTTAACGCGGGCCTATATGGCAGATCAAATCACACCGGGTGATTTTGCCTTGGTGCTGACGCTTTGTGCACGGATGGTAGATCATTTGCATTCTGTTGCAAAAGAATTTTTGAGATTTTCAGAAGATATTGGGACCTGCCGACAGGCTTTGGATATCGTGATCCAACCCCATGATATTGTGGATCAACCTGGTGCTATGCCTTTGGTTGTTCAAAAGGGAAAAATTATATTTGACCAAGTGGTTTTTGGATATCAGAGCACGTCGTTGCTATTTGACCATCTCAGTCTCGAGATTTCTCCTGGTCAAAAAGTGGGGCTTGTTGGATTTTCTGGTGGTGGAAAAACGTCTTTTGTCCATCTGTTGATGCGGTTTTTTGATCCACAATCCGGCCAGATTCTGATAGATGGACAGGTGATCCATCAGGTGCGCCAAGCCTCTTTGCGTGAGGCGATTGCGATGATTCCTCAAGACACGAGTTTGTTTCATCGAAGTCTTCTGGAAAACATTCGGTACGGACGGACTGATGCAACGGATGAGGAGGTACAAGAAGCCGCCAAACAAGCGCATTGCCATGAGTTTATCCAGACCCTCCCCGCAGGATATGAGTCGCTTGTAGGAGAACGCGGTATCAAATTGTCCGGTGGCCAGCGTCAACGCATTGCTATTGCCAGAGCCATTCTCAAAAACGCACCCATCTTAATCTTAGATGAAGCCACCTCATCGCTAGACTCTGTGACCGAATCGTTGATTCAAAATTCTCTTCGTATACTGATGCAAGGTCGCACGACGATTGTGATTGCCCATCGGCTATCTACCCTATCAGAAATGGACCGGCTGTTGTTGTTTGACCAAGGACGCATTGTCGGGGACGGTACGCATGCCATGCTCTTACAAACAAGCCTGCATTATGCAACCATCTGGCAGACACAAGCGAATGGGTTTTTGTGAGAGACTTTTTATGCTGATTGAAGCAAAACACACTCCCACTCCCACTCCCCAATGGTCTTGGTGGCACAGTCTACCGAGATGCCCAAGGCCTTGACGGGTTTGCCGAGGTGTTGAAATTTGTGGGCGTAGTTTTTGCTCTTTATTTGATCGATGGCTACGTGGGCTTTTTGGTCAAATTTAAATTCGATGATATACAAACAAGTGGGCTCTTCAATGACAGTGTCCATCCTGCCACCTGCTACCCATTCTTCAGACCGGATGTTTAGGCCTGATGTCTGCAAAATCATGTGGATCAAACTGTGGTAATCACTTTCTTTTGCTGTATGGAGATTGCCTGGGATGCTTGCAATGAGACGGTTAAAATGTCCGACAAGGTCAGCCATGCGGTCTTGTCTCAAGGCATCTCGGATATCCAATGCCACAATGCGGGGACTTCTGTCATGAGG
>CAXNHA010000004.1:0-32391 GCA_964202165.1 Candidatus Marinamargulisbacteria bacterium | reverse complement strand
TCTCCCTGAACTTACTTTAATCCCTATTCTAATGACGCTTCCTACTGCTTTGTAGTACTCACATTTCTCATTCACACATGTCCGATCTTCCTCATTCTTTACATGCCGTTTCCGCCCTTTCACTTTCTCCTCTACCTTTTCTTTTTCCCCTATCACTTCTTCCATCTTGAATAGCCTCCTTTTTCTTTGCTATTCCCTATTTTATATCATTGTTTTCTTTTGTCTAGGACATGACGAATTTTTTCGATATATGTCCAGACCTGAGATTATGGTATTCCTAACATCCAATTTTTGGGTGTCTCATGAGGCTATCTCATCTTTGCTCAATCCTGTTAGCTTCATTACCTGATCCAATGCTATACCAGAGGCCAACATCTTTTTTGCAATAGTGAGTTGGGTTTCTTTTTTACCCTCTGCTTTTCCTTTTTCCAGACCTTTGGCCAAACCTTTTTCCATGCCTTTTTTTATGCCTTTCTTCATGCCTTTGGCTAGACCTTTGGACTCCCCTTTGTACCTTGCCTTGGCGATGATAGAGCGTTCCATACGAGCCCAAGCTTGGTGCGATTTGTAGGTGGTATATTCTTCGTCTGTGAGTGCTGTGGTTTGCAAGACGTCCAAGGCTTTGACAATCGCCTTGTCTGCTTTCATTTCTTTTGGGAGTTTTTCTGTGCTTAATTCCTGGGCTTTTGTCAAAAATGTTGCCCATCGGTTGAGTGCTGTTTTGAGATCTTTCTGGGTTGAGCTTTCAAATTTATTGAGCTCTACCGTATGCAATTGCAAATCTGTAAACGCTTCTTTGCCACTTTTTTTGTTGGCAATACCATAGTGGTTGTGATAATCGGGCTCGTCCATCAACGTAAAATTGAGAATGTGGATGCTAATCGTACGTTGGAGCAAGTTGTAGTCGTCTCCGGATTGGAGTTGTTCTCGGTAGACTTCACTCCACAAAAACAAGGCTCTTTGTTCATAGTCCAATTCATCAGCCACTTGCATCTCGATGTTGACGGGTTTGCCTTCTTGATCAATGGCTCGGATATCAAGAATTGCTGTCCGGTCAGATTCTCTATTCTTGAGGGTGTCTGGATTGGTGAGGGTAATCGATTGGACTTGGTCTTCTTCTGGCAATACGGCATTGACCAAAGCTATCAAGATGTCTTTATTCTCTTCGGATCCAAAGATCTTCTTGAAGGCAAAATAAACGCGAGGGTTTAATCGTTCGTACATCAAGTCAAAGTCTATCCCAAATCCCCTTTATAGACAATTAGAGGTCTTGCAGAGCATTATTGTATCTTTAGGAGCAGATTGCTGCTGGGCATTCTATCTGGAATCAGTTGCTTATAATCAATGATGTCTGTGGCAATACGCCTAAAGATAGGTGCTGCTACAGAGGATCCCCAGATGCTTTTTCTAGGGGTATCCACAACAACCAAAATAATGTATTGAGGATGTTTTGCTGGAAAAAATCCCAAAAATGAGGCGACATACTGCCCTTCCATGTACCCTTTGATATCTAGCCGAGCTTTTTGCGAGGTGCCTGTTTTCCCTGCTACAGAAAAGCCAGATATTTGGGCCATCTCTCCCGTGCCTCTGTCTACTACTCGGGTCATGATCTCTGTCATTTTTTCGGCAGTTTTTTTGGATATGATTTGGCCAATTTCTGTTTTTGGGATGCCCTTGATGGATAAGTCTTTGTTGTAGCTAATATGATTGAGAATACGGGGTTTTATGAGCATGCCATGGTTGGCAATCACGCTGCCAGCCATCAACATTTGCAACGGGGTGACGGCAATGCTTTGTCCAAAAGAAATCATAGCCGTGTCAGAAGGCACCCAATACTTGGGAGCTTTGATCAATCCTGCTGGCTCTCCCGCGATTTCGATGCCTGTTTTTTTGCCAAATCCAAATTTTTGAATATATCTATAAAATCGGTCATTGCCCAATTGTCTGGCAAGGATAGAGGTGCCTACATTGAGAGACTTTTCCAATATCTCGGACACGGTTCGGCTATTGGAGTCTGTTGCCATTCTTCCGTGTGCTTCTTTGATGGTGCGGGTGCCAATTTCAATAGTCTCGGGTACGTATAGGGAGGTATCGATGTCCATGAGGTTTTCTTCTAATACACCTGATAAGGTGACGAGTTTGAAGACAGATCCAGGTTCGTATACATCCAAGACAGCCCTGTTTTTGCGGTGAGAACTGCTAAAAGATGACCAGTGATTGGGGTCAAACTCTGGATAACTTGCCATGGCGAGGATGTCTCCATTTGTTGGATCCATGACAATCGCTACTCCAGATATCGCTCCGTTTTCTTCTACACCATTTTTGAGATGAAGCTGTGCTTTAAATTGTATCAGAGAATCAATGGTTGTGATGATGTTCCCCCCTTCATAAGGTGTGTCGAGGGTTTTTTTGTATCCGGATACTACTCGATATCCTCTGGGATCTCCCTCTAGAATGATTTTTCCGGGGGACCCTTTGAGAAAGGTGTCAAACATGTATTCCAATCCACTCAATCCTTGATTGTCAATTCCCACAAAGCCAAGTACATGAGAGGCTACCATTTGGTTGGGATATACCCGATGGTCTTCTTTTAAAAACTCCATCCCGTGTAAGTGTAAAGAATTGAGTTTGGCGTAGGAGATGCGGTCAATTTTTCGCTTGATCCACACAAATGGGCTGCCAGAGGTCATCCGTTGATAGAGTGTGGTGTAGGGGATCCCCAGGGCAGTTGCAACCTGGTCGCAAAACAAAGCTTTGTTTTTGATCTGAGCTGGAAAAGCATAGGCAGAATAGGCTGTTTCGGTCACCGCCAAAGGGATATTGTTTCTGTCAAAGATATCTCCGCGGTGCGGGTATATCTTAATGATCCGTGTCAATTGTTTTGCAGACTTTTTGACATAAAAATCATGACAAATGACCTGCATAAAAAATGCACGAGCAACCAAACTAGCCAACAAAAAATAAAAAACAGCAATAAAAAAAATAAGCCTTTTGTGGCTAGTCATTGTTTTCTAACCAGGATTTGATAGCGACATGGGTGCATACCCAAGGGATCTGTCATTGCAATAAGTGTTGCGTAGGACTGTTTGGATAGGAGGTTGAGGCGAAGGTCTTCATTTTTTTCTCTGAGAAGATCAATTTTTGTGTTGGTTTTGTGGATGGCATCATTCATGCTTAAGATATGGATATTGATCAAAAGAATTCCGATGGCCAATAAAACGGACATGCTATATACGATAAGGTAAAATCTGGTTTTTTTGGATAGCATACGGGTGAGTCAGATCGAGCGTAAAATTGCTTGAACTTCCATCATAGATAGTTTATCATCCAAACACAATGTTTTCCCGATTTACAGAGAAAGCCATCCAATCCATTATGCTGGCTCAGGAAGAGGCTAAAAAGTTCCATCATAGCTATGTTGGTACGGAGCATATTCTATTGGGCATCATTGGAGAAGGCGACAACATTGTTGTGAAGACGTTGGTATCAATGGGCTTTACAGTTGACCATCTCAAAGCAGCCATAGAAGAGAGATTGGAGTATGGGGGTGTCTCTTTGGATTATGGCAATGTCCCCTTTACTCAGCAAGCAAAGCAAGTCTTAACAAATGCTTGGGATGAGGCTAGGAAGCTAGGTCATAATTATGTCAATATTGAACATCTTTTTCTGTCTATTTTTAGAGATTCTGCCAATGTAGCCGCACGTGTCCTTACGGATATTGGTGTGGATGTAGAGGCTTTTAAAGATGTCCTTCTTAAGGGGCTTGGCGGTGAGGCTTCGGCTCCTCCTGCTTCAGGATCATCTCAGTCTGCGGCCACACCTACCTTGGATCTATTTGGCAGAGATCTCACTTGGTTGGCACAACAAGGTCAATTGGATCCTGTTGTGGGACGTGAAAAAGAAATCGAGCGTATTATTCAAATCATGTGTCGTCGTACAAAAAACAATCCTGTTTTAACGGGCGAACCTGGTGTTGGTAAAACGGCTATTGTAGAAGGATTGGCACAAAGCATTCAAACAGCATCGGTTCCTGAAAAATTAAAAAGCAAGCGGATAGTCATGTTGGATCTTGGATTGTTGGTAGCCGGTACAAAATACCGAGGAGAATTTGAAGACCGGGTTAAAAAAGTGATGGAAGATGTGCGTAAGGCCAAGAATGTGGTGTTGTTTATTGATGAGTTACACACCATTATTGGGACAGGTGGTTCGGAAGGGAGTCTTGATGCGGCCAATTTGTTTAAGCCCGCCTTGGCAAGAGGGGAGCTTCAGTGCATAGGTGCTACCACGCTGGATGAGTATCGAAAGCATATAGAAGGGGATGGGGCGTTGGAGCGTCGTTTTCAGCCTGTTGTGGTGGCGGAGCCTCTCCCAGAGGAAGCGTTGCGTATCTTGCGTGGTATCAAGCACCAATACGAATCTTTTCATGATGTGATCATTACGGACGGAGCTTTAAATGATGCGGTTACCTTGTCTAGTCGCTACATTACAGAGAGAGCTTTGCCAGACAAGGCCGTGGATCTGATTGATGAGGCGGCTTCAAAAGTGATGTTGCGGGTTGCGTCTCTCAATCCTGAATTAAAAGCGGTAAAAGAGGAGATCGATGCTGCCCTTCGTGAGAAAGAGGAAGCTCTTAGCAAAAACCCCAAGGCTGAAGTTGGGCATTTATCCGAAAAAATAGGCCTTCTTGAGAAAAAAATGCTTGATTTTTCACCCGAAGATCTCAAATCGATGAGCCGTGTGGTGACAGAAGCTACAATAGCAGAAATTGTTTCTTCTTGGACGGGGATACCTGTGACAAAAATCACCCAAGAAGAATCAGATAAATTGCTAAAAATGGAAGCAGAAATTGAAACCCGCATTATTGGGCAAGATGAGGCGGTGAAAGCCTTGGTAAGGGCTGTGAAGCGCTCAAAAGTGGGGTTGAAGGATCCCAATCGGCCAACAGGATCTTTTTTGTTTTTGGGGCCAACAGGGGTTGGAAAATCGGAGCTGGCCCATACATTGGCGGACTATTTGTTTGGTAGCCGAGATGCATTGATTCGCGTGGACATGTCTGAGTTTATGGAAAAACATACGGTTTCTAGATTGATTGGGTCTCCTCCTGGCTATGTTGGATTTAATGAGGGAGGACAGTTGACGGAGCCTGTAAGAAGAAAACCGTATTCGGTTGTCTTATTTGATGAGTTGGAAAAAGCCTCCTCTGATGTGATCAATATCTTGCTCCAGATTTTGGACAATGGGCATCTTACCGATGCCAGTGGCAAGATGGTTAATTTTAAAAATACAATTATCATCATGACCTCAAATGTGGGTAGTAAATTTATTGAAAAAGAAACTTCTTTTGGGTTCATTGGTCCCTCTAGGCAAGAAACAGCAAAGCTAGACAGCATAAAGCGCAAACTCAGAGAAGAGCTTCGAAAAGAATTTAAGCCAGAATTTCTGAATAGAATTGATGATATTGTTATTTTTAAAACCCTTCTTAAGGAAGACATCGAAAAAATTGTGGTGGTTATGCTTAAAGATTTGCAAGAGCGTCTTAAGAAGACAGATATATTTATTACCTATGATAAAAAGGTAAGGGATTTGTTAGCAGAAAAAGGATATGACCAAAAACAAGGTGCTCGACCACTCAAGCGGGCTATCCAAGAACATTTTGAAGATAAATTGGCGGACAAACTGTTGCTTGAAAAAGACAAGACAAATCTAGATATCGCAGCTACAGTGAAAAAAGGAGAAATGGTGTTTTCTATAAAAACACATCTAAAGAGGGTAGCTCCTAAAAAAGGGGATCTTCCTATTCCTGCGAGTGTCTAAAGAAACGGGATCTTTTGCTTGCAGGGAGTGTGGGGCTTCTTATGCAAGGTGGCAAGGGAAATGCTCCCAATGTGAGGGATGGAATACGCTCGAGCCCCAATTTGGCTACACAAAACGGTCTAAACAGATTGGACAGACTAAAGCCCCTCGTGTGCTTCATGAGGTTGAAGTAGAGAATCTCGTGCCTATTCCT
Organism: Candidatus Marinamargulisbacteria bacterium; assembly: GCA_964202165.1. Lineage (GTDB taxonomy): Bacteria > Margulisbacteria > Marinamargulisbacteria > SXXA01 > JAHFDB01 > CAXNHA01. The sequence goes on along the minus strand of CAXNHA010000004.1, from coordinate 26,384 downwards.
ACGGGGATAGGGGAGTTTGATCTTGTGCTAGGAGGAGGATTTATACCAGGGTCTTCTGTGTTGTTTGGAGGAGAGCCTGGTATTGGAAAATCTACCTTATCGTTGCAAGCAGCTATACAGGTGGCGGTGAGTGGTAAGAGGGTCTTGTATGTGACGGGTGAAGAAACAGAGGGTCAGATTTTTTTACGGGCCAAACGATTGGGCTATATCAATGCACCTGTTTATGTGCTGGCAGAAACCAATTTGCTGGGTATTCTTGCAGCGATTGCCCACGCTAAGCCGGATGTGATTGTTTTGGATTCTATCCAGGTTATGTATCATCCCGATTTGCCTGCAATCGGTGGCTCTGTTACGCAGGTGAGAGAATGTACGGCAGCTCTGCTGAAGGCGATTAAGGTGTCTCATGCGGCCCTTTTGTTGATAGGGCATATTACCAAAGATGGGTCTTTGGCGGGGCCTAAGGTGCTAGAGCATATGGTCGATACGGTGTTGTTGTTGGAAGGTGAACGAGATGAAAAATTTCGTACCCTCAGAAGTCATAAAAATCGATACTCGACCACGGATGAGATTGGGTTGTTTGAAATCCAAAAACAGGGGCTTTTAGAATCCACAACGCAAGAAAGTATCAATCGGGATACGGTGCATCATCCAGGATCTGTTATTTCTGTTTTATGTAGTGGAAATAGGGGAATAATGATTGAGATACAGGCGCTTGTGGTAGATTCTGGGTATGGAGCAGGAAAGAGGACATTTTTGGGAGTCGACTCTAATAGGGCTTTTTTGATGGTAGCAGCAATAGAAAAAATTTTGAAAATCAAACTAACGCATAAAGATATTATTTTGAATATTGTGAATGGTTTGAAATGCACCGATCCCTCTATTGATTTGGCGGTTGTTGTATCTATTTTGTCTTCTTCTTTGGATCGTTCGTTGCAGGCCATTATGGGAATTATCGGAGAAGTGGGGCTCACTGGAGAGGTAAGGCCTGTGACCAATACGGATAAACGGATATTAGAATTGTATAAAATGGGTGTCAAAACGTGTATGATTCCATCAAAATCAACCTTAAAAGTCCCATTGTCATCGGATTTGGTTCTTATTAAAGTACGGACTCTCAAAGAAGCAGCAATGAAGCTGGGGATACTGCCGAATGGACATTAAATTAACCATTAAAAAGACGTTGGACGCTTTAAGAGATGAAAAAACAAGATGGGATGCCATCCTAGAATTTAAATTGTTGGATTGCAGACAGCATCTGGATATCGTGATGGCGTCCATGCAAGATCCTGACTGGATTGTGCGGTGGGCGGTAGCTGAAAAATTGGGGGAATTTGCCTCGATTCCAGTTATGTACTGCTTGATAAAGTCTCTGGGAGATCCTGATCCTCATGTCCAAAAAAATGTGATGGCATCGTTGGTAAAGTTTCGCAGAAAAGCTATTTCATATTTGATTCCGTATCTGGTGCATCCAGATAGAGAAATTCGTTTGAATGTGATATCGATCTTCAAACAACAAGATGGGGATATTTGTCCGATGCTTTTAGAAGCGGCAAAAACAGCCAATCTCGTCTTGGCCAATCAACTGATGCACCTGATTTGGATTCTAGATACCCCTACAACAGAAACGGTTTTGATCACGCTCTTAAAAGAAAAAAAATGTCAGAAGACCGCCATCTTGTTGCTAGCACATATGCGATCTGAAAAAGTCTTGGATGATTTGCTGGCGCTTTATCATTTGCCTAACCTTAGAAAACCCATTTTATTGGCATTCAAACGGGTTGGAGAATCTGTTTTTTTTCCGTTTATTTTGGGAGCTTGGTTTATTGATCGTAACCAGTTGGCGGAGAAAATTATTGTTAAGATAGGGCAACCTATTCTTCCGTACTTGGTTAAGTTACTCAACAGAACATCTGTATATGCACCCGAACAAGTCGCCAGTATGCTGCGAAAAATAGGCCCGCAATCGGTGATGACCGATCTTGCGGCATACAACCGTAAAATACCTGCTATCACCACCCTTTTGAAGGAATTTTCCAAGCACTAATTGACAGATTCCATGACCTCTGGTTAAACTCACTTATTGATACTCACTATCAATATCAATAAGTATGCAAAAGGATCACCATGATGAAAAAAAATGTACGTACCATGTGGTTGGTGGTATTGGCTCTTGTTGGAACCAGCAAGATGGGTTTGGCCGATGACCAATATGCTAATCTTTTGCCTGAGGTTGTGGTGACAGGGAGCAGAGATCGATTGAAAAAATCCTATATCACCACAGGTATACGGCTTTCTACCTATACGGAGCCTTTGTTGGATACGCCCCAATCTATCAGCGTGATTTCTAAAGAATTAATGGACAATCAACATGTGACTACAATGCGAGATGCTTTTCGAAATGTGGCGGGCATCAGCCTTGCGGCTGGTGAGGGAGGTGCTCAGGGGGATAGCTTAACCTTAAGAGGATTTACAGCACGCAATGATATTTTTTTGGATGGAATGCGAGATTTTGGCAGTTATTACAGGGATTCGTTTAATTGGGAAAAAGTAGAGGTGTTAAAAGGGCCTTCTTCTGTTGCGTTTGGGAGGGGCTCCACCGGAGGAGTGGTCAATCAGGTTAGCAAAACGCCTGAACTAAAATCAGAAAAGTCCCTGGAATTGACGGTGGGAGGTGCGTCAAAAGAACGGATATCCACAGATATCAATCAGCCATTGCCTCAGCTGGGAAGCGGTACCAGTTTTCGGCTAAATGCATTTGCCGAAAATTCGAATGTAGTGGGTCGAAATATTGTGGAAAACAACCATGCAGGTATTGCCCCTGCTATTGTCTTTGGTTTGGGAACATCGACACGGGTACAGCTAAGCTATCTGCATGAACAGTCGGATGATATTCCGGATTATGGTATTCCCTGGCTGTTCGACAAGCCTGCGGCAGTGGACAGACGTAATTTTTATGGATTTAAAAGTGATTTTCTCAAGACAAGTGCAGATGTTTGGACGTTTAGCGGTGAACATGATTTGAGCGATACCCTGACCATACGGGATCAAATTCGGTACGGTAGTTATGCGCGCAAAATGCGTGCAACTGAAGCGAGATTAGTGGGCAATCCAACGCCCTCTACACCCTTGGACAACATGACGGTGAACCGCAATGAAATTAATACGGATAGCACAGAGACATTTTTTCAAAATCAATTAAATATAACCAGTAAATTTGATACAGGATCTATCGAACACACGCTGGTTGTGGGAATGGAAGTGGGAGCGGAAACTTCTTCTCCCAAGCGCTATACCATTGTGGGCGTACCACCTACCAACCTGCAATCGCCCAATACAGAGCATTCTTTTTCCGGGACCTACACACTCCCTACTCTGACACAAGTAAGTGCCAAGACAATCGCACTCTATGGGGTGGACACCCTTAAATTAGATGACCAATGGGCACTGACGTTGGGGGCTAGATGGGATCAATTTGATCTGACTTATACACAAGATGCGGCAACCCCTCTGGCATTTTCGTCTTTGGATAACATGACGAGTTGGCGAGGAGCATTGGTGTATAAACCCACCGAAGAAGGCAGTTTTTATTTTGGATACGGGACCTCGTTTAATCCGTCGGCTGAAGCACTTTCTTTAAGTGCCAGTACAGCAGGACTTTCCCCTGAGCAGAACACGACTTACGAATTGGGGGTAAAATGGGACTTGTTAAAACGGTTGCTGTCGATCCGGTCCTCTATTTTTAGAACAGAAAAAATAAATGCACGCGAAACGGATCCCAATAATGCAGCGGTCACTGTCTTATCTGGGATACAACGCGTCGATGGATTTGAATTAGAAGCGATGGGCCATCTGACAGAAAAATGGCAGATGTCTTTGAGTTATGCCTATATGAAAAGCCGGCTTGAGAGCTCAAAATATTTTCCCATAGCTGTTGGCAGTCCGCTGGCTAATGTGCCGGAAAACACCGTCAATATATGGAGTACCTACCAATTGCCATGGAAATTGACAGTGGGTGGGGGTATGAATCTAGTCGATTCAAGACGGGCCAGCTCGACAGTGCCCAATGATCCCGTGACAGGGTTGCCAAAAGAGATCCCTGCCTACTGCGTTTGGAATGTTATGATGGCCTACCCGGTGACAGATCAACTGGATATCCAGCTTAATATCACCAATCTCTTGGACACAACCTATTACGATCAGGTATATCCAGCACACATTGTGCCAGGTGAAGGGCGGTCATTTGTACTGAGTTCGAAGATCAAATTGTAGGAGGTTTGTATGATTGTCACAATTCCAGATGTATTAACGGTCGAGCAAGTGGCACAGGCTAGGGTGATATTGGACCAGGCCGAGTGGGTGGACGGCAAAGTGACCGCTGGTCATCAAAGCTCTCACGTCAAAAACAACCAACAGATTCCTGAAAATTCTGCACCAGCCCAACAACTGGGAGACATGGTTATGTGTGCTTTGGAACAAAGCCCTTTGTTTATCTCGGCTGCACTTCCCTTGAGGGTATTTCCCCCCTTGTTTAACCGATATTCAGGAGGCCACTCTTTTGGTATCCATGTGGACAATGCCATCCGTCAACTTTCTGGCACGTCGCATCGGATTCGAACGGACCTGTCGGTGACCCTTTTTTTCTCTGATCCGGCAGACTACGATGGGGGCGAGCTTTGTATAGAAGATGTGTACGGCATTAAACGCGTAAAGCTGCCGGCGGGGCATATGGTCGTGTACCCATCTACCAGTCTTCATGAAGTAAAACCCGTCACAAGAGGTACGCGCACCTGCTCGTTTTTCTGGCTACAAAGTATGATCCGAGAGGATGCAAACCGCACCATTTTATTTGACTTGGACACCTCTATTCAACTGATCAATAGAGATCATCCCAATAGCCCATACGTGATTCAGCTGACTGGCATTTATCATAATCTATTAAGAAAATGGGCCGAGATGTGATGACATTTCGCAAGTTGATTTTTTGGGTGCATTTAAGTATGGGAATCACCGTAGGGATGATGGTATTGGTAATCGCTGGGACAGGGATGATGCTGGCATTTAAACCCCAGGTTTTAAATATGATCGAAGGGGACCTACGATTTGTGGCTGTGGAGCCAAACATCCCCCGTCTTTCTCAGCAAGACTTGTTGCAAAAAGCGCGCGATATCTATCCCAATATCCCTATCAAAAAAGTGGTCCTTAAACCTGACCCCAGGATGTCGGCTATCGTGAAGCTGGGAAAGGATCAAGGACTTGTTTTTTTAAATCCGTATACGGGGCAGTGGATCGGAAAAGAAACCCAAGTTACGGGCTATTTTAGAAGCATCGAATCGATGCACCGATGGTTTGCCCTTAAAGGGACCTACAAATCAATCGGACAAAGCATAAAAAATTGGAGCAATGTGATGTTTTTGGGCATGATTGTAAGTGGCCTATATGTGTGGTGGCCGTTTAAATCCACATGGTTTAAACACGGGTTAAAAGGGCGTGCAAGAGCGTGGAATTGGCATACGGTTTTGGGTTTTTGGTCAGCTCCCTGGCTTTTTGTTCTTTCTTTTTCGGGTGCTGTTTTGTCATTTTGGCATGCCAAAAATATAGGGTGGGTCAAAACAGTGCATACGGGAGAAGTCGGCGGGATTGTCGGGCAGATCGTGGCTTTTTGTGCCAGCTTTTGTGCAATCATATTGGTGGTGACGGGCATGTCCATGGCGTGTCGGCGATTGTTTAAGTCTAAACGATAAGAAAGGAACCCCATGATCATACTATTTTTAAAAGGTGGCCCGCTTATGTGGCCTTTGTTAGGGGCTTCTCTCGTGGCTTTGACGGTGGTGTTTGAACGACTCTTGTTTTTGGTACGTGAAAAACGTTTCCGAGACGAAGAGGTGGTGGAATCTATTCTAAAAGATGTCGAAAAAGGGAAGGTATCCGAAGCAATCCAAACAGGCATAAGCTCTCAGGATTTTGTAGCAAAAACGCTTGTTTGTGGATTGACCCATCGCCACGATTCTTTTTCCAATGCCTTGTTGCTTGCGGCCAATAAAGAATTAAAGCGGTTTAGCCAAGGCTTGGCCGTGTTGGATACGATTATTACCTTGGCACCGTTGCTAGGGCTTCTAGGGACAGTTACCGGGATGATCCATGCATTTGGGTTATTGGGTGGACAGGGACTTGAGGCACAGAGCATTATTACCGGCGGTATTTCAGAAGCGCTTATTGCCACGGCGTTTGGGCTATTTGTGGCGATTGTGGCATTGATTCCGTTTAATTATTTGAACAAACGGTTGGAAGATGCCCGTCACGAAATTGAAGATGCGGCGACGTATCTAGAGCTATTACTCATTAAAACCGAAAAACCATGAAAATTCCGATTCCTGTTAAACGTTGTGTACGAATTGAAATTATCCCGTTAATTGATATTGTCTTTTTTTTATTGGCCACATTTGCGATGGTGTCACTGACGATGGTGAAAAACGAGAGTGTACCGGTGCATTTGCCTACTGCAAAGACATCTGTATCCGTGGGCATACAGAATACGGTGACGCTTACCATTAAAGAGAATGGGGATGTTTTTTTTAATAAAGACAAAGTGGTGGGGGATCAATTGGCGGTTAGGCTAAAACGAATGAACGCTCAGACACCTGATCTTCAGGTCATGATTAATGGCGATGAAAAGGCGTCTTTTGGCCAAGCGGTTGCTGTGTTGGATGCGGTGAGGCGGTTGAAGATTGCCAAAGTGTCTATTCGAACACGGGGCCACCATTGAAAGATGCCTATTGGGGTTTTTTTCTATCTGTTTGCGTGCATGTAGTCCTTTTTGCAGTAGCAGGGTTGTCTTTTTTTGCCGTTTCTCAGCCGTCTCTTTTATCTATGGGAGATGTGGAAGTGAGTTTGGTGGCGGGGGAGTCTATAGGTGAACCAGTGGCAGAAAAAAGAGCACCTGATCCATCCTCTCGTGAAAAAGTCGATAAGGATGCTTTTCCTGTCAGTCAAGCCAGTCAAACCAGTCAAACCAGTCAAAGTGACAATAAATATAAAAGTGACAATGGTGAAAATGAAAATGGCAGCGTGCAGGAAGCATCCCCGCGGTATCTGGAAAATCCCATGCCTTCGTATCCAGAGGCAGCCCGTCGGCGGGGTCAAGAAGGGGTGGTATGGGTAGAAGTGACTGTCGACATATCTGGAGAACCTATACGGGTAGAACTCAAAAAAAGCTCGGGATTTTCTCTACTGGATGCGGTAGCTATAAAAGCAGTGCGGGGTTGGAAATTTAAGCCTGCATCTCGCGGGTTGATGGGCATAGAATCCAATGTGACGGTGCCTGTTCGCTTTCGATTGGATCGCTAGATGTGTAGATTTTAAAAAAAATCATGCACCCACTGGTTAAATCGAGCCAAAATATCAGGATGTGGGGATTTTGGAAATGGAATGACACGGTTTCGGACACCATATAAGATACACCCCAGAGCAGAGGCATGGTCGGTGGGGTGCCCAAAAGATTCGAGTGTAGGGGTAAACCCTGATCGTACAGGATGGCCCAGCGTTTCTTCCAGATAGGCCTGAAACCCTCCCAATTTATGACTACCCCCTACCAAGACGCAGTCATGGCGGAGGTCCATATGAAAAGACATTTTTTTTTGAAGCAACCCGATCATTTCGGCAACACGGGCTTCTATAATTTGGCAAAACATTCGTCGGTTTACTTCTGCTGTGTCTGAAGGAGAGACGCGGATTTTTTCTTGGGGGTTCATGTGTGAAAATCGCAGATCGCCATAAAGGGTTTTAAGACGTTCAGCATCCACCATGGGAATCTTGAGACAATAGGCAATGTCTCCGGTGATGGTGTCGCCCCCAATGGGTAAAATGACCGTTTTTTGGAGAAGATGGTTTTGAAAAAAACTGACTTTTGTAAACCGACCGCCGCAGTCAATTATATAAGCCCCTTTTTCACGCTGGTGCTCATCCAAATAGACGTGTGCTGCCGCCAATGGCTCGTACAGCAATCCAGAGATATGCAATGACAAATCATTAAAAATAGTGGATAGGGTGTCAATGATAGCTGTTTTGATGGTTAAAATATGGGTGTCCGCCTCTAGATGTTTGCCCGTTAGGCCAATTGGATTGTGCGTCGAAACCCCATCAACTCTGTATACAATAGGGATGATATGAAGGATGGTCTCATTGACACTGAGGTCTTGGCTCTTGGATTGACGCAAACAATCCATCTTGTCTTTTTCTGTAATGGGGAGATAGGGGTCTGGTAGCTGAATGGATCCTGTTCGCATGGAAGACTCAATGCTATAAAAAGGGAGCGTTGCAATCACGTGTTCGGCACAACTTCCTGCGGTTAGCTCTGCTCGCTGGATGGCTTTGCGAATGGCTCTTTTTAACTCATCAGGGTATTCGATTTTACCTTTTACGATGCCTATGGATGGAAAACTAGCCAATCCGCGGGTATGGACATCTCCCTCTGAGCCGACATCACATAGACAGGCTGTTACTTTTGAAGAGCCAATGTCTAGACCCAGTATTTTTTTGTAAGATTGTGGGGATTTTGTACTCATTTTAAGATAATTTTTCCTGGCACGCGGAGGTCTAGATACTCGATGGTTTGATTTTTAGAGGCCTGTTGCCAATACTGCCAGAAGTGACGTGCCTGTTCAAGTTGATTGCGAAGGTAGAGGGTATTACCTACCTTAAACATACCATACTTGGAATATAAGTAGACATCATCATACCGAGAGGTGTCTCCCAAAAACAACCGCCTGAAGTGAATGGTACAATCGGTAGACCCAAACAGCGATTTCCATATGGATTGGATATGCTGTACCCGTTGGATAATGCGGGGATTGATACGAGCAGACCGCAGATAGGCTGGGCGAATTCCCTCTACTCGGGTAAGGCTTGGCCAGTGTTTTGGATGGGTTTCTTGAGATATCCGAGAGAGAACATCGCCGGATGAGTCGGTGATGAAGAGGGTGGTGGGTGTCAAAAATGCAACACAGGGGGTTTTTTCAGTGATGTGTATGGCCAATGTGTTGGAAAAATAAAATCTGAATGACACTGTTTTGATGGAGGGGAATTGGTGGAGGAGATTTTTTTTAAGCTTACCTGATAAAAAAATCCATAACACATGATGCCCTTTGTAGGGTTTGCAAACCGCTAACACCTCAGATCGAGGTACAAAAATAGTGGGGTTGATTAAGATCCGTTGGCAGATAAACGTGGGATATGTCCATTTGTAGAGTTCAAATCCCAGTGTTCCCAACAAAATAAAGACAAGAAATCCAAACATAGCCAAACGGCGATAGCGGTATTTTTTAGGCAGAGATGTCACACAAATGCTCTTCGGGCAGCGCTGTGTAAGATTGTTTCTACCAATGTATCAAACGACATGCCAGCATGCTTGGCTTGGGCAGGCAGGTCGGACAACTCGGTCATGCCGGGTAAGGTATTGATTTCGAGTACAAGAGGACCTTGTGTGGGGCATACGATCATATCGACACGAGAGAGATCGTTGCATGCCATTAGATGGTGTACCTGCAAGGCCAGTTGTTGGCAGGTGGTTGTGAGACCGGTGCTGAGCCGAGCGGGCAAGATAAAATTAGTCATGCCAGGTGTGTATTTTGCGTCATAGTCATAAAATTCGTTTTTTGGACATAATTCTAAAATCGGCAAGGCTATCGGGACGCCATCTTTTTCGACGATGCCAACTGTAATTTCTGCCCCCTTTGTAAAGGGTTCGAGCAAGCATCCCCCAAATCTTTCTAAAAGAGGGGGTACGTTGTGCTCAAACTCTTCTTTTGTATGCAAGACGTGTATGCCCACACTAGACCCTTCGTCGATGGGTTTGATAATGAGTGGAAAATCAAAGGGATGGGACAGTGGTAATCCTTTTGTGAGAGGATGAAATTGGGGTGTTGGGATGTTTTCTTTTTCAAATATACGCTTTGTAATGAGCTTGTTCATACACATCAATGAGGCTGAAGCTCCAGATCCTGTATAAGGGATACTATAATAATCCAAAAAACTTTGGATCGTACCATCTTCTCCATAAGATCCATGGAGGCTATTAAATACAATGTCGATATCGTGGTCTAAGATATTGTCGTATGCGGGATCCAATGGAATAGCCAGATAGCCTAAGCGTAAAAGAGACTCGAGTACTTTTTTTCCAGATTGTAAAGAGATCTCTCTTTCTACTGAATAGCCACCACTTAAGACTGCAATTTTCTTTTTTCTTAGTAAGTTGATCATGGTAAAAAACGGACCTCCAGTTCTAGTGATATCCCCGTTTTGGCATGGATATGTGTGCTTGCAATATCAATCAATTCTTTGCAAGACTCTATCGTTGCATCTCCCAAATTTACCATAAAATTAGCATGTTTTTCTGAAAATTTTACGCCATTTTTCTCATAGCCTTTTAGGCCGTATATGTCGAGTAGGTGCCCTGCTGTGGTTCCTTCTGGATTTTTAAAAACACTTCCAAACGTTTTGTCTCTTAGGGGTTGGTTGCCCAGGCGTGTAGAGATGGCAGTGGCAATGCGATGTTTGATAACCGCGGGGTCTTCCGCATCTAAGGAGAAAATAGCCTCAAGAATGATCCATTTTTCATGGTGAAATCGACTGGTTCTATATCCAAAATCAAGCTCTGATCCTGTGATCCATCTCTCTTTTCCATCTTCATCTACGATCCTAACGTCTCGGACATAATGGGAGATTTCCTTTCCCCAACATCCAAAATTCATGGCGATCATACCCCCAATTGATGCAGGAACTCCTGCAGAAAATTCTAGTCCAGAAAGCCCATGGGTCTGGAGAAGATGCATGAGATCATGGACGCGTACACCTGCACCTACGCGAAGGGATGTCTTGGATACCTCTGGTGCAAATAAGGTGGGGGATAGTTGGAGAATGGGCGACTGGCAGGTGGCAGGATCGATGACGGTATTTGAGCCTTTTCCTACAATAAAAAAATCAGGAATTTCTGTGGCAAATTGAAAAATATCGTCGATGGTTTGGGCTACATAAACAAGTGGCACGACTCCCGTATTTTGAAAGGTTGTGATCTGGGAGATGGGGACATTTGTTTTTTTAAGAATGGCGACTCTCCTTGGAGGTGGATAGCTGGGCTAAAATTTCTTTTGCACAGGTATGGATATCTCCTGCCCCCATCGTGATAATCAAATCGCCGGGCCGAAGATCTGGCAGCAGGAGTGTGGGGATATCGCTTTTCTTCTTTACAAATTTTACGGTCTTTATCCCTTTTTGGATCATTTTCTCGACAATGCTTTTGCCAGATACGTTGTAAATTTTTTCTTCATTGGCGGCATAGACCTCTGTAATGATCACCTTGTCAGCAGATGAAAAAGCGTCAGAAAATAAATCCAATAAATCCCTGGTGCGGGTGTATCGATGAGGCTGAAAAATACAGATGATACGGGCATCAAAGCTGGCGCGTGCCCCATCGAGTGTGGCCTTGATTTCGGTAGGATGGTGGCCATAATCATCGTAGATTTTAATGTCGTGGTGTGTGCCAATGAATTGGAAACGGCGTTTTGTACCTAAAAAATCATACAAACCAGCCTTAATGGCATCCAAAGGGATGTCTTGAGACAGTGCACAGGCAATAACTGCTAAGGCATTTGCCACGTTGTGATGGCCATAAACGGTGAGGGTTATTTCACCATGATTTTGGTTGTCTATATACAAGACAAATTGGGTGCCTTCTTCAGAACACGTGATATTTTTTGCCATAATCTTGGCAGGGGAGTTGATACCATACCAGATGATGTGCGCAGAAGCGGGTGCGATTTGCTGAATGATGGGGTCATCTGCATTGAGAATCAGGTGCCCATTTTTTGCAAGAATACGGGTCATAAATGTCAAGAAATGATCTTTGATATTGGTAATGCTTTTATAAAAATCCAAGTGCTCACATTCGATATTAGTGAGAATGCCAATGTCGGGGGTCAGGTATAAAAAAGAACCATCGCTTTCATCCGCCTCGGCCACAAAATAATCCCCTGTCCCAAGGGCTGAATTAAATCCGTAATTCTTTAACTCGCCACCTATCACAAATGTAGGGGACATATGGGCTGCATCTAAAACCCGGGTCATCATAGAAGAGGTTGTGGTTTTTCCATGGGTGCCAGCTACACATAATTTTTTGGGATGGGGCATCATTAAAATCTGCAACAATTCAGCCCGTTTTAGAATCGGGATATTGTCTTTTTTTGCAGCAACAACCTCAATGTTGTCTTCAGGAATAGCTGAGGAAACAACCACAACATCGGCTTTTCTAAGATTGCTTGCTTTATGCTTCAAAAAGACAGTGGCCCCATTGTCTTTTAACTTAATGGTTGCGATGGTTTCTTTGAGTTCTGATCCGGTGACTTTGTAGCCTTTTTCGAGTGCAATTTTAGCCAGGGCACTCATGCCACTTCCTCCAATTCCTATCAAGTGTAGGGTTTTGTGGAGGGGTATGTCTTGGTATGTCTTATGGTCAAAGGGTTTCATGAAACAATCCTTTTTGCTTTAAATTAGAGGACAATGATGACATGTCCTGTTTCTAAAAAACCAGTTTGGCGAGTGGCTTCTTGAATGCGTATGGCATCTGCTAGGGAAACATAGAGGTTGCCACGAAACACGGTGCTGACGGAGGTAGCCTTGACCACAAGTGGATTTTCTCCAATCCGAGGATCTTTTAAGGCATTGTCTAGGGACTCATGATAGGCAACGGTACCAAAGGAGAGGGTATGTAAAAATTGGGGAGAGGATAAAGAATAGAGGAGATTGCCAGATGGGGTGCAAAGATCCGGTGCGAGACATGGATAGGCTTGTAGGCCCCGTGCATCAACAATGAGACCTGTAGGGGCTATCCCAAGGCGATAGGGCACAGAAGGATGCGACAAACAGGATCGCAACACGGTATGGATGGGCGCATCTGTTGGGGGCATCAGTTTGTAAAAAAACAACCGTGAGATACCGGTCTCCCCATACAATGGAATGACAAGCTTGATAGCGGGTTTTCCTGGAGATAGCAGGGTCATTTTTTGGATATGAGCCAAATAAAAACTGTCTAGACATTCTTCTTTTAGATTGGGGTCTTCTTCCAACAACTCTCCTACGGTTGTGGTATTGTTGATACGCAGGGATTGGATGAGCTTGAGATAATCGGCTTTGAGTTTTTGTAGGGCAGAGGAGATGTCGTGAGGTTCTTTTTTAAAAGAACCCATCGTTGTTTTTGAGGGATATACCATGACGATCTCCCCTTTTTCCCAATTAATGGTACCGGATGGCCCCTCTTCATGGAGAGTGGAGGTGCTGGTGATAGCATTTCCTCCAAGAAAAAGAACGGCAAGCATACCTGCTAAAACGATTTTTGATGTGGATACAGGTAGCATCATCTATTGAAGGCCTATGAACTTGTGGGTTTGTGGAATAATGCGAACATCGTGTAGGTAGCGCCTAGCTTCTGAATAACCTCGCAAGATATCCTCAGGATTCGCTTTTTGGGTAATCTGCGCAAAAGGGGTGACAGGTTGGATCACAAATGGAATAGAGGGGTTGATCGATGCTGTGATCTGGGCTGCATGCGCAATGTCTGTACTAGGAAAGTCCCGTATTAAGACATATTTGACAAAAACATTGGGCTTGTCTTTTAACTGCATCATAAAAGCAGCAAATGGCTCTTCAAAACCAGATTTAAAATCAACTGCAAAATAGGTAACGAGATCTTTTACTTCGGCTAACTGGAGGGGAAGTGTGCCATTGGTTTCTAGGTAGATGGGCAGGGGTAACTGTGGCAAGAGCGTCTTGAGATGGGCGGACTGAATGAGAGGTTCGCCTCCTGTAATCGAAATGGAATGGGGATGTTGTGCCAAAAAAGGTTGAATGGCTTCGATGACTTGATCAACCGTATAATTGTGCCGATCTTCGATAAAATCGGGCTCGTCACAATAGGCACAGTGGATGTTGCATCCATATAGTCTGATGAAGATTTGAGGATATCCAACCCAGGGACCTTCTCCTTGAAACGAATAAAATATTTCTTTGATGTGCATGGGTTAAGGATGCCACACAAGTGGTGCATATTCCAACACGACTTGCTTGGTTTCTGTTGCAAAAACAATGGTTGCAATGGTTTTGTTGGAAGAGAGCTCAAGGGTATGAAGGGTGCCTTTCCCCCATTGTGGGTGTAAGACCTGATCCCCGATTGTATACGAAGGGCATCTCTGTACGGGGGGTGAAGATGTCAGGGTATGGTGAGGAAAGTTGATGTGAAGGGCATGGGTATCGATGGGATGTTGGGCAAATAGCCATACCTGAGACAGGGCCCGATGGAGGGTTTGTACAAGGGGTGGTGTTGGTGCAAAGTCTCCAACATAAATCACCGTGTCGCAAGAACAGGCATCTAGATAATGAGCTTCTTCTTTTCTAAGGCATAAATAGGTACGCCCTGGCGGGGGATCTGGTATGTTGTGACATAGGGATACATGAAGATCGAGGAGTGTTTGCAAAGAAATAGAAGGATCTTCCAAGATAGATTCGATGGTATACACAGCTTCGGGTAACAAGGCTTCTTTTTCTTCGGTAAGGCTATCTGTATCTTGAAGGGCTGTTTCGAGAACAGCATATAAAAGAGATAACGTCCCAAATTGGCTATCCTGATATCCCTCGACAAGGTCATCGATGTGTGCAAAAAGAGGAATCAGTGGCTGAAGCAATTCTGTTGTGTTGGATTGGCGACAGAGTTGGGCGATCGAAACCTTGTTTTCCACAGCTGCCTGCCAGATGGTGTCTACAGTCATCGCGCTGATACCAAGCGATTGGGCGACTTCTCTTACAGCGAGGGCGTCGTGTGGATTTGACAATACTGTCAGGTAGGCATAAAGACGGTCTAGTTCGGACGGGAATAGGGTGTGGACAGGCGGTTTTTGGCTCAGAGGTAGCCCCTTTTTTATAGCCCATTCATGGAGGGCCAACTGATCATCAATACGGTCAGTTAGTATCCAGGTTTTGGATGCATCTGGTTTTTGGGATAGTATAAAATCAATGACGCTTTCCGCTCTGTTACGACATAAATCGTGAGTAGGTGTGATGTAGATACTTGGATGGGAGTTGGGAAGATCGCTCAAAGAGACAGAGGGAATATCCAGGTTTTTAGAACGCTTCACACATGTTGTGATCGATACAGGTATCATGGAAGACAATGCATAAACAAGTTTTTTGGAAAAAAGATGATGCAAGTGCCAATCATCGACCCCGATCAGCAAGGGATGAGAGCAATCTCGGGTTGTTTGTATGTGATCGATCACAGAGGAGACACAGTCTGAGATAGACTTGGCAGAGCTGAGGGTCATGTGGTGATCCAATAGGGTGCGCAGTGTGCTGGCTTCGGACTTTTGCAAGGCTGTCCAGGTGTCTGGCCATTGTCCTGTGCAGGCTTCAGCTTCCAGTGCATGTACCCATTCTTCAAGAGAGAGTCCGCTGATGGCAGGCCATAGGTGATGGTCGTGCATATACCGATACTGCTCTTTGTACGACCATATGCTAAAAGGGGCTGTGGTGTGCGTGCGACAATGTTGGAGCACCCATTTGATAGGGGTTGTGATGGTCCATGCCTGTGTTTTTTCTCCCAAGAGACGCTGGGATTCTCCAATCAAATTCTGAACGGCATCATCATGGGGTGCAAAAATCAAGACATCTTCTGGTGCTATTGTGAGTTGGTGAGAGAGGTGATCCATCCTATACAACAAAGCTGTTGTTTTTCCACAAAAAGAATTTCCTTGGATCAATAGGGAAGAAGATGGATGGTTTTTTGCAACCAATTGGTGCTCAGTAAGGTGAAACGACATGGTATGAGTATGCCGTACATTGGGATAAATTTCTACACTATGAAAAAACGATGTGTATTTTGGAAAAAGTCGTTTATCTCTTTGGAAACATGGGTATAAAAATGCTTACTTTTTGCTTATATGCATCAAAATCTGGGTTCTTAGCCATTTTTTTCTCTAGCATTGGGATGCCGGATATTTTTAAAATCAAAACCGTAATGGTGAGTGGTCCGATGATGCTGATCCATCCATATGGTACTGATAATGCAAGGATCCAAATACCCCACCACTGTGTGACCTCGCCAAAATAATTTGGATGACGCGTGTAAGCCCACAAGCCACTTTGTATGATTTTACCCGTATTTGCGGGATTTTTAATAAACAATGCGAGTTGCGTGTCTCCAACAACTTCAAAGCAAAATCCAAAAAGCCAGATCGCTATACCACCAAAATCAAGCAGACCCAGTCTTGGGCTTGTATTCTGATTGATGAGCAGTACGGGTATCACAATAAGCAACAAAAAAAATCCCTGTAACATATATATTTGAAAATAAGACCGTAGATAAAACCATTTGCCCCATTCTTTTCGCCATGCGAAGTAGCGATAGTCTTCTGTTTTGCCCTTGTTTCGAGTGTAGATATGCCATGCCAACCGTATGCCCCAAATGCTTACCAAGAGGCTAACCAAGAGGCTACGTATACCAAGAGTATGACCTAAGAAAAAAGATGCCCATGTTAGTAAAACAAAACCGAGTCCCCATCCTGTATCTGCAACATCATTTCTTTTTTTGATCAGAGAAACCAAAAACAATATGTTCATGTAGACAAACAATAGGGATATTAAGGTGAGATGGGAAGACATTAGCCAAGTTTGGTTGCGATAAGATAGGTAAGAATAGACACAGATGCTGCAAGTATTCCTCCCCAGCTCAAGTCTACAACGGTGACCAATAGGGGCCAGTCCTTGGCTACTGCCAAATTGGTGAGGTCATAGGTTGCGTAACAGACGAGCCCAAATAATGCACCATAGATAAGGGCGTGTGTCCAAGATCCTTTTTCCATGGCTGGTGAGATGACAAATACGATGAGTCCTGCGATAAAAATGAGATAAAAAATGATTGCTGCGGTCCAGTTGACGTCACTCTTCATAAGAGACCCTATCTGGGTACGATAAAAATTTTTGGCCACTAGTCCAAGCCAGACCATATCAATGGCAAAAAATATCGGAAGTGCGATTGCATAAAGTTTGATAAACATAAGGGTGCATCTTAGTCGATTAAAGCTACTTGTAAAAGGGCTGTTTATTTGAGATAGCTACCACAATAAATAAGGTGACAGGTATACCCGTCAGGATTTTTTTTCAAATAATCTTGGTGATAGTCTTCTGCCAAATAAAATTTTTCCAAAGGTTCTAAGGTGGTGACCACGGGATTTTTCCAGCGTTTGGATTTGTTCACTATGCCAATAAAATGCTCTGCTTCTTTTCTTTCTGTCTCATTGGTATAAAAAATTGCCGAGCGATAAGAGGTGCCAATGTCATTGCCTTGTTGATTAAGCGTCGTTGGATTGTGGATTCGAAAGAAAAAGTCCAAGAGACGCTGATAAGAGGTTTTGTTTTCATCGTATTCGATTTTTACCGCTTCGCTATGGCCCTCATGGTTGGGATAGGTTGGATTGGCTATTTTTCCGCCAGTATACCCAACCTGGGTGTCGATCACGCCGGGCTGTTTTCTTATTAAATCTTCCAATCCCCAAAAGCAACCCCCTGCCAATACGATTGTTTTTATGTGAGTCATAATTGGATTTAGGGTACAGGATAGGCTGAGCGGAGGTCAAATCCAAGCTTGGATCTAGCACGTTGGCTTGAAAATGGGCTAAGCCCCCCCTACTATTAGATGCAAAATGAAGCAAAAAGACAGACAAGATTAAGGTCATGAAACAAAACCTTCTAGAAGATATAGGGGTGCATCTGGCGGGAATGCCCCATCCTAATACTGCTTATTCTTATGTGTTTACACACACAGAATCTGAGTATATTGCATACCTAGATACCCTTCATGCAGAGAGTGCCACCTTGTCACTGACATATTCATATGGGCTACAAATTGTACATTTGTGTGTGCTAAAAAACTGGAAAATTGCATTAAGGTACTTGATTGAAAAAGGATGTTCACTGGATGAACAAGACCTATCAGGATCTACACCTATGCATCTTGCACACTCAAAACAAGTCTTTCAACTCATGATGACTGGTGGTGCTGATCCCTACATTCAGGATTATCATGGACGAACGCCAGCTTTGATGGCCTATCTTAATGGATGGATTCAATTTTCAAAACCTACTGTGGATGTTAATCAAAAATTTTATCCATTTTATCAGTGGTTACCCAATACCCGCTGGTGGATTTGGGCACATGAAGTGGGGATCTATACACAAGAAGATTTTGCCAACACAGCACCTGTCCAATCTTTTTTTTCAGGAGAAATTGAATCTGAGATGCGAGAGCAACTCCCTGAGTTTATTCGCCAAATCACCCATCAAGCAGACTCTATATTAGAGGTTGTTTGTGAGCCTAGATTGTCACCTTCAGACCACACTGTGAGGCTTTCAAAACCGATTTCTCGAGGAAGATTGGTGGCCTTATATGTTGGAGAAGTTGGGGTAATCAATCTAGATGTTCCCAAAAATGCTAGCTATACATTTGAGCAATCCCCTTTTTTTGTAGATGCTACTGATCAAGGAGGCTTTACAGAATTAATCAATGATAGCTTCCCCAATCTTGTCACCGTTACATTAGAGGATAATGGCGTGGTCTATACTGGCTTAATGACCACTCAGGACTTACAAAAAGGACAATATCTTTACTATTTTTACGGACAAACTCATCCTCTTCCCAATTCTAAACATGTAGAATTAAATGAACATGCTTTGAATGATTGGTTGAGCAAATTTTCCCCATTGCCATCTCATTTGCCAGTTGATATTCCAACAATTGGAAATGACTCTTGGGAAAGAATCGACTACATATCAAAGTGGAACTATGTCATGCATAGAACAAAAAAGGACTAGGTAAACGCCTAAGGATTTATGTTAAATTGTTAAGAGCCGTTTGATCCGGTCTTGTCTTTAAAACAGTCGTTCCTTTTGTATTTTTTACCATAACGGCATCCAATAGTTTATCTTTAACCATTTGAATTGCATCTTCTTTTGAAAACTTTTTAGCCCTCGTTTTCCAACACCTTTGAGATGGGCACCTGCCAATAGGCCAGAAATTATAATTAAGTGCTGCTTAACTTTTTGTCTACTTTGACCAAATTACACCCTTCTGTTGACGTGACCAGTAGATGGGGCATTTATCGCCATGAATTTGTAGCCAATACCATTTTGCGTGGACTAATGGATGTTCAGTTAAAAACAGAGATTCCTGTTTTCTCGTGTATTCTTATATTCTTACCCCTCATTCTTTTTCAGAGCAACAAGAACACATTCAGTTTTTTAAGAAGCATTTGATACTTAAAGGTCAAGAAGTAGCCAAAAGTTGTTTAGGATTTCTTCAGTCGTTAAAAGAGTTATATTAAACATTCGAACTTCCGTGTTCGAGTCACTGCTACGTTCGCCAAGCTCACGTGCTATGACCAAGTCTGCGAGGTTAAATCCTCGCTAATCGCTCGGCACCTCTTGCTGTTCGAATCCTATTTTCAAAGATAATAAACTGTGGCGGAGAGCGAGGGATTCGAACCCCCGGAACCTTTCGGTTCAACGGTTTTCAAGACCGCCGCGATCGACCACTCTGCCAGCTCTCCGTCGAGGATTCTAACATGTCAATTTTTAAAAACAAAGACCACATGTCATCAAGATTTGCTATGATGGACACCTGTTATGCCACTTGCACGTCTTTTGTTTTATCTGATCGTGGTAATTGCCGGTATCCCCACCCTGGCAATCCATACCCCTGTTGAGCCCAAGCCAGCTATACAAATACGCCTCAATGGTCAGGAGGCACCACGAGCCTCTTACTTTGTCCAATCTCAAGATACTTTATTTGTCTCGTTGAGAGACATAATCCCTCTTCTAGGAGGAAAATTAAGATACCAACGCATTGACAACAGTTACAGCGTGGAGCTCAGAAACACGTCGTTTAAATTATTTCCGTACACAAAAGAATATTCTATCGATACCACCTCACATGTATGGTCCATTGCCCCTATTCTATTTGAACAAAGCCTATACGTACCTGCTGAAGATTTTTTTAAAGCCATGGGCTACCAAATGACACAAAAAAATACCTGCATTATGCTTACATCGGGCCTTCGTAAAAAGGGGCCCCTTTCGTCAAAGCGTGCTGTATTTAACATCCCAACAACCAACATAATGCCTACCATTACCAGCATCAACGTTTCGTTGGTAGGTCATCGGTACCAACTCCACCTCATGAGCACCTACCCGTTGAGTCGCACCATTGGCATGCCTAGCAAAAATCATACGGTTGTATGGGATTTGCCCAATACCACCACATCGCTAAAGCCTGTTGTATTTGCCAAGGGTATTTTTTCCACTATTCGATTTGTCCAGCTGTCCAAACACCTGCTTCGATTACAAGTGACCCTCAGAAGCACACAGTCTATGTCTGTACTCATGCCTACTTCCACAGGGGCTACAATCGAAAATTATACCGATATTGTCTCTTTGCAACAAAAAAAAACAGCTTCAAGTTACCAAATAACCCTTACCGGACTGGCTCCTTTTTTGTATACAACAGCTATCATGACCTCTCCTATGAGGCTGGTTATTGACATTCCAAATGCAACAAACAGACTGCCTCATTTTTTGGAAAGTATTCATCCCATTTCATCCGGTATTCGTACCTCCCAATTTGAAATCACCCCCGCAAAAGTCAGGGTTGTCGTGGATTTGACAGGGACCCACAACATCACCTTAACGTCGCTTTCCAAAGGACTTCTTATCGATATATCGCTGCAAGCTTCCAAAAAATTAGCCAATCCAAAATCAACGCCAACACCTCTTGTATTGCCAAAACCATTGCCCCTTCATGGTCTTGTTGTTGTCATTGATCCTGGTCATGGAGGCGATGATCCGGGGGCTTTGGGAGAAAGAGATGAGTATGAAAAGGAGTTTACAATCGATATATCCAAACGGCTGGAAAAACTTCTTCTTGCCCAAGGTGCCGAAGTCCTTATGTGCCGTACAAAAGATCAAAATCCAACGCTTGAAGAGCGCACCCTCATGGGAAATCTCAACCATGCTGACCTGTTTATCAGTGTGCATATCAATTCTTTTTTTAGGGCTTTTTCACATGGTACAGAAACCTATTATTACAAACCTGCTGATCAACCTCTCGCAGAGATTATTCATGCCCATTTACTTAAAGACTTGGGACTACAAGACAAGGGGTTAAAACGGGCTAGGCTTTATGTATTGCGCAACACAACCATGCCCTCTGTGTTAATTGAACCGTTGTTTATCACCAATTCTGATGAATTGGCCCTGCTAAAAACCCCTGAGTTTAGACAAAAAATTGCTCAGTCTGTGGCCAATGGTGTCTTGAGATACCGATGCACCCATTTTTTAAAGCCACACCGTTAATTTTTTTCAGTTTTATACTTGAGAAGCGGTAGTGCAACGTATACCAACCCCATCCCAAACAAGGCTTCGTATGCAAAGAAGGTTTTGGCAATGTGAATGTTGAGCAAATGCAAAATGGTGAGAACCAAAAAAATAACCGTGGGAATTCTCAATGTCCTTAAAAATTTTTTCTGACTAAAAATATCCAAATGGGGATAGGGAATACGAGACACCATCAACCAAGAGACTGCCACAACCACCCCAACAAATACCCCTGTAGGGGCCAAATATGTAGAAATTGCGGCCACCACCACCATGCCTGCCCCAATGGGGGAGGGGAGTCCTTCAAAAAAATCCAAATGTCCTGTTTGATTAAACCGCTTGAGTCGAAAATGAACAGCCATGTAGTAGCCAAGTCCTGTCAACAGTCCCAAAACGCCCATCCAAAATCCCCCTCTCATCGACAACAGGCTAAAGATCACCACAGCTGGTGCTACCCCAAAATTGATAAAATCTGCTTTAGAATCCAAGCTTGCTCCAAAATCAGAATATGCATTGAGCCGTCTTGCCAATCTCCCATCCAATCCGTCCAATAAAGTCCCTACCAAAACCAACAAGACTGCCGGATGAAACCAGCCAAACCAGGCATACAATGCGGCAAAAATACCGCATAGGAGATTGAGAAACGTCACAATATTGGGAATCAAAATGGTCATTTTTTGTTTTGCCTTTTGCTCGTTTCCAGAAGATTGGTGCACAAGTTGTTGCCAAATAAAGTGCTTTAAGTACACCACCATAGACCATAACGTTAGCCCTACCATCCCCCAAATCAGCGTATCAAACACCCAGGGTGGCCATTGGGATGTCCAGGCTCTAAAAATTTCCAAAGGCCGAAACAGAACAGGCAAAGAATCGACCACTCTGACAGGAACGCGCAAAAACAAAAGTCCACACACAGGAAGCGTGACCCCTGTTTTGAGCTTTCCCAAAAATCCTGCGGGGATAACAATCCCTATTTTTGCAGAAAAAACCCTCAATCCCATCACAATAAATTCTCGGGCCAAAATCAAAAAAACAGGAAATGAAGAAATGGCACCCATCTGCACCAACGGCAAAAACACAAGGACTAGGATTTTGTCCGCCAGTGGATCCAACACTTTGCCAAAATCAGTGACAATGTGGAGTCGCCTGGCAACCCACCCGTCCAAAAAATCAGTCAGACAAACCAATGTATAGACAGTGAGTGTCCAAAATAACCATAAATTGGTTTCAAAAGGAGTAAGCCAAAACAAAAGTCCCACACCAAAAATGCGAGATACCGTAATAGCATTGGCCAAATGAGGGTAAGAAGATTGGTTCATATATCACATTTAGTTATACCATATCTTTGGCAAAACAACCCATTTGGCCACTTTAAAATTGATCTAGACTCTATTAGAATGCCCCCCTTATGAAGGATCATCTTTGGATTGCAGCTGTGTTAAGCAATGCGTTTTTGCCTTGCTATTTGCAGGTGGTAGATACCAGTGATCACCACAGTGGACATGTTCATGGCGATCGGGTAGCTAGCCATTTTTCTATCAAAGTGGTGAGCGATGTTTTTTGTGGGCTTACTGCATTGGCACGTCATCGATGGATCTATCGTCTCCTCCAAGTTGCTTTTTTGGAAGGTCTTCATGCCTTGTCTATTGAGGCTTTGTCTCCAGAGGAGGTGATGTCACTGGCCAAGCGTGCCAAACAGGTCTTGTCTCCCGTTCTTGCCCGCTACACCGAGCTTGAAATTGTTGCGGGAGGGGGATGCGAGGTCATCGCCAAAGATGGCAAATATTATCTTGATTTTGCCTCAGGCATCGGGGTTGCCTCTACCGGCCACTGTCATCCAGAGGTTGTGGCTGCTATTCAATTGCAAGCTAGCACACTTATTCATGCAGGATTTGGGATTATGTACTATGAAAAGCCGGTTGTTTTGGCCGAAAAACTGGGGGCTCTATTGGGCAAAGGACTTGATAGTGTCTTTTTTTGTCAAAGCGGGACAGAAGCTGTAGAAGCGGCTATCAAATTGGCCAAGTACACCACCAGAAAATCTAAAATCCTGGCTTTTCAAGGGGGATTTCACGGGCGAACTCTGGGGGCTTTGTCCCTCACAACGTCCAAGATGACATACAGGGATGGCTATGAGCCGTTGCTGCCAGGGGTGTCATTTTTTCCTTATCCTTACTGTTATCGATGCCCATTTGGAAAAGAAAGATCCTCTTGTGATACAACGTGCATCCAAGACTTGCAACAGTTTATGGATAGCCAAGCAGGGGATGTGGCTGCCGTGATTATCGAGCCTATTTTGGGAGAGGGTGGCTATACCCAAGCGCCTATAGAGTTTATGCAAGCTTTGCGACAGATGTGTACAGAAAAGGGTATTTTGCTTATTTTGGATGAAATTCAATCTGGGTTTTGTAAAACAGGATCGTGGTTTGGCTTTCAACAACTCGATATTGTGCCGGATATCCTCACACTTGCCAAAGGCATTGCCTCAGGACTTCCTCTAGGTGCTTGTGTAACAAACCAAGAGTTGGCCCAAAAATGGCACAAAGGTGCACACGGAGGTACTTATGGGGCCAATCCCATTACCTGCGCAGCCGCGATTGCGACACTGGATGTGTTGAGCACGTATGTAGGGGATGTTGATAAAAAAGGCCAACAAGCGGTTCTTTTTTTAAGGGAGTCTTTGGCTACACATCCTTATGTAGGGGACATACGGCAATGGGGACTCATGATTGGGATTGAGTTTGTTTTGGATAAAACGAGCAAAACACCTGCCAAGGCATTGATCAAACAAATCATGGCCACATGTCTTGAACAACAATTGATCTTGATTTCATGTGGCATAGAAGACAATGTGATTCGGTTGGTGCCTCCCCTCATTATTTCTGAGAAGCAGCTGATGGAAGGGCTAGGCACGTTTGTTCGTGTTTGCAACCAGTATGTCTGATCTGTCAAAAAAGAAAATTGAACTCGAGCATCTTTTGCAAAATCCTGACCAATTTCCCCTGGTTGTGATGACAGACCATCTCGAAGATCCCTATAATTTTGGGGCGATTATTCGCAGTTGTGTGGGGTTTGGAGCCAGGGCTGTTATTTATCCAAAAGACCGTCAAGTCACCCTGACCGAAGGTGTTGTCAAAGCCTCAGCAGGCACAGCCCATCACCTGCCTCTTATACGCGTTACCAATTTGGCCCAAACTGTGGATATGTTGGCGTATGCAGGATTTTGGATATATGGCTTGGATGGATCTGGGCGAGAGAGTCTGCCTCATTTTGAACCCCAATTTCCTTGTGTGTTGATCGCAGGGAATGAGCATAGGGGACTTTCGCCTCTTCTGAAGAAAAAAGCACATGCATTGCTCAAGATTCCCATTTCAGCCAACCTAGAATCGTTGAATGTATCGGTAGCCACAGGGGTAGCTCTTTACCAATTTGGGTTAAAACATAACAAGATATAGACAGCCTCACGATAAAGCTTTACTATCTTTTTGTTCAAAAAGGGGCTTATTTTTAAGCACGAAAGGCCTCTTTATGCATCGTTTTTTATACAAAGTTATTGCTTGTCAGACAGAACGCCATCCTTTTTCTTTTAACGATCTTGATCAGATCCCACCATCCTCATCTTCATCCTTAAAGCACTTTATCAAGACTCTTCTCACAGATTTAAAGTCTCATCCTAATAATAAAATAACAGATGAAGTGGAGGCGAGAAAGGCTGTCACGGTTTTTTTAACCACTACACTTCAGTCTCTAGAGCAGAATACTTCGCTAGAAGAAAAATCGACCGATATGTATACAAGGATTCAGAAATTTTTGGTGGCAAATCTTCTCAAAAATCAGGATGATACCGATCCCTACACGCTCCAGACTGATTTGCAGCAGACTGATCGCGGACTTAATGCTAATGCTTGGACAGATTTTGTAAAGGAGTTGAAGGGCTTTTTGCAGGACATTCAAAAAAAACTTGCCGAAGAGTCTGAGAAACCCCCTACCAAAACACCACGGTTTTCCAAAGAGTCTGAAAAAAATCCTGCCCAAACACTGTCGATTACTCTTAAAAAGATAGAGAAGACTGAAAGTGATTTCAACATAATCAAGTCTGTTATTTCGAGTAAACTAATCGAGTTAAAATTATGGTCAGCAGCACTAAAGAATTTTCCAAAAGAGTATAAACCTGATAAAGAGAAGATTGTATCAACTCTAACCACGGCTATCCTAAAACTTGCACTAGAGAAAAACAAGACACTTCAACATATATGGAGTATTTCTGGAAAATTTGATCCCAAAGGCCCCTGCTTAACCATGACTGCCTCCGTAATACTGGAAGATAGTCAAAATGAATATTACCCTGTCATCTACACTCTAAATATTGTCACTGATACGAATGGTGAAAAAACAAAAAATGAAACTATTTTTCATAGTGAAGACTCCCTTGAAAAAAAAGGGAAAGTTACTGAAACGAATTCTACTACAACTTTAGTGGAAGAAGGGACGTTTAAGAAAAACGGGAAGCTAATAGAGGGCAAAGTGACTCTCGAGGAGAGTAATGGTGATGTGACTATTTTAAGTGGATCTTTTCAAAATGGTGACCTATGGAATGGGACCGCTATTACTATCGATAAAAATGGCAATACTCTTACAAAAGAATTTAAAAATTTTATAGGCACTGTGATTGAAAAGAAAAAGAAAAAAGACTGCTTAATTTTCTAGTCGATTTGTTGGCACTCCCACTCCCCAATGGTCTTGGTGGCGCAGTCTACCGCAATGCCCAAGGCTTTGACGGGTTTGCCGAGGTGTTGAAATTTGTGGGCGTAGTTTTTGTTCTTGATTTGATCGATGGCTACGTGGGCTTTTTGGTCAAATTTAAATTCGATGATATACAAACAAGTGGGCTCTTCAATGACAGTGTCCATCCTGCCACCTGC
>CAXNHA010000003.1:0-33723 GCA_964202165.1 Candidatus Marinamargulisbacteria bacterium | reverse complement strand
TATAGTGCCAGTACCATCAAGCAAGATCATGCTGGTAATCCTGTCGCTATAGCAAATGATCCTGTATTTGAAGTAGCTTTGCGCATGAGCTTATCTGACCCTCAAGCAAGACAATGGATGGTAGCTGACAACATCCTTACTACAGGTATAAAAAATAAAATTAATGCCTACCGAGGACCAGCCACTCTAAACCTTCCACAAGACATTTCAGGTGACATGGCTCTTACACCTGAAGAATTGGCCATAATAAACAAAGATGGCATAGAAAAGAAAGCTATGGAAAAGGCCGGCTATACCTACAGTGGTATAACAAAAAATTGGGAGGCTCATGGATTGGTGGCAGATGATAACGATAAGAAGAAAATCTGCGAGGCTTATATGCAAGATATGCAAGATATGCAAGATATGCAAGATATGCAAGCCGCTTACACCTACCTCTACTCTGATAAGAACAGAGATATGCCTGTAAAAGACCGACTCGCAGATATAGTAAAGATTAATGACAACGCATTTAACGCAGTAAATTTTATGCTTGCCCCAGTCCTTTCGATGACAACCAATGAACTGACGATAGCCCCTGACAATCTTGAGTTGGGCGCTGTGATCTACAGACATTTTGTCAAGGCAGATGGCATCCTCGATGAAGCTACGATTAATGCCAAGGTTCTGGACGCAGATCCTGTCCTTAAAAAGGCTAAAGAAACCTACATCAAGCGTCAAGCAATACTTTATCAAGACAATTTGCTCCAACAACTAATAGAATCTGATATAAAGAGTCCAGGTAAAAAATTGAATAAAAACACAATCAAGATGATCGAACAGAGATTTTCTACAGACAAAGACAAACTCAAAGAGTGGGTAGATAAAGTGTTCAGCAACTCACCACAAAAAGAAGAGATTCGAGAACACATCCAAGAAAAAATTAATGAATTAGACGACGTAAAAAAACAGCTATTCGTATGACCCCCTCCATCACCACACTGTATCAAGCTGCTCAAGACGATCGATTGGGTTTTTGGGATGCCCAAGCCAAAACGTTGGTATGGGACACGCCTTGGCATACCGTATTGGACTGGCAAAAACCCCACGCAAAATGGTTTGTGGGTGGTAGACTCAACGCCTCTGTCAATTGTCTGGACAGACACCTAGGGACTCCCACTGCTAATAAGAATGCCCTCATCTGGGAGGGCGAAGATGGCAGTGTTCAGACATACAGCTATGCCCGTTTGGCTGAAGAGGTCAATCGGTTTGCCCATGTACTCACGACAACGTTTCACGTGAAAAAAGGCGACCGGGTGACGATTTATATGCCGCTTATTCCCCAATTGGTGGTGGCTGTTTTGGCATGTGCACGTATTGGAGCTATTCACAGCGTGGTGTTTGGGGGATTTAGTGCCCTGTCTTTGAGAGATCGTATAGAGGATTGTGGCTCCAAGCTTGTGATTACAGCGGACGGCGGTCGCAGACGCGGACAGGTGGTGCCTCTCAAATCTATTGTAGACGAAGCCTTGTCCACAATAGATACCGTACAAGATGTGATCGTTGTGTCTCACCTTGGCATAGAGGTGCCTCTGCAATCTGGAAGAGACGTTTTGTATGAGCCTCTTATGGCCAAGGCGTCGCCGTATTGTCCGCCTCAATCTATGGACAGCGAAGACCCACTCTTCATTCTCTATACCTCAGGGACTACAGGAAAGCCAAAAGGGATTGTTCATACAACAGGCGGGTATCTCACCCATGCCGCTTTTTCGACAAAGCTTGTCTTTGACTTGCAGCCAGAAGATATCTATTGGTGCACAGCAGATATAGGTTGGATTACGGGGCATACCTATGTGGTGTATGGGCCGTTGGCCAATGGGGCCACTGTTTTTTTGTATGAAGGGTCTCCAGACTATCCTGACAAAGACCGTTTTTGGAAGTTAATCGACACCCACAAGGTGAGTATTTTTTACACCGCTCCCACCGCTATTCGAGCCTGTATGAAATGGGGCGATCATCACCCCAATGCCCATGATTTATCGTCGTTACGGCTCTTGGGATCTGTTGGAGAGCCAATTAATCCCGAAGCGTGGCGATGGTATCACAAGGTGATTGGCAATAGCCGGTGTCCCATTGTCGATACCTGGTGGCAGACCGAAACAGGGGGCATCATGATCACGACGTTGCCAGGATATCATCGCATGAAGCCAGGATATGCAGGTTTACCCCTTCCCGGCATAGAGGCTAAAATTGTAGGGGAAGATGGATCTGAGGTTGTGGTAGGAAAAGGGTTGCTGACACTTAATGAGCCATGGCCGTCGATGCTACGGGGTATCTGGGGAGACCCCCGCCGGTATGAGGAGGTCTATTGGTCGACACTGCCCACATATTTTGCAGGGGATGGGGCAAGCAAAGATCAAGATGGGCATGTGATGATTGAGGGACGGGTAGATGATGTCCTCAATGTAGCGGGTCATCGCATTGGTACGATGGAGGTAGAGAGTGCGTTGGTGGACTACAACGGCGTGGCAGAAGCTGCTGTTGTAGGCGTTCCAGACGACATCAAGGGGCAGGCTATCGTGGCCTTTATCACCTTAAAAGAAGGGGTTGTTTTTGCAGAAGATGGCGCAACGCTTCTCAAAAACTGGGTAGCCTCTCGTATTGGAGCCATTGCAAGACCAACGTGGATCATATTGACACCCGAATTGCCCAAGACCCGGAGTGGAAAAATCATGAGGCGTGTTTTAAAAAACAGTGCCCAAGGGTTGCCCGCAGGAGATGTCTCAACACTTGCCAATCCAGATATTGTGGAGTTGTTGCGTGCTCAAATATCCGCTACAATGAATCGCCTATAAGTTTTGGGCTATTTTTGGTTCATTAAAAAATAGAGGATTCCGCTACATGTTACAGCCTTTTGTTGCCACCCCTTATGTTGATGCGGTTCTGATGTTGTCTGATGGTACTTATTTTTTAGGAAAAGGAATCGGAAAAAAGGGAACCACAGAAGGTGAGATATGCTTTAATACAGGCATCACCGGATACCAAGAAACCCTGACAGACCCCTCTTATTTTGGACAGATTGTGGTATTTACTTTTCCTCATATTGGCAATGTGGGTACCAATTCAGAAGACAATGAATCAGATAAAATTCATTGTCGTGGGATTGTCTTGAGAAATACCATTACCACCCCAT
The DNA here is from genome assembly GCA_964202165.1 of Candidatus Marinamargulisbacteria bacterium. Classification (GTDB taxonomy): domain Bacteria; phylum Margulisbacteria; class Marinamargulisbacteria; order SXXA01; family JAHFDB01; genus CAXNHA01. The sequence goes on along the minus strand of CAXNHA010000003.1, from coordinate 30,551 downwards.
CCAATTTTCGTTCCCAGCTCTCTTTTGATCACTGGTTATCCAATCAAAAATTAGTAGGTATTTCGGGCGTAGATACCCGACAATTGACCCATCATATTCGTATACATGGCCCCCAATGGGCTATTATTGTTTATGCTCAAGCAGGCGAATGCCTATCTCTTGAAGATGTTCATCGTTCTATTGCTGACAAAAAAATAGAATTAACAGGTGATCTTGCACAATATGTTACCGCTTCATCACCGTATTCTTGGCCAAAAAAATCGATCCAGGCTGGTTCAGGACCCGCTTACAAGCTTGTGGTGATTGATTATGGCGTTAAACATACGATTTTGAATCTTCTAGCAGAAGAAGGATTTGATATCACGGTTATGCCCTCTACCGTTTCTTTTTCTGACATTATGGCCCTATCTCCGGATGGGGTTTTTCTGTCCAATGGCCCTGGAGATCCCAGTGAAACAGGAAAAACGGCAGTTCCTGTGATCCAACACTTATTGGACAATACCATCCCTATTTTTGGCATCTGCTTGGGACATCAATTGTTGGCATTGGCCATGGGTTTGAGCACAGAAAAAATGCATGCTGGTCACAGAGGAGCCAACCAACCTGTGCAAGAAATCGCAACAGGAAACGTATTTATTACCAGCCAAAATCATGGATTTTGTGTATCACCAAAACATATTCCCTCCACAGTGCAGATCACCTATCGGTCTCTTTTTGATCAGTCTATAGAAGGGTTTTGTGTCACAAACAAACCTGCTTTTTCTGTTCAATTTCACCCAGAGAGTTCTCCAGGGCCTCACGACACACGGTTTTTATTTGCAGCTTTTAAAACAATGATTTCTACAGCAAAGAAGGTCTATGCCTAAGCGAACCGATATTCATACCATTTTGCTAATTGGAGCGGGGCCCATCATTATTGGGCAGGCGTGTGAATTTGATTATTCAGGAACGCAAGCGTGTACTGTCTTAAAAAATGAAGGCTACCGTGTTGTGTTGGTGAACTCCAATCCAGCTACGATTATGACCGATCCCACCCTAGCAGATTGCACCTATATCGAGCCCATTACAGCTGAGTTTTTGGAAAAAATTATCCAAAAAGAACGTCCAGATGCCTTGCTTCCAACAGTTGGGGGGCAAACGGCCTTAAATGTTGCGATGGCGTTGTATACCTCCGGTTGTTTGGCCCGTTATGGGGTTGAGATGATTGGTGCAACACCTGCAGCAATCGAAAAAGCAGAAAACCGACAAAAATTTAATGAAGCCATGAAACGCATCGGGTTGGATGTCCCCAACCATGCCATTGTTCGGTCGTTGGATGAAGCCAAGAGAGCCCTTTCTCTGATTGGATTGCCAGCTGTTGTGAGGCCATCTTTTACCTTGGGAGGAAGTGGCGGTGGGATAGCAGAAACAGAAGCTGATTTTATGCGCATTGTAGCCAATGGATTGGATCTTTCCCCAACACAAGAGGTGTTAATTGATGAATCAATTGTGGGGTGGAAAGAATACGAAATGGAAGTTGTGAGGGACAAAAAAGACAATGTGGTGATCATTTGTTCCATTGAAAATGTTGATCCAATGGGGATACATACAGGCGACAGCATGACCGTAGCACCTGCACTAACCCTCACAGACAAAGAATACCAAGTTATGAGGAATGCATCGATTGCAGTGTTGAGAGAAATCGGCGTTGATACAGGGGGTTCCAATGTCCAATTTGCAGTCAATCCTGCCACAGGAAGACTGATTGTAATTGAGATGAACCCGAGGGTGTCGCGTTCATCGGCACTGGCCTCCAAGGCAACGGGCTATCCCATCGCCAAGATCGCCGCAAAACTGGCTGTGGGCTACACCTTAGACGAGATTCTCAACGATATCACCCGCATCACGCCCGCATCTTTTGAGCCAACCATCGACTATATTGTGACAAAAATACCGCGGTTTACATTTGAAAAATTTCCGTTATCAGATTCGGTCTTATCTACCCAGATGAAATCAGTGGGAGAAGCCATGTCCATCGGGCGTTCCTTTGCGGAGAGCTTGCAAAAAGGATTTCGTTCGATAGAAAAAGGGTTTTCTGGTCTCTCACAGGTTTTGATTGAGGGCACAGATCCCCATCAATCTTACGAAGCCAATAAACCAGCTATCCAAAAAGCACTCAAACGCCCTTCCCATATTCGCATGCTAGAGATTGCTCAGGCGATGAGGATGGGATGTCCTGTAGAAGATATTTGCGAATGGACACATTTTGATCCTTGGATGTTGGAACAGATGGCGTTGATTCTACACGTAGAAAAGTCTTTAACAGAAAACGGGATACCTCGTACCAAAGAGGCCATGTGGGATGTTAAAAAAATGGGATTTTCAGACGCAAGAATTGCAGAACTAGCCCACACAACAGAAGAGACTATTCGTCACATACGATTTGAATTGGGCATTCATCCCGTCTTTAAAAAAGTAGATACATGCTCTGCAGAATTTGCATGCGAAACAGCCTATCTGTATTCAACCTACGAAGGAAATCCATACCAGGTGTCGGCATGTGAAGCATTCCCGACCAATCGAAACAAAGTGATTATTTTGGGTGGAGGCCCCAACCGAATTGGCCAAGGAATTGAATTTGATTATGCCTGTGTGCATGCAGCCTTTTCCTTAAAAGAAGAGGGCATCGAAACCATTATGATCAATTGCAATCCAGAAACGGTCTCAACAGATTATGATACCTCTGACAAACTCTATTTTGAGCCCCTGACAGCAGAAGATGTGATTGAAGTGGTGCTCAAAGAACAGGAAAACGGATCTCTGCTAGGCGTTATCGTTCAGTTTGGCGGACAAACCCCTTTAAAATTGGTCAAAGCACTCCAATCGGCTCATATTCCTATTCTTGGGACATCGCCAGACAAACTGGATTTGGCAGAAGATCGTGAACGGTTTAAGGCCCTTTTGGATCGCTTGCAGTTGACCCAACCCCAAAACGACATTTGCCACCGTGTGAGTGATTTGGATGCTACGATTCAGCGGTTGGGATACCCGGTTGTGATTCGCCCCTCCAATGTGTTGGGAGGACAGGCGATGGCTATTCTATTAAAAGCATCGGACTTGGATCGGTATATTCTTGCCAATAGAGATATCTTGTTGGATGGGCCTATTCTTGTGGATAAGTTTTTGGAAAACGCCACAGAGATAGATGTAGATGCCTTGTGTGACGGCACCGATGTTTTTGTGGCGGGCATTATGGAACATATTGAAGAAGCAGGCGTGCATTCGGGAGACTCTGCGTGTACGCTTCCCACGATTTCTCTAACCCCGGCACAGCTCCAAGAGGTAACACATACAACAGAGATGCTGGCCAAAGAAATGGGTGTTGTGGGATTGATGAATGTCCAATACGCATTTCAAGACAACAAGCTGTTTATCATCGAGGTCAATCCACGGGCTTCCAGGACAGTACCTTTTGTAGCAAAAGCAACGGGCAATAGCATTGCAAAGGTCGCAGCCAAGGTCATGATTGGCAAAAAGATACGTGATTTTTCGTTTAACAAGCCGCGTCCAACCCATTATTGTGTCAAAGAGGTTGTGTTTCCATTTGGGCGATTTGACAATACCGACATCCTGTTGGGGCCTGAGATGAAATCTACAGGAGAAGTGATGGGCATTGATACAACATTTGAGATGGCTTTTTACAAAGCCCAAGAAAGTGCAGGCAATCCTATTCCCAAAAAAGGATGCATTCTTGTGACCGTACATGACAAAGACAAACCTAGAATTTTAGAATCTGTGCGTTGCTTGGCTTCCCTTGGATTTGCCATAGCTGCAACCAAGGGTACCGCTCAGTTTTTGCAAAAAAATGGCATAGAAGCCGTGTCAGTGAACAAAGAAAAAGAGGGTGGAGACCATCTTGTGGATAAAATTTTGCTAAGAGAGTACCAACTTGTTGTGAACACGAGTTTGGGTGAAGACACTGCGGAAAGTTTTAGCCTGCGTCGCGTAGCCTTGCTCAACCGTATCCCCTATGTCACCACAGCAAGGGCATTTTATGCAGTGGTCAATGCCATATCAAAACTCAATCAAGATCCAGAACAAATGACAACCATGCCACTTCAAGACTGGATCAACAGGGTATGACGACAGATAGACATCTATCTTTCTACCATCTGCTCTCAGCAGAGCAGATCACAAAAAAAGACATCGACACCATTCTCCATCAAGCTGCAGCGTTTCATCGAGGGGATCTCGGGGCATCCGAGGTGGCAAAAGGAAAAATCTTAGGATCTTTGTTTTTTGAGCCAAGCACACGCACAAGATTGTCATTCGAAGCTGCGATGTTGCGTTTGGGAGGAGGGGTGAGTACGGTTGTTGGAGAGTCTTCTTCTTCTCTTAAAAAAGGAGAGTCGCTATCCGACATGGCCCGCATTGTGAGTGGCTACTGTGACATCATTGCCATGCGTCATCCTGAAGAGGGCAGTGTGGATCTTTTTTCAAGCACATCTTCAGTACCCGTCATCAATGCGGGAGATGGTGCAAACCAACACCCATCCCAGGCATTGGTCGATTTGTATACCATCTATCACATTTATCAACGGCTTCACACGCTTTCTATCGGATTTGTAGGGGATCTAAAATATGGGAGAACAGTCCATTCGCTCACAGCGTTGTTGGCTCTTTTTCCCAATCAAACCCTTTATTTTGTATCCCACCCTTCTCTAAAAATATCAGAAAAAACCATCGTAGCCTTACGAGCATCAGGGCATCGCGTTATCGAAACAGACCAATTGGACCCTGTTATACCGGAGGTGGATGTGTTGTATGTCACACGGGTACAGCAAGAGCGATTTGAGTCTGAGAAAGACTATCTTGCCACAAAAAATGGCTATCGCATCACCCCAGAGACCTTGTCTATGGCCCGATCCCATTTGTCCATTTTGCATCCCCTGCCCCGTACCCACGAGATCTGTCCCCAGTTAGACCATCATCGCGTAGCGCGGTATTTTGACCAAGCTCGATATGGGTTGTTTGTGCGGATGGCGTTGTTGGCTAAGATGCTTTAAGGAATAATCGCAAACTTTGTTTTGCCCAGTACTTTTCCATCTGCCATGACCAAGACAAAATACACCCCTGCAGACAGGGTATAATTAACAGTTTCATTGGACAGTGGGACAGTGTTATACCCTTTTTGTCCTCCCAATAACCCTGCCAAACATTGTTTTGAAAAAACCAATTGTCCTGCCATGTCATAGACCCGAATTTCGATTGCACGGTTGGTCTTGAGATAATATCCAATCTCAGCTCCCAGTCCCATGCGAACAGGGCTTGGATAAACAAGCGGAAGTCCCACCAAATTGTCTGGGATATCTCGCGAAAAAAAAGAAGAGGGGGATAAAGCAGGTTTTAAATTCTGAATCGATACAATCTCTGATAGGGGTGCAAGAAGAGAAAACCCATATCCAGATAAAGATAATTTGCCACCGGCCGCGATGCTTAATCCCTGTGTTAAGGACAGAGAGTGGTCGATGCTTTCTTTTTGATCAAACGATATCCACATCAAACTACCCGTAGAGTCTGCCAAAGATACCCCCCCTAAAAATCCCATTACAATCAGTATGTATAGGCTAAATCGGATCATATAAAATCCTTTCTTGATTTTCAAACCCTGCGATCGTTACAAGCCGATGGTCGGGATCTTGTCCATAGGACAACGTCACTTGCAGGCATTTTTTTGGCAAAAAATGTGCTAGATTTTGGCCCCATTCTATCAGGAGAATACCCTTTTTCTGGAGATAGTATTCTAAATCTAATACAGATGCAGAGGCTTCCTTAATTCTATAAAAATCCATATGGTATACCGGAATAGGGGTTGGGTAATGGTGTACCAACTGAAACGTAGGTGAAGATACCACACCAGGGCATCCCCACCGGGAGACCATGTCATCTACCCACGTTGTTTTACCAGTGCCCAACTCTCCTTCCAACAAAAGACAATCCCCTGCACGGAGTCTATCCGCTACACGATAGGCCAACTCTCTAAAAGCGTGGCGACTAGTCAGTAAGACGGTGGTAGAGGGTAGCAATGGATTCTTTCAATATAGGATGGATAAAATGGGGACATAACTCAAGCAATGGTTTTAGCACAAAAGCGCGGGTATGCAAGAGCGGGTGAGGAATAATGAGGTGTTGTTGATGCGTACAGGCTTGTCCAAAAAATAAAATATCCAAGTCGATAGGTCTTGGGCCTCCGTCTCCTTTTGTTTCCCTGCCCATTTTTTTTTCAATGGTGCACGTCACTATCCAAAAATCCAGCATGGACAAGGTGGTATGAAGATGGATGGCCCCATTCAAAAAATGAGGTTGTGTGATGGATGAGACAGGAGTCGTCTCTATGAGTGTGGATACCTGACAAATCTGACAACAGGGCTCTTGATGGAGCAAAGCAATAGCCTCTTGGATATGGTGCCAGCGATCGCCCATATTAGAGCCCACCCCTATGTACACCTCTTCGCCCATATCCATCATCCCTTTCTCAAAGCACAGGCTACGTGTAAGGCACGAGCCACAGCCTCAACATCATGTACCCGAAACCAGGTTGCTCCTTGGTATAACGACCAGATACAACTGGCAATAGTTCCTTCCAAACGGTAAGGATCTGATTGACCCGTGAGTGTGGCAAGAAAAGACTTGCGAGATGGCCCCACCAAAACAGGGGCAAGAGGTGTGAATACATGGAGTTGATTGAGGAGGGTGATGGTATGAGCTGCGGTCTTGCCAAACCCAATCCCAGGATCTACCACAACCGATGGGACGCCCATTTTTTTGGCTTTTTGCACTTGGTTTTCTAAGAAGGTGTAGACCTCGTGTACCACATCTTGATAAGTAGGGTTGTCTTGCATGGTCTTGGGAATGCCTTGCATGTGCATCAAGATCATGGGGATCTGATGCTGAGCAGCTACTGACATCATCTGAGGGTCGTGCGTACCTGCAGATATATCGTTTATCATCGTGACACCGTGTTGGATGCCAAACAAAGCCGTGCTTGCATTCACCGTATCCAATGACAATGGGATAGAAAAATAGCTGCGGTATCGCTCTAAAATAGGGCTAAGCCTCTCGATTTCTTCGTTGGGAGAGATCCATGTAGATCCTGGCCTTGTGGATTGTGCACCGATATCAAGGATAGTAGCACCTGCCTGTATCAGGGATTCACTATGCCTCAAGGCCTTATCCACATCCAAAAACTGCCCCCCATCCGAAAAAGAATCGGGTGTGATATTCACAATTCCCATGACCTGGATGTCTGACATTGTGATACGAGATTACCTCAATAAATCCTGCCAGGTTTGAAGCAAAGAACTGTTGTAGGTAGATTTGTGTTGGAGCAAGTCTTGGGTAATGCGTTTACCCAATTGCACACCCTCTTGGTCAAATGAATTGAGGTTCCATAAAAATCCTTGAAACATGATCTTGTTTTCATAAAACGAAATCAATGCCCCCAATGTTTTTGCATCCATACGGTTTGCAAGCAAGAGAGAATAGGGACGACTCCCAACAAAGCGCTGATTGGGATTGTCATGGTCTTGTCCAAGAGCCAAAGCGGTCATCTGAGATATCAAATTGGCGTTTAAAATCATGTGTTGGTGAGGATTTTTGTGGGTTTGAGCATGACGAAATCCTATAAATTCAATAGGAATGGGGTCGGTACCTTGGTGAATTTTCTGAAAAAAAGAATGTTGACAGTTGGTGCCACATTCTCCAAAAATAACAGGGCTGGTTGGATACCCAATGGGATCTCCGTCTCGATTGACCTGTTTGCCATTGCTTTCACAATCCAATTGCCGGATAAAGGCAGGCAAAGGTGCCAATGCAGTGCTGTAGGGAATAATGCCCAAGGCAGGCATGGACAGAAAGCTACGAATCCAGACACCTATCAACGCAGCCATTAAACTTGGGTTTTTGGTGCTATCAGGACACAACGCGTCTTCATCCATTTGCCTAGCCCCGCTCAAAATATCCTCTACAACCTCTTGACCAAAACAAAGAGTCACAATCGTCATACCCATGATACTGGTAGAAGAAAAACGCCCCCCAATAGAATGATCTATATAAAAAATATCAAGAAAATCTTGGGGCCTGTCCAATGGACTGTTGGGTGTGGTTAACACAATGGTTTGATGAGGCGGCGGTTGGATACATGACAGATTGCTTTGGGTTTCTAGGGTAGAGCCGCTTTTTGATGCCACAATCCACAATGTTGTATCGGGAGGGAGTGTGGGAAGGAGTCTATTAAGCTCGTCCGGATCGACGCTTGTGAGAAAATGGGGTTTGAGATAGGGGACGTCCAATCCTGATAAGGTGTGGACGAGTAGCCGAGGCCCCAAATCAGATCCTCCTATCCCAACTTGGACCACATCGGTAAATTTTTGAGACGACCGAATTGTATGGGCAAACGAAAAAAGTCGAGTACACTCTGCCGAGTACATAGACTCGGACGTGCTTCGAAGCTGATGGTGCAACACAGGACGGTTTTCACTCGTATTGAGAGGAGCTCCTGCTAATAGGGCCTTGTATTTGTCGACAACCTCTTGCTCCTTGGCCACTATTTGGAGAAGGGAAACAATGTCTGCGTTTACCAAAGCACCTGCATAATGGTAGTTCACCAAAGAAGAGGTGCTCATAAATTGATGAACTTGATGGGCAGATAGGGTGTGGCTAGAGGGCGGATGGCTAGCCCATTCTTGTAACAAAGCATAGGAGGCTGTTTGGTCAAGGTTTTTGAAGGTTAGCATATGGGATTTTTGTCCAGAGAATCTGCCCATAACGACTGTAAAATATGATGATCTTGCGTACTCAAAACCTGGTTTCTTCTGGCCAACACCTTGTCACAAACATCTAAGAATTTTTGGAGGTTGTATCGGTCATAGTCAGGCCCTTGGCCAAAGGCAAAATAAGGGATCCATTTTGGATGAACCGACGATCCCCAGATAGAGGCGCCTGTACCCACAACTGTGCCTGTGTTGAGGCGTGTGCCGATGCCTGTTTTGACATGATCTCCCAAGATAGCGCCGAGGAACATTTGACCAGTAGAGCCTTGCATCTCTGGTGTCAAAATTGATATATCCCCATAGGTGTTTTTTAAATTGGAGACCGTGGTAGAGGCGCCTAGATTGACCCACTCTCCCATATAAGAATGACCTATAAATCCCTCGTGGGCTTTGTTGGCATAACCTGCAAAAATAGTATCGGTAATTTCTCCTGCCACTTTACACCACGGGCCTATTGAGCTGCGAGATAGTTTTCCTCCAAGAACGTGGGTATGATCGCCAATATAGAGAGGGCCCTGCAATCTCGTATGAGATTGTATATAGACATGATCCCCGATACAAACAGGCCCCGATTGGCTATCTATATAGACAAAATCTTCGATCACAGATTGCTGGCCCACATAGACCTGACTCTCTTGGGTGATAGAGACGCTAGATCCTAGCTTGCCTTTGATAAGACCTTTGTCTTGCCAACTGTCAAAAGAGGTTGCAAGGGCCATAGGGTTGAGGGCAATCACATCCCAAAGATGGTTGATCCAGTGCACATTCTCTACTTCTTGCACAATAGACATATGCCGAAAAGCTTGTATCCATTCTGTAGCGCTTGCCATTCGGTTTAAAAACTGCTCTGCTCGATCCAGTAGATCAGCATCTTGCAACAACAAGGCTACAACCTGTCCATCGGATACCAACAACGATGGCTTGGTTGTATCCAATAACATCAACCGATGAACAAGATCCTTGTCTGGCCATACACGACCATTGAGCAACAATACGGCTCCTCCTTTTGGAACATGGTTGAGGGTGCTATCTGGAAAAGAAGCTTGCACAACATGGTGCAAGTTAGTGCGACAATAAAAGTAAGATGGGGGTTCTGCAAATAACGATTGGATGCGACTAGCCACTGTGCCAAACCCCATACGCAACAGAAAACTTGGGCGTGTGGCTGTGAGTGGCAACAAATTCTGATAACCAGTATCTTCAAATATCAGGAGTTGAGGCATCCTCTCAAGAGTAACGGGAAACGCCTGATTAGACAATTTTAATCCATTTAAAAACAAACGGTCTCTAAGATTTTTTTGCCTTTTTTACCACCAAGTCCTTTTATTTTTAAAAAATCTTCAGCACTGATACGCCCATTTTTATTGCGATAAGCCAGGATATGTGTGGCCATTTTTTTGCCCATACCAGGCACTTGTGCGATGGTTTCTTCTGAAGCAGTATTGAGATTGACGCAGATAAGAGATGGTGAGAGGGAGGACTTGTTTGCCAGAGAGGGTATGGGTTTGACCAGAATGCGTTGACCATCTTTGACACGTGCTACCAAGTTGAGGGCGTCTAAGTTTGCCCCTTCTCGGACACCGCCTGCGACAGACAAGACATCGACAATACGTTGGTTTGGCGTCACCGCATAGATGCCTGGATGCTGAATCCACCCTGCAAGATGTACCCAGACTTTTGGAGAAGTGCTTGTTTTTTTGGACGAAAACTCTTGTGAAGATGGGGGCCTCTGAGAGGATGTGGCCGAAGCTGAAAATCCATGAGGGTTGCGAACAAAAAAAGACACAACCCCGATGAGCAGTAACCCTATCAATATACCTATTGTCTTAAGGGGTATCAATGTGGACATCTTGGACTTTCTTTTTGAGCCTATCGAGCATCTCTTTTTGGGCAGAAAGAATGGATGTGTACTGTGTCTGCAAATCAGATACCCAGGTAGAGTCTTCTTTTAGCGAGGCCATCATCTGACGCAACCGTGCCCATTTTGTTGCCAAAACATGGGATTGTAGAGGCATGCCCACAAGGGTATGGATGAGGCTAATGGTACGGTTTTCTGTGCTTTCCCAAGCACGCCCTACAATGCGCGTCAGTTGATGAGAGGTGATCTCGTGTATCGGTACAGCTATAGCCGTGCCGTCCATATCCTCAGATGCGATGAGGATATCCCCTGATCGTACAGGGCCTCGTACCCGTACAGGGACTTGACCCAAAAATGCTACCGGCAAGCGTGTCTTATCTTTGTCTTTCCAGTTTCCTTGTACAATGGGGGAGGTACTGATGACCATGATTTGTTGAGCTTGTCGGGTGTTTTTTGTAATTTTTCCATTGCATACACCCACCACATCACCTGCCCCAATGGATTCGTCCGGATCTAATTTTTGGAGGTGTTCGGCATAGTCTCCGGCACTGGAGAGATACCTAACTCCCGGAAGTCCAGAAGAGATCGCATTGACTGTTACCCGTTGAACGGTGCCGTTAAAATTAAACGTGGTGAGAACAGCACCCCCTATAGGAGCGTTGACGATCTTTCCTTTGGAAAGGGTTGTCCCATTCCATGTGCAAATACGTGCCGTTATTGAATAAGGGCCTACAATGGCGACAATACGATTTACGCCACCGCCTGCCGCCACGACATTAATTGTTGTAGAAAAGGCAAATACAAGATTGGAACGTGTGGGGGTATAAGAGGTGCCATTAATATTGATTGTGCTGATGCCTCGCACAGGGGTAAAATACTGGATCTCACCCGCTATACCTTGTGCGGCAGTCAGCGCGGTAGAGGCGCTTGGCTTATACAAAAAAGTCACATAGTTGCTATCTTCAACAGAAGGGCCAATGATGGCGATGGCGGTATTATGAGTCGCAACAGTCAGACCAGTTTTATGTGTATCCACCCTCACGGATCCACTGACATGGAGGGGGGCCATAGGATTTGCGACGTTAATACCCATGACCCCACGGGGAAGATACGGTGCTGTTGCCAAAGGATTGAGCAGGAGGGCATCTACAAGTGTACTGGTGTGATAGCCAGAGACCCCAATTTTAATAGCAGGGACGATAGATACAAGGGGTAGATAATTTGGTGTAACGGAATAAACAGAAAAATAGGCACCAGGGTTATCTTGCATATTGCTATCGCTGAGCCCTATTCTCAACTCTGAGACAGCATCTGATACGTTGTAGCGTGCCATCCAGAGTTTGTCTCCATTCTCACCATCGGTATTGTAAGCCACTGGAGGTGCTCCTGAAAAATACAGCCGGGATCCGTATCCAGAGGAAGCGAGAAAAGTGGCATTGGAGGTCGCCCCTATCTTGACATTGCCAGCTACCACCAGGGTTGTATCGAGATATGTCATATCCTCAGGTTTATCAAATCCAAATCCTACCCTGTTGATGGGTGTGCCTGTCTCCCAATCTTTTTCTGGACTGGTTGCTATAAACACAGATCCCGTAGCCCTAAGGTCGTCGTCGCGATCTGGACGGTAGATGGTAGAAAGCTGTCCGATATGGGTGTCAATTGTCAATGACTGAGCAGGAGTAACATATGAAGAAAACGACGTGGCCTGAGTTTGTTTGCCTGCAGAGGAACGGTATAGACTCAAAGGGTTTAGGCTGGTCGTGATAGATTGGGTTGGGATATAACGTATCCGCCATCTATTCACAGGATTGGTACCGAGTTGGCTTTCAAAGTAAGCGATATTGTAATTGAGGTTGGCGGCATCCAGTATGGTGGATACCTCGAGTAGGCTTGGAGGAATGCGGGTACTACGCCCAATCTTAACTGCACCTCCCAAAAACAAGGCTGCACTCACCTTGCCATCCACCCCTGTTGCTGCGTAATTGTGTATATTGTAGCTAGGAGAAATGGCAACATGGATGCCCCTCACTTTGTGAGTATTAGCAGGTTTTGCGTTGATGGTGATTTGCAGCCCCACAACATTTTTTGATCGGTCTTCTCCCAGCCTTACCTCAATGTTGTTGCCAACCAATTGAGCGAGTTGAGTCCCGTCATAGGTGAGTCTTGAATAAATGGCGTTGTTGTTACGAGTTTGTTTTATATTCTTAAGGGTCATGGTTTTTCCAGTGAGCGAGGTGCCTGTATCGACAGCATTTACCAAGCGGCTAATACCGAGATTGCCACTCACATCCAATGAGGCATGAGGCGTTTTATTTTGGATACCTATTTGTCCAGATGCATCCACAGTGAGGATAGGGGTGTTGTTTGCCTTGTCTATCGCAAAAATAGGCACAGATGACGATCCTCGTACGTGGAGCATGGCTTCTGGAGAGGAGGTGCCAAGTCCAATGCCTGTGCCTGTCAACCGCATGATTTCGGTGGAATTTTTACCTTGTACAATTGCAAAAGAAGAGGGATCTGCGCTTGTTTTTCCAAACAAGATAGTGGGTTTTGTAGTATTGAGACCTGTCCATAAAAAGTCTTGATTTTGTGCTGCAACAAATCCTTGATAGGTATTCAAGGCACGTATTGACTTCAGCGAAGAAGAAGATCCAGACAATACATTCTTGCTGACAGAGAGTGAATAACCCAAAGATGGGGGGGCATAGGATGTGCTTCTAGCAACGGGTGTGGTAATCCCAATATTACCGGATGCCGATATCCTAAAGGGCACCTCGATAGTGCTGTTTTTTGTGCCTATTGCGAGCAAAAGAGGTACGTTGAGTGGTACGGATTCTTCCTCAGGTGTAGAGGTGTTTACAGCATATTTGGAGCCGTAATAATAGTATGTATCATTCACCTTCACGATACCGATATAAAGTTGTTCGAGATTACCTTGCCCGTTGTTCCGCGTAATAACTTGTTGATTGCCCTGCTGATCGACTAGATAACCATTTTGCTGAGTAAAGCCTAACTTACTGATAGGCGTAGAATCCACATTATTGTACCTGACTGTGGCCGTGAGATTAGATTGAAGAGAAGATGGCGGTGCACTGAGATGAGCTCGGGCGAGGGGAGCCGACACCCCTATCCCCATGCTACCCGCTGCATCCACCACAAAACGGGCAGGCATTGCCTGAGCAGATAAAGACAAGAGGGTAGATGTGTTATTCACAAGGGTAAGGGTGCTGTCTGGTGTGGGGGTGCCAATGCCAACTCTCTGATTGGTGGTTGCAACAAACAGAAGGCTCGTATCCGTTGCAATACGGAGGGGGCCTTCTAGTGTGAGGGTGCTATTGGCTGTTGTACCAATGCCAACACTGCCGGTAGCGGTCACAGAAAGAATATGGGGCGTCGTGAGACTGTCTATCCACAAAGCAGGTGCTGTAGATCCGGCAACAACATGAAGATTTGCAGAAGGATTTTTACGTGCCGGTCCAATCATGACATTGCCTGGCACATCTTTTCCTGACAAGAAAAATGCAGCGTATCGTTGACCGTTGAGAGGCTTATCTTCTTCGATAGGCAATTGTGTAGACCCACGATTTGGCAGCTTGGACATATCTACCGTTAGGCCTATCGCAGTATCGCTGTTTGATAGGGGAACATTGCTGTTTGATTGCAACAAGATAGACAGACCCTTGAAGGTAGAATTGGTTTTGGCGATACGGTTGTTAAATCCCATGTGAAGCGTATGGGCGACATGGGTATTCACGCGTTGAAGACCAATAAAATCAATGAGGTCTAATCCAGCAACATGATCTGTGGCATTTTCATCGCTTTTGATAGACAGAATGGAGGCGGTGCGTGAGCTCGTTGATGCAAGCCACGACAGACCTGTAATAGGATGAATGTTGTTGGCATATTCAGGAGAAAAGAAGGGCAATGCACCTTCGTTGGATGTAGGAACTTTGATTGTTTTAGAGATGTTGATTCCAGGATTAATAATCTTACCATCCTTGTCTTTTATCTCTGTTGCAGATGACTTATACATCCATTCATCTGGAGTCTCAATTGCGGTGCTGGTATACACGGCTCCAAAAAGAGGGTCTACAGCGTTCATCTCAAAGGGAGTTAACATCACAATATCTCCTCGCAAAGAGCGGTCAACCACAATATTACTAGCTTGGAGGTAAAGAGGGGCATTTATGCTGTTTAGCAGATTTAACCGAGACAGAGCTAGGCCTGCATCAAACTTGCCGTTTGTTATTTTTACATCCCCTTTTGTATACAAGCGTCTCGAAGTATCAGGAGGAAATTGATCTTGAGGTCGACCCACCACCCCAACGGATAAGGCCGGCACTGTTGCATCTATAGCCCGAAGCAACTGGTTGCTTTCAAGTATTTTATGGGTAGGGTCGGAAAACAAGAGTGTGAGCGATGTGGTATTCTCAATGGACAATATTTTTGAAACAGTTAACACATTGCCAGAGACATAAGCATCCCCTAAAAAAGGGGCGTTTTTGCGTACAGCCATAGAGATTAGCTTGGCGGTGGGTACATTAAAAAGAGAATTGTCGGCATAGATAGATCGTGCACGCAAATCCCCATTGATATCCAACGTCATCTCCGGCGTACTTGTGCCGATACCTACTTTCCCCCCACCTAAGTAAGCAGCTGTCCATCTTGGGTTTTCATTTTGGCTATTGTTAGCAGAAACGGTGACATAAAGTCCGGTGAGAATCCCATTTGGAGCCAGCTCCATTTTTTCTAGTGATATTCCCATGCCTCGATTGTCGATTGGTGTATTTTGAAGAGATCCAAATGTGTTGGCCAACTTGGATTTTGTAGCATATTGGAGGCCTGCTATGTTGGCATTGATCCCCGTATTTGCAGGAATTGCCAGGGCTATTTTTTCCAAAAAAACAGCCTTGGAAGGGCGTACAAAAGACCGAATGATATGCCAATCTGCTTTGGGAGGATATATCCCCATGCCAATGCCTGATGCATCTACCGAAAAATAATCCCCCAATCGTAAAGAGGGAAGGCTCAAGGTATGGGAGTGAAACGTCGTGGATCTCAGGGTTCCCGTTAACTGAAGCCCCGCAGCGGGTTTTAGCCTTCCAATGCCCAGTTGACCCTCATTGGTGAGGGCAAAAAGGGGTTTTTCTTGATTGTTAAGTACCAAAAATGCCAAAGAAGATTGGGTCGTATCAGCAGATAAAATGGACAATTTAGAGCCGGGAGTGGCGGTACCAATGCCAACATTTCCAGTAGGAAGTACGATAAGCAATGGGTCTTTTTTTCCCGTTGTATCTTGGGCCTGCAGCAAAAACAACGATTGGGTAGGACTGTCGGATCGCACATGCAAGGCTGCCATGGGATCCATAACAGATGTGCTATTGGGACTGGTGGCAATACCGACATTGCCACTGGTTTGACTGCCAGATAAAAAGACGGCCGCAATTTTTTTGGATAGAGTAGAGAGCCCTTGGCTAGTGGTACCGGCTTCTTTTAGCCTATCCATATCGACGCCAATGCCCACTGCTGTTTGATTAGTACCCACATAAGGGAGGGGGCCTGCTTGGCTATTGCCAAGCACAATGGTAGTGCCAGTAAACCGTGCGGTACTGGGTTTTGTCCGGTCATTGATGGTCATATAAAGAGCACTGGATACGGCATTGTTTTTGCCAGATGCAGTACCGGGTCCTCCCATCAATGACACAAGAGAATTGACTTTTAGAATATTGGGAGAGGTGGTAGAAGGTACCCATTGGAGTGATTTGGCACTTGCCAAGCGATTTTTTGTACTATAGGTGGCCAGTCCCCATGCTGAGGAGGTAATGGGTATGCTCAAATTTTCGGATACAGAGTGACCGCTTGATGAAAGGGTTTGAAAATAGAGGCTGTTGTCTTTTTCTCTTACAAACAGAGAGAGGATTCCTGTTGCCGCAACATCGGGGGTTGTAGGACGCAACTCGATCGACTGCTCGGACGCACCGTACCCTGTTACACTAGAATCAGTGGGAAGAATGAGCGAAGAAAGCAACGATAGTCCCGCGGGACTTGAGACCGTTTTGACTGATACAGGGTTGCTGACAGATCCAGATTCACGCACAATTGTATCCCCATTAATATCTAGTTTGGACTGCGGAGATGAGGTGTCGATGCCCACATTTCCAGAGGATGTAATGCGCATATGTTCTGCCGGTGGGCCAGAGTCTGGATCAGACAAAAAAGACAGTGCCGAGCTTGAGTTGCCTGTTTTTATGGCCACCACCCCGGATCCTGAGGTAAAACCACTATCGGTGTCAGATACTGCCAAGAGACCCACGGCGTTCCCTTGGGATTGGCTGATTCGGATGGCATTCCAGGACTCGTTGTTGTTTGCCTCAAAAAGAATGGGCGTGCCTATTATAGGGGTGAGGCTGGGCGGTATCTGAATATCAATACCATAGCGAGGGGCTGTGGTGCCGATGCCTAATTTTCTGTCTTTGTTCATCACAAAGAGAGCATTGATCGATACAGTATTTGCAAACAGAGCCTCTGATACAGAAACCGACGCCACCTGTGTTTTTCCAATAATAGCAACCCCAATAGGGGCAAATGCATCTTTTCCAGAGGAAAGAGAAAGAAGCTGGGCTGGGCCTCTTACAGCGATATCTGTGCTCACTTGCATCGATTGGGCTGACAAGGTAGAGACGATATTGCCTCTGCCCGACAAAAGAGCAGAGTTGATACTGAGACTTTTGTCTTTAAAATAAAGGATTTTTTTGACGGATAATTGTTGTTGGATCAAATCTTTTACTGTTGCGTTTTCCATCACAACGGGCCCTGTAACCCTCAGATTTTGAGTAGAGGATCTCACCTCTAAAAAGTCAAAAGCCCCGCTACTAAGTGTACTGGATAATTTGTTTTTGAAGTAATCCACGGATACGGTGCCTGCTACATCCAATTCTGTCTGAGGATCTGAGACGCCAATGCCAACAAAGCCTCCCCTAAAAATGGCTGCGTTTTGGGTGCTCTGTTTAGGCAGGGTGATGGACAGTCCGGTGATCTCACGGAAGGGTTGGTCGGCAATGATGTTTTTTAAGGAGATGGCAATCCCCTTTGCTTCTTTTGAGGTGCCATCAAAACTACCTAGATAATTGTTTGGCAGAGGAAATAGACCTGCTGGCGATGCAGATCGAATAGCAATATCAAGCCCAAAACAATTTTGAAGAGCAGTTGCAATATTGATGCTAACCCCAAGATTTTGAAAAGAAAATTCGGTAGGAAGAATATCCAAAAACGATCTTGAAATATGAAGTTGGGCAACCGGCGTTGTGGTGCCAATGCCGACTCGAAAATTATTCACAGAAAAAAATGCTGGGGCTACGGTGAGGGATTCGGTATGGATCCCGCTTGCGATCAGAGAGTTTGTTTGCATGCTATTCACAATTTCCAAATCTGTTTTTGGCGTTGTGGTGCCAATGCCGACTCTGTTTTGAGACATAATGCTAAGGCTGTTGGTCACATTGAGCGTGGACATGGTGAGTTGTCTGGAGATGGTAAAAAACTTGGCCAATATAGACCCTCTTACATCTAAGTCTGCACTGGGCGTCATGGTGTTAATCCCTACTTTTCCCAAAAAAACAGCAGCTGTGTTGAGACCTTTATCTCCAAAAGACTGCACAGCTACACCTGATGAATCTACAGACAGTCCAATGGCTTGAGCGCCCGCAGTAAAAGAAGCATTGGGGGGTTGACGTAGGGTAATGGATACACCCTCTGACTGTCCTCCCTCGGTATCTTTGTCATAGGTGAGCATAACGCGTTTCCCAGAATGTGATTTGGAATTACTCAGCGCACCATTATGATCGATGGACGATTGCACATCTATCACATTGAGCAACGTCGGATTTCCAATCCGGGTGGTATTGGTGATCAAAAAAGAAGAAGGGGTTGTTTTGGTAATATCGCTTAGAATATCCCCTTCAAACAACAATTTGCCTGGATTGCTTCCTTGTCTAGAATCCCAGATTAATGCGGAGTCTCCCAAGGTATAGGAAGTTGTTTGATCGGCAAGGGGCACCCACAAGGCAATGTTGCCATACTGTCCAGCCCCTTTTGAAAATACATCCGATATAGACCATACAATAGATCCCTTAAGAAAAAGTCTGTTGCCAGTAACGTATAAGCTAGAATAGATAGATCCTGAGGTGTCTTTTAATGCCACCTCGTTTTGCGATACCGTGTTGCCATAGAGTTCCTTGGATATGCGCAGAAATGGCAAATTTTCAGTATCTCCAAGCAAACGAAGCGTGCCTGCGACATGCAGTGCTGAGCGGGGTATTTGGGTTCCAATACCCACAAAACTATAGAGGTTTTTTGCGGGGTCTAACACCGTATCATAATAGAGTCTGGATGGGGATATAAAAGAGGACCAAGGCGTACCTCCGGGGGCAATAACGGATCCTTTGATAAAGAATTTGTTGCTGGCAATGGACCCGCTGACAGATAGGCTACTTGCGTTGGCGGGTGTTCCAACACGAATCCGAGAGGCTACAAACACATCGCCAGATACATGTAATGCGACTTTTGGGAAAACAGTCCCAATACCCACACGGTTACCCCATACAGAAAAAGGACTATTTACTGCATTCATCGTACTAGGTTGTATGATCAACCGATCCGGAATCGTACGTGAAATGCCGAATGTATAGAGATCCTGGTCGTCCAAATTGATGGTAATGAGAGGAGATAACCCGGGAGGTTCAAATGCCAAGCTTCCCATATTAGATAAATGGAGCAAATGTCTAGGGGTTGTTGTGCCAATACCCACATTTCCGGATACAAAATAGATATTGGGAGTGGTGTTGCGGTATTGCCAAACATAATTTGGAGGATCGCCAGATAATTGTTGCCCGTCTGGAAATGTATAAGAATCTGCGAGTACACTGCCACTCGCCACTCGAATAAATCCATTGGTTTGCAAATCTGGATGTTCTAGATCAACAAATCTAAAAGAAGGTGTTGTGCCGATATACACACCCAACTCTTTGGTCACCATCATGGCAGGAGTTGCAACACCTTGATTGCCAATAATCATCATGACCGTGTCAAATGTGGATGCAGGTTGAATGCCGAGCATGCCATAGGATGCCAGTGTCCCAAGTCCCGTATCTCCCAATACAGACAACTTGGTAGGGGGTCCTGTAGATGGCGAAGATATAGGTGATGAGCCTATTCTAATGAGTCCGTTTGAGCTCACCTGAAAAGACACGGTCTCATTTCCAACCAATGACAAGATACTTCCAGTTGGTGCAGATCGTGATAAGGTCAGTCCCGTTTGTTGGATATTGGATGTCCCTATTGCAACGCCACCAGATGCACGTAAAATTACTTGGTTTTCTCCCACAGAGCCAATAGGAGAGTTCTGGTTGTCTGCCCATACCCATGTGCCATGATGAAGGGCCTGTGTGTTGCGACCCAATGCCAAAGAAAAATCACCTTGAGCCTGATTGTTAAATCCCCCAACACTAGAGGCATATACCCCCGTTACCTGGTTTTGTGCACCACCCATAGCAACGCTTAGGTTTCCTTCTACCAAGGGATTGAGACCCATTCCAACGGTGTATAGACCTTGATTGTTAAAGTTCCAATTTGCAGTAGAGACGGTGCCTATTCTAAGAGCGGATCGGGGAGGATACCACAACAAACGTGTGCCAGGTCCCGAGACAGGAAGATAGTTGGATGTGGTGCCCAAGGGTAAAAATGTACCAGAAAAAACAATCCCTTCATTGCCACTTACATGGAGGTTGGCTTTTGGGGGATCTGTACCCACCCCAAACCGACCTTCTTGTGCCACAAAAAGAGGCTTTGATTGCCCAAGGGCAATACCCTTCTCAATTCTAAATGTGTTTTTTGAGTGGGTATCTACGCCTAGTGTATAAGAGACCAAGGTGGATGTGTTGGTAAATGTGATGGCAGGATTTTGGGTAGGCACTCCCGTTGGCTGAGCAATCTCCAATAGATTCTTAGGATCGGGACGACCAATACCAATGTTATTCAGAAGATAGTAGATGCTGCGAGAAGAAGGGCGTCGTGTCCAAATATCATTCACAGAATAGGTAAGCCGTAAAATTTCTCCATTGACTGTAAAATCTTGGGCATCCAAGACCCCTGCTATCTGAAGTTTGTAGGCAGGTGTTTGAACACCGATGCCTATATTTCCCTCTGGCAAAACAACAAGAGAGGGTTCAGCTTGACTGCCAATCACAGACAGGAGGTTTCGACCCAGTTGAGTCCCAAAAATATCAAGCTTTGAGGTGCCAAGCCCACCGATACCGATAGCATTGGCAGTAGGATCCATGCGTAGCAAACTTGAATAGGAAAGGTTGTTGGGAAAAGCGAATAGATCTTGACCGCTCCATAAGGCTACTTTGTTGGTATTTCCCGATCCATTTATCCCCGGAAATACCCGCCATGTGGGAATTGCATTATCAGGTAGAAGAAGATACCCCTTAAAAACAGAGCCTGTCCATTGAATGGTGCCAACTGTATTTGCGATGCCTTTCGGAATACTTAGTTTGAGCCCCCCAACAACATCTACTTTTTCTTTTGGCACAGCTGTACCAATACCCACAAATGCCTCAAGATCTTGGTAGTAAACATTGGGCGTAATTGTGGGGTTCCTTTTCCAATCCAAAGAGTTGCTGAGTTTTTGTCCATTGATCAGATAAGTCGAGGCATTGATTGTTCCATCAACATGAAGTCCAAAAAAAGGGTTGTTGGTATTGATGCCAACAAACCCGCCTTTAAAGTAGATGTTATTTGGATTGGTCGCGTCAGCCTTCCAGGAAAAAATGGTGCGAATATCCCCCTTGTTTACAAGCAAGTTGGTTGCATTGACAGTCCCTCTAATATCCAATGAAAAAGCAGGTGCTCCATTTAAGATGCCAACAGAGGTGTTTTTTTTGGCAATAAAGACACTTTTATTCTGAAGGTTGCGAACAGAAATGCCATTCTTAACGTTAACGGTCGCAAAAGACCCTTTTATAGCAGATATAGGGATACTGCGGGCTAGTTCAGCTACAGTTGATCGAATGGCGTATGGGACGGATAGCAACGGGAAAGACATAGACTCTCCCTGTACAGTAAGGACGGCTTCAATGGGCAACGTACGGTTAAACAAGGTGGCATTGACACTGACAGAAATCTCAAAATATCCATTGGTAAACGTAACTTGGGGGATTGTGGTTTCAAAGAGGATAGCGGTTGCTGTTTTTAATTTAAAAACCACACCGGAGTAAGTGCCATTTAGATATTTATCTTGCGTCTTTGAGTAGTAGGTATCTTGGATATTCATGGTTACCCCATGAGCAAGCGTAGCCTGAAAAAAAACAAGCCCCAATCCAAACAGAAACAGGGTTATTTTTTTGCAAAATAAGCGATATAAGGTAGGTGTTGTATTCATAACAAATCAATTCATGGTTACAAAGAAAGTCCCAATGAAAAATAATGTTTTCCATTGTATTGAGGGTGGGAGCTGGTTTCATAAGCATAATCAAAATTTATTCCTGCCAAGTTCAGTCCCAATCCTACGGTTATGCTAGATTTTACATCTTTGCCGGCCAAAAAATCTCGATAGCCTCCTGAAAACTCAACGAGCGATAAAAGAGAGGGTCGATAAGACATCCCAAAAGATTTTAATAGATTTCGATTGGTATCAGACATATGAACTTGTCCCAAAAACTTAAAATCTGTCCAGCGGTATTGTACCCCATAAATCGTTTCTAGGGGGAGCTTTTCTGTTTGTGTTCCATAATCATCATAATATCCCTTGGAAGAATCGTTTGGATTAACCGGAACAACCTCATTTGCATATTGATTGCTGGGATCTTGGACCACATTGTCAGATGGTTTTTTGGATGTTGTTGTTGAGCGGTATTGCATTTTTAGGCCAGGAATAATGTTGCGCAGTACGATGCTGGCATTTAAGCTACCAAAATCAATGGATAGTCCAACATCTGCATTGATCCCGCTGGCGACATAGGTATCCACAACAGTATTGTAGTACGTAGCAGCAAAGCCCCAGTGTAACAGTTTATTTTGAGACCATTCATAGGCTGCTTTAATCATTGTGTTTTGGTAAGAATAGGTATCAATTTGAACAAAATCATAGTCTTGTCCAGATGGATCAGAGTTGTAGATATGTTTGGCTGTTTTAGGAATGCCAACAACCCCTGCAGACATATATCCCAATCCTATGACCCCGATGGGGGTTCGCATGGCAACAGATAGGCTCTTATAATCCACTTCCTCCATAAACGTGGTAGCAAAAACAGAGGCTGATAATTTTCCAACCCGATACAATGCAGCTGGATTGTCAAAAACAGAGTTGGATAACTTGCTAAATCCCACGATGTTTCCTTTTGCAATGGTCCCAGCGGCTGTCCCAATGTCAGCGGGGGAAAAGTAATTGGCTTGAGCCAATGCAGTCCCGCTCAAGCAAAACAGAAATAGATAGATAAGAATAAAGTATCTCATGGTATGACCGCCACTTTTGTTTTTGCCAATATTTTTCCATCGCTCATGATCAACACAAAATAGACACCTGCTGACATATCGGACCCCAACAACGCTTGGCTAATTTTGAGGCTATTGATGCCAAGTACACCCAGACGATCTGATGGAGAGGGGCTAAACACCCCCCCTTTTGGAAAATTTCCTTGATACACTTGAGTTGCTGCCATGTCATAAATTCTAATCTGCACTTCCGCATCACGGTTCATGGTAAAACGAAGCTCTGTGCCATACGCAGGCCTAAAAGGGCTTGGATAACACAGAGGGCTACCGAGCACTTTGAGCTCTTGCAAGGTATTCCCTTGATCCGCTGTGTTCAAACCGTTTGCAATCAGTGTTTCCATGGAAGTGAGTGTGCCTCTAAAAGAATAAGAACGTACATAAATGTCAGGTAAACCAGAAAGGGCATCTTGAGCGAGTGTCGTGGGGCTTGCATACTCGGGTATGCCGGCACCATTGTTGGTGATAGCGGGTTGCCCGTTTTTTAGAATGACCAAGTCTTCTGCAACAAGAAAAGTGGCGCAATAGAGCACCATCCCTAGGAGAAGAAGGTGTCGGCTATAAAAAAATAAAGATGTGTTTGGCATGATAATCTCTTTTTATACAGAGACTATCGTGGGGTTTTTGTTTAAACTTGCATGAAAATTTATGCAATGAAACGAATTTTTTCACGAACATAGGGTGAACATAAAATCGTTATGAGCCGATCTATCATATCTTGGGTATGCATGGCTGTAATAACCAAACGCAAGCGCGCTTCCCCCTTGGCAACTGTAGGATGTCGGATGGCTTGTACCCAAAGCCCATTGTTTTGAAAATACTGTGCAACATCCATGGCCTCTTGCTCATCCCCTATCACAACCCCAATGATATGAGATTGACCTAAGAATGGGATTTTGTTTAGGGTGAGTTGTTCTTTGAACGAGGCTACTCTTATCGCCAACTGCCCTTGCAAGTCTCCTGGTGCAAGGATATCCAAGCTCGTCAGTGTTGCAGCGGCAATGGCTGGGCAATACGCAGTGGAAAACAAAAAACTCCGGCAAGCTTGAATAAGCCATTCTTTGAGAAGCCTTGTTCCAGATACAAATCCCCCGCAGGTACCAACAGCTTTTCCAAAAGCACCCACTGTCACGTCGACAGATTTTGCCCATTGGGTGCAGTCTATTCTACCCTGATACCGCTTGCCATAAATCCCAAATGCATGGGCTTCGTCAATCATGAGCCATGTTTGAAACGCCTCTTTTAGATGAACAAGCTCTTGAATATCACAAAAATCGCCATCCATGCTAAACACAGACTCGGTGACAATAAGGGCATTGGCATAGAGATCCCTTGTTTTTGTAAGTATCTCTTTGAGATGGGTTGTATTGTGGTGAGCAAATCGGTACAACTTTGCTTTGGATAGTCTTGCACCATCCAAGATACTGGCATGGATTTTTTTATCTGCATAAATCACATCTTTTTCTGTAAGCAATGCCGACACAATACCCACATTGGCTTGATAACCACTGTTAAATACCAAGGCCGATTCTTGGCCGGTAAGAGAGGCCAGTCTTGATTCCAAGATATGAAACACCTCCCGATCGCCACCCAAAACACGCGAACCGCCGGATCCCGCCCCCCATCTGGCAATGCCGTCACGATAGGATTGCAACACATCTTCGTGTTGCGACAATCCAAGATAATCGTTGGAAGTAAACGATATATAAGAGGTGTCATTGAGACGAATAAGAGACCCTTGTTGATGGCAAATAGGGTGCAAGGTTCGTCTGAGAGATGGATCCGATAGGGAATGGGTTTTTTGATGGAGCCATTCTTCAAAAGAATCTGTCATGGATGTGATTTTAAGTGATTGATTTCTGACTGAAGATCTTGAATTTTTTGATAAAGTTGGGCCAATTGCTTACTCTGTATGTGTTCGAGATTGGACAAATACAAGGCCAATTCATACCTAGAAAGCGATTTTCGACCCCGAAATGTCCCATCTTGGTAGCCACTGGTAATCCCAAGATGATCCAATCTTTCTACAGATTGCCTCGCCCAATGTTGGGCTGGAATATCTTTAAAAATGTGAGTTGCTCTACAGGTAGTAAAAAAAGAAAAGACAAAAACAATAGCCAGCCAAAAAGACCATCGCATTGGCTAACTAGTTGCTGAGGTTTCTCAAAAATGCAGGCACGTCCAAATCAAATTCTTGTTGAGGAGAATCAGGGATAGACTCTGATGGAATGGTGGGTGTTTGGGTGAGAGAAGAAGAGGGAGACACAGGCGCTTGATCAATCGATCGTCTTTCTTCTTTTTGAGAGACAGACTCGATATCCTCTTCTATGGTGTCCTCATCTAGGACTTGATCTGAGGTTGAAAAAGCCAATTGACGCTTTAGAATACTACTTTCTTGACCTTGATTTTTAAACCCAGTTGCAATAACCGTAATCATAATTTCATTTTCTAGGCGTTCATCCACCACAGAACCAAATAGGATATTGGCATCAGGATCAACCGCTGCGTAGATCACCTCAGCTGCTGCATGCACTTCGTGTAAAGATAAATTTTCACTGCCGGTAATATTGAGGATCACCCCTGTAGCCCCATATACGGTTTCTTCAAGCAAAGGAGAAGAAATGGCCTGTGTAGCTGCAACAACCGCACGGTCCTCTCCACTGGCACGTCCCATCCCCATCATAGCTGAACCTGAATTCATCATGATGGTACGTACATCAGCAAAGTCCAAGTTGATCAGACCAGGAACCGTAATAAGATCTGCGATACCCTGAACCCCTTGCCTCAACACATCATCTGCAAACCGAAACGCATCCAACATAGAGGTTATTTTTTCGACAACATTCATCAATTTATCATTGGGGATAATAATCAAAGCATCTACATGCTCTCTTAGTTTTCGCAAACCTTCTTCTGCTTGACGCGATCTCACAGGGCCTTCAAATTTAAACGGTTTTGTGACAACGCCAATGGTAAGAGCGCCCAATTCTTTGGCAATTTTTGCAACAACCGGAGCAGCACCAGTCCCTGTTCCTCCCCCCATACCTGCTGTGACAAACACCATGTCTGAGCCTTCTAGAGCGGCCTCTATATCTTCTTTGCTCTCTTTTGCAGCCTGTTCTCCCACCATGGGAATTGCACCACCCCCAAGTCCTTTTGTGAGCTTGGCACCTATTTGGAGTTTATTGTCTGATAGCGATACGTTGAGAGATTGCAAGTCGGTATTAATGGTCCAGAATTCTACCCCTTTGACGCCAGAGGCAATCATGCGATTGACTGCATTTCCGCCTCCACCCCCAATTCCCATCACTTTTATATTGGCATAATTCCGAAGATTTTCTTGTGTCAAAGGTAACTCCTCAATTGTCACTTTTTTGAAAAAGTTGTGCTTAAAAGCTTGGGACAGGAGCATAGCATATTCTAGAGAGAGCCGTCTAAGTTTTTTTGTGATTTTTTATGCTATAGCTTTTGTGAATCAAATCCAAAATGCCCCAATAAAAGCAACATAAGCGAAGCCACCAACACGTATGTATGTATCCACGCATCGTTTTGTAGAGATTTTTCCCCATTTTTTTCAACAAGCGCGCCGTCGACCATCTGATAAAATATATACTCTCCAGCAGTATTAATGAGAAAGCTTAGCAAACTTTCTGCAATCATCATTTTATATTTATCTTTTGACTCAATCATGTTTGATAACTCAGGATCATTTTTCTTAAGCTGAAGGCGATTTTTTTCATAAAACACCTGCGATTTTTCAAGGCGTAGGTAGTCAATAATGGGCTGTGATGCAATACATAAAGCATAGGGAAGCCAATCCATATCTTGCTTAACGGATTGCAAAATGGCATACACAATGGCTCCATGACACATATCATAAAGAATCGTCTTGTTTGCTTTTTTTGCATTTGTTTTTAAAGCCATCTGCAAAGCGTCTTTGTCTTTTTCGCTCAAACTTGAGATATAGTCTTTGCGAATAGCATGCATGATTCTGGGATATAAACGGGAAAGTTCACGAAATTTTCTCATAAAAACGGTCAGATAAAACCGTTGGAATCCTTTGCCCAAGATCAACGCTTCGCGTGAATGGTATGTCAAGCTACTCAATCCTATTTCGCCAAGATTGACCAATAATTCTTTTGCCGTATTTGACCGATATGTGGGGCTGTTGATCGCTTTCTTAAAACAAGGATGTGCCAAAAAATCTTGTACAATTGATATATTTTTATCCAATAGCTCCATTTTTTTTGAAATGGTATCGATAATCTGATCTAAAGAAGGACGTTTTTCAGGCAAGGGGTCTAGCATCCGCACAATACATTCAATGGCTTCTTTTCCAAAAATATCGCAATGGGCTTTGAGTTCGCGGGATATTATTTTGCGAAAAGCCTCTTGTTTATCTGGATCTTTCCAGACATTTATCCATGTGTTGTCAATATCTTGGACCCACTTATAGACACTTTTTTTTCTTAAAGAAAGATCCAAGTTCTTATTTTCTACTTGGTAAACACACTTGATCAAATGATATTCGGACTCCTCTTTTTTTGAGGAGATCAGCCTATTAAAAAATAAAACCCCCAACGAAAAAATATCTGCCTTTTTTAAATCAACCCCCGATATTTTTTTATGAACAAAAGCATGAATTAATTCAGGACTTTGATAATGTCTGGTGCCAATAGGGCCTTGGTTTTCCAAGGGTTCTTTTAGATCTTTAGAAACGCCAAAGTCTATAATTTTTGGCGTACCTTTTCTATTTAAACAGATGTTTCCTTCTTTAAGATCCATGTGGACAATGTCATTATGGTGCATAAAACGAACGCCTCGTGCAATTTGAGAAAACAACGCCGAGCTAGGCAATTCTTTTGAGAGAGTCTTAGGATATTGTAATAGCTCGATCTTGTCAGAAGAAAATGCCTTCAAGTTGTCTAGACCTAAGTAGGCTTTTTTCCGGCCCCTATCTTTGGCAACAAATTGTGCATCCGAATTTTTTTTATTCTGCTCATAAGCATCCCAATCATCTTTGGATTGATATTTTTGGGATATATTTAAATCTTCCAGACGAGCTAATGTTAGGATGTTGTAGATCTTATTTTCTTGGGGGCCTTCCTGTCCTTTGGTGACATCTTTTTGAATGACTTTTTTTTGTTTTTGAAAAGAAAGGGACGTAACTCCAGAAATCATGACAGAGCAAGTACTGGAGAAGATTTGTAGACAGAAGCGTGATAGATGCCTTGTTGCAAGTTGCTAAACATCTCCTCCAAATCAGACCATTCTCCTGTGTAGGGGTCGTAAGAGCAAAACCAAGGTTTTTGAAATTCGCCCAACCCATTGGCATCTGGTCTACAATCAAAACATCCATAACGATATTCACAGCTTTTACACCCATCAATACTATCTTTTGATAAGTATCTCGTTGTTGCTGCCTGCACGATTTTTTTTAGCGACTCTTTTTTGAGATTGCCATACAAAAATCGTCTTTCCATCACACAAGGAAAGACATCAAGCTGAGTACCGATATACAAGTCTTTCATAAAACACTGATGCCCAGATACATGTTGGACAACTTGTTGCTTTGTAATGGGATAGCGTTTTTTGTCTTTGGTAATAGCTTTTTGTTTAAACATGTCCAAATTATATTGAGAGATGGCTCCTCTACCAGACAAACGTACATTATCTGGCCGAATGGTATATGAGGTAGTTTCTGTTTTTTCTCCCACCTGACAAGAGGCTGTTTGAACAGCTCCAACTCTATAAGGGATTTCAAATCGTTGAATCAAATCTATAGCACGTATAACCCGTGCATGTGATCCCTTTGTTAGGGTTACTTTGTCATGTTCTTCAGGGATATACGAATGCACAGACAGGGCCAATCTGATGTCATGTTCTTTAAAGAATTCACACCAATGCGTTTGAATAAAGACCCCGTTGGTATACACCTCAATAAAATCAAAATCAGTTGGGTTTTGTCGGCAATAGGTAATCATCTTTTTGAGTTCATCGCCAAGGATCATGGGCTCGCCACCAATAAATTGGATATTGCGAATGCCCACATCTTTTAGATTCTTTATGGCCAACTTAAAGTCTTCAAAATCCATTTTTTCGTAGCAATCTGGACTAGACTCTTCATAACAAAACGTACATTTTAAGTTGCATTTTCTAGTGACCTCTATCCAAGAAAAAGAAGGTGAAAACTCTCTTTTTAAGGTTAGTATGTCTTGCATTGTTGCAGGTGCAGAAGAAGTCTCTAAGAGACCTGATTCGAGAAAAAAATCTGCAATAGATTTGGCTTCATCTGATAGATCTTTGTAAGCATAGGGTTTTGTGTGTAATGCATCTGATACGTCTTTTGCCAATGCGCTGATGGCGTATAAATACCCATTCTTCAGGTCATATATACAATGCCTGGAAGCCCCCTTCACCAAGTAAACATCTTCTGAAAATGAAAAATAAGCATGATCTAATAAAATAGTGTGTGACAAACAATCGACATTAGATGTAGTAGCGCGCAACAGCAACCTCCCTTATTGGACTTTTATGATTTGGTGTGGCGACAAGTGGTGTTGTCCAATGTTTTAACGTTGTGGCTTCAAACAAAACAGCTTCTCCAGCTTTTAGTTGCAAATGATGGGCAACACCCTTGCTTTCTTCTAAGAAAAGCCCGCCCCCGTTGGATTCATCTGTTCCACGCAAACAGACCAGCAACTGGGTAGAGCCTCCATTGTCTCTGTGCGGGTTGATGTATTCACCCTCTTTATAGCGATTGACCCAAATGCTGGCTTTATAGTTTTGTCTTGGAATACCTGCGGTGCCAAAGACAATGGAAAGAATTTTTTCGGAATGAAAAAACCGAAACAACTGGCTTTCCTCTGGTACTGCAAATTCATCCCAAGACACACCAGCACCACCACAAACAACCCTTCGAGAAGAGAAAGAAGGAAATTCAGTCAAGAAGTGCTGGGTGCTGGTTTTGTCTAAAAGATTTGAGAAAAAGAAAAACCGATGTTGGAGGTAGAGCTCCTTTTCTGACACCTATCTGTCCGGTTGACAAGCATACCCTTCAGGAGTACAAACCCCGTTTGGACTACAGCCTTGAGAAGGCTGACACCCACCCCCGCCATCCGGAGAGCATTCGTCTTTTTGGGTTGGAGACGCTTGTTGCGTCAATTTTTCCACATGGAGTGGCTTATTTGGGTTGAACTCTGTCCAACTTGTGTCTTTTAAAGGTTGTGTGAGCTTCTTGTTGACAGGTTCTTCGAAAGGTTTTTTCTCTTTATTCGGGCTTGTCTTCTGAATAGGCTGAGCAGGTTTCTGGTTCTGGACAGGTTTAATTGGCAAAC
>CAXNHA010000002.1:0-36388 GCA_964202165.1 Candidatus Marinamargulisbacteria bacterium | reverse complement strand
GCCAAATTCTTCTACTCAATTTGTACTCACTCTTTTTTCAAAAGACCGGACACTACTGGCCTACCCCAAAGAAAAAAACCGACATCAGACCTTCTTTTATCCACCAGTAAGATCCAGGTGAAACAGAACTAGGCGTCTCCGGAATAGTGGCTATTATCACAGACAAGACCGTTGCCCCTACCAGCAAAACACCCCCGACAGCCTCACGCCGTATCCAGATCCTATGCCATCGCATCACAAAAACTCTGTTTCCATCAAGCATACTGTTCTGGAAAAAGATGCCGTTCTATCCCTTCTATCATCAAGTGGAGCAAGGTCATATGCATTTCTTGGATACGCTCGCTTTGGTAAGAAGGTATGATACATTCAAGTGTCGCACACCCTTTTAGTTTGCCACCGTCTTTCCCCAAAAAAGACAAGATACTCATCCCCATCTCTTTGGCCGTCTCTACTGCTTTGATCAGGTTTGTTGACTGCCCACTCGTGGACAAGATAACCAAAATATCGCGTGGCCGTCCATGGGCTTCTACATACCGTGAAAAAATATAATCAAACCCAAAATCGTTACCCACACAGGTGATATGGGCTGGATCCGAGATAGCAATGGCAGGCAATGCCCGTCTGTTTTTTCGAAACCGCCCCGTGAACTCTTCTGCCGCATGCATGGCATCACAACAACTGCCACCATTTCCACAAAAAAAGAGTCGATTATTGGATGTAATCGCTTCTGCACAAAGGGTCACCATTTTTTGCAGGACAGTTTTGACATGAGGATCAGCTAATACTTGTCTAGGAAGTGCACTGGCTTCTTCAAAAGACTGTGACAAAAACCCTGACATAAAATTATGAAAGGGTAGAAGAAAAATGCTCTCTATTCATCCGAGCTATAGTGGCAACTGTTATCCCTTTTGGACAAGCCGCTTCGCAAAGATACTCGTTGGAGCAGTTGCCAAATCCTTCTTCATCCATTTGTTTGACCATGCGTTTTACTCTTTTTTTGGACTCTGCTTGCCCTTGAGGCAACAACGACAATTGGCTGACTTTGGCAGAAACAAACAACATAGCAGCCGCATTTGGACATGCAGCCACGCATGCTGCACAAGCAATGCATTGGGCCACATCCATTGCCAAATCTGCAACGTCTTTTGGAATCAATATCGCATTGGCATCTTGAGGAGATCCTGTACGCACGGAGACATATCCGCCTGAGGCAATGATCCTATCAAAAGCTGACCTGTCCACCACAAGATCTTTGACAATGGGAAAGGCCTTGGCTCGAAAAGGCTCTAACACAATCACATCCCCGTCTTTAAAATATCTCATATGCAATTGGCACAAGGTTGTTTTGTCCGACGGGCCATGGGCTTGTCCATTGACGACAGCTCCGCAAGAACCACAAATACCTTCTCGGCAATCATGGTCAAAGGCAATAGGTTCTTTGCCTTCTTTAGTCAGCTGATCGTTGACCACATCCAACATCTCCAAAAAAGAAGCCTGACTATCAATATCTTTGGCCTGATACGTTTCAAATTTTCCAGGTGTACTGGCATTTTTTTGACGCCATACTTTAAGTGTGAGGTTAAGGGTACTTTTCATTATTTATAACTCCTTTGAGACGGTTTGACGGTATCAAAATGCAAGGCTTCTTTATGTAAAATAGGAGAAGAACCTGTGTATTCCCAAGCGGCTACATAAGAAAAATCAGCATCTCGTCGGGCAGCCTCTCCATCAGGGCTTTGATATTCTTCCCTAAAATGACCTCCGCAAGATTCTTCTCGGTGCAAGGCATCCACAATCATGAGCTCTGAAAATTCTAAAAAGTCGGCTACTCGACCAGCTTTTTCGAGGTTTTGATTAAAATCTTCTCCCGAACCCACAACGTTGACATTTTTCCAAAATTCTTCTCGCAACACAGGAATTTTTTGGAGGGCCTCTTTTAGCCCGTCTTTGTTTCGTGCCATCCCACATTTGTCCCACATCAATAGCCCAAGCTCTCGGTGAAAATCGTTCACGGTACGCTTTCCCTTGATGTTGAGTAAGGTGTTAACTTTTGCCTGTACTTCTTCTTCGGCTTGATCAAAGGCAATGTGGTCAGTTGTTATTTTTGGCAAGGAATTGGACGCCAGATAGTGTCCAATTGTATGGGGAATAATAAAGTATCCATCCGCAAGCCCTTGCATCAATGCACTGGCACCCAACCGGTTGGCCCCATGGTCAGAAAAATTGGCCTCACCCAATACATGAAGGCCTGCAACGGTACTCATCAAATGATAATCTACCCACAACCCACCCATCGTATAGTGCACAGCGGGATACATCATCATAGGCTCTTTGTAAGGATCACTTCCTGTGATGCGCTCGTACATCTCAAACAAATTGCCATAACGGGCTTGAATCGTGTCATGACCCAATCGAAGGATGGCATCTGAAAAATCCAAGTATACAGCCAATCCTGTTGACCCTACGCCTCGGCCTTCGTCACAAACTTGTTTGGCATTTCGAGAAGCCAAATCTCGTGGCACCAGATTACCAAAGCTAGGATATTTTCTTTCAAGATAATAGTCTCTGTCTTCTTCAGGAATAGAAGAAGGAGGTCGACGGTCTCCTTTTGTTTTAGGTACCCAAACACGCCCATCGTTTCGCAAGCTTTCACTCATCAGGGTTAGCTTTGATTGATAATCTCCATGAACAGGGATACAGGTGGGATGAATTTGCGTAAAACAAGGGTTTGCAAAGTAAGCCCCTTTTTTATGGGCTCTCCATGTGGCGGTGACATTACACCCCTGTGCGTTTGTCGACAGATAAAACACATTGCTATAACCCCCTGTAGCCAGTACCACGGCATCCGCACTGTATCGTTCGATTTTACCAGTGAGCAAGTTTCTGACAATAATGCCTCTCGCTACTCCGTCCACCAAGACAATATCCAGCATTTCTCGTCTCGAAAACAAAGTGACATTTCCGTTATCTACTTCTTTCATCATGGCGCTATAAGCACCCAACAACAACTGCTGACCTGTCTGACCTCTGGCATAAAAAGTACGTGATACTTGAGCACCACCAAAAGAGCGGTTGTCTAACAATCCTCCGTATTCCCTTGCAAAGGGAACCCCTTGTGCCACACATTGATCAATGATGCGATTGCTGATTTCTGCCAGTCTATACACATTGGCCTCTCTCGCCCTAAAATCACCCCCTTTTAAGGTGTCATAAAACAACCGAAAGACACTATCGCCATCATTTTGATAATTCTTTGCCGCATTAATGCCCCCTTGAGCTGCAATGCTATGGGCTCGTCTCGGGGAGTCTTGAAAACAAAACGCCTTTACCTGGTATCCAAGTTCTCCCAAAGAAGCTGCAGCTGATGCCCCTGCAAGGCCTGTGCCCACAACAATCACCGTATATTTTCGCTTGTTGGCAGGATTGACCAATTTCATGTGAAACTTATGGTGCTCCCACTTGTCTGTAAGGATCCCGTCTGGAATGTGTGCCTCTAGTGCCATTGTGTGTGCTCCTTCTTGATTAAGAAATAACCAGCCATATATAGATGGGGATACTTGCAAATGCAACTGCAATCCCTGTGCCCACTAGGACACTCATTTTTTTGACAAGAGGTGTATAAACGGGATGATTCCATCCAAATGATTGCATGACACTTTGAATGCCATGTGCCAAATGAAACCCGATGGCTCCCATTGCAATCACGTACCACAGGACAGCATCTAGCTCCCCAAATTCATTGACTATGCGACCGTACAATCCAAAATTTTGACCATTGATAAATGTCGCAGAGCCCCCCTTTGATACAATCGTAAAATCCAATAAATGGCTTATGATATAGGCCAGCAAAATAGTGCCTGTATAGGGCATGAGCCGTGTGGCCAATGAGCGTTGTTTGTAGGATGCACCCCCTTCATAAGGGGTGGGCCTTGCTTTTCGATTTTCGATGACAACTAAAATGGTAAAAATAATGTGGGTTAAAAAAACAGCCAATAACCCAATCCGCGCCACCCAGAGAAGTCCGCCCAGAGAATGTAAGGTCTGGCTGTACCCATTAATGGCTTCTGGACCTTTATAAATCAATAAATTGCCAGCAAGATGCATGATCAAAAAAAGCACCAACAACAACCCTGTAATGGCAACTATTTGTTTTTTGCAAATAGACGAACACCTGTATTTACCCATCGTTTACTCCTTTTATCCGTTATGCAAATGAAGCCAATTTGGCAATCAACTCTTGTACATCTTCCGCTGATTTTTGAAGGGCTTTGAGCTCGGCATCTGCCAGTGGCAATTGCACAATTTTTTGCACCCCATTTTTGCCAAGAGCAACGGGGACCCCACAGTATAAATTTTGAATACCATATTCGCCCTTCAAATACGTACAGACAGGTAAGATTCGATTGGAGTCCAAAAGAACGGCTTCAGCCATAGCAACAGCCGAAGCAGAGGGTGCATAATAAGCACTACCCGTCTTAAGAAGACCTACAATCTCGGCTCCACCTGTTCGGGTACGGGCATTAATGGCCTCTATTTGATCCGAAGGCAATAAATCGATAATAGAAATGCCATTCACAGTTGAGTACTGAGGAACAGGCACCATAGAATCCCCATGTCCCCCCAACACCATAGCTCGAACATCCTTAATAGAGCATGACAAGGCCTCTGCAATAAAACGAGCGTACCTAGAGGAATCCAATACACCAGCCATCCCAAATACACGCTCCGAAGGTAACCCTGATTTTTTGAAGGCCAACCATGTCATGGCATCTAAAGGATTAGATACCACGATCAAGATGGCTTTGGGAGAATGGGCAACAATCTGAGAGACAACATCACTCATAATCTTGGCATTGGTAACAAGAAGATCATCTCGAGACATCCCTGGTTTTCGTGCAATTCCTGCGGTGATGATTACCACATCAGAATTGGCAGTATCTTGGTATGCGTTTGTTCCAATAATGTGGGTATCAAACCCCTCTATGGCCGCAGATTGCATCATATCCAGGGCTTTTCCTTGAGGAAGTCCTTCAACAACATCGATGAGAACAACGTCAGCCAATTGTTTTTCTACCAATCTTTGAGCGGCTGTGGATCCCACAAAACCAGCTCCCACCACTGTTACTTTTTTATTAGATCTAATCAGCACATTTTTCTCCTTCATTTAAAATACAATATAAAAATAGACCTCAACTGTACCTCCACAAAAGCGTTTACCCAAGGGTAACACATCAACCCGTATGCAATCTAGAGAACTTAGGCCAATGTGCTGAAGTCAGAGTCCAGTCGAATCGGATTAAATTTTGGATACAACGGTGATGAATGGCGGATATTGTCCATATATGATTCTAGTAGCTTTACCTCTGACTGAACGTCTCTCATGGGTTGATGAGGAGGAAGAAGGGAAGACTCTTTTTTTTTGAAGATATCCACCACCTGAAATTTATTGTCTGGAATAACCTCCAACGGGATTGATAGGACCTCCCTATTCTGAATCTCAAATACCCTAAATTCAATTTTTCGACTGTCTTGAATGCTGATGATAAAGTGATATTTATGCCCTGTATCGATATCTGCTTGGGAAGGGTAGGCGACTCCATTTGGATGAGAATGGTAGACACCAAAATACTCAAGCTGGTGCTTTGAAAAAAATGTTCGGGCTCTGATGAAGTCTTCCCCTACCAAAGCATATGTATCGGTTTTATCGTACAAGTGCTGGTTAAACGTGGGTAAAACCGCTTGAATGGTATAGCCTATACCTCCTAAAAATCCGCCACACTCTTGCGGAAAATTTGTCTCCACTTGTTTGGCAATTAACCCATGGTGACGCTGAGAAATAGAAAAACCTTGCATGATACTTATCCGAGTTGTGCTTTGACGATACCCAAAATGTCTATAATCCCTTCGCGACCAACTCGGAGCAGTTCTTGCAACTGGTGACTATCAAAAGGATCTCCTTCTGCTGTCCCTTGAATCTCAATAAACCGTCCGCTTTCTGTCATGACCAAATTCATATCGACTGATGCCTGGACATCTTCGTCGTAGTCTAGATCGCATCTTACCTGCTGGTCACATATACCCACACTGACTGCTGCCAACCATTCTTTGATGGGATTGGTTTGAATCATCCCATTGTGCAACAAAACAGAAACAGCGTCATGCAAGGCAACCATGCTACCTGTAATAGCGGCTGTACGGGTGCCCCCATCTGCTTGAAGCACATCAGCATCGATTTGAATGGTACGCTCTCCCAACGCAGAAAAATCAAGGATAGAGCGCAAGGAACGTCCAATGAGCCGCTGGATTTCTTGGGTACGACCTGTTTGTTTACCTTTTGCTGCTTCTCTAGAGGAGCGGGTATGGGTGGCACCAGGTAATAAGGAATACTCGGCCGTCAACCAGCCTTTTTGGAGTCCTCTCATAAAAGGAGGCACTTTTTCTTCTATACAAGCTGTACACAAGACTTTTGTGTCTCCATATGCAATCAAGACAGATCCCAATGCATGTTTGGTAAAAGACCGTTGGAGGGTCAGGGGTCGGATGGCATGTGTTGCACGGTTATCTCTCATAAAAATCCTTTTCTAATAGGGTTCGTCCCGAATCAATGTTTTTTTCTAGCTTGATCAAATCTTTTTTCATTTTTGATAGAACCAGTTGCAGGCTTGCCAGTACCTGTTGTGCATATTCTTTTGCTCCTTTCTCTATTTTTTTGGCTTGTTCTATGGTGGTAATAGCCTCTCCTGACACAGGGTTTTCCACAGAATCTGAGAAAGATTGTGGCAAGGGCGCTTCCTGCTGATAGGAGATGATGGTGTCGCGTATTTTATAAATCAAGTCCCGTATGCGGTGAGGCTCAATCAGCACTTTGTCAGAAAAAGGAACACGGCTAGCGGTTGCAACAAAAGCATCTAGCGTATCCAACATTCCTAAAATATCATTCATGACCGAAGGGAGCTCCATTTTTCTTGCAGGGCCTTGCTCACCGAGGCGGGCACTGAGTCTGTCAAAGAGGCCCCAAACTGGGCTAGCTGCTTGACCATACTCGAGCTAAGATAAGAAAATTTTTCATCCGTCATTAAAAACACCGTTTCAATATCTGAGAATAAATGGCGATTTGTTAAAGCCATTTGAAATTCATAATCAAAATCTGATACCGCTCTCAGTCCTCGAATAATGGTATGAATTTGTTTCTTTTTTGCAAAATCTACCAACAATCCCTGAAATCCCTCCACCTCAAGGTGTGTATCTGTGGCAAATATCTCTTTTATGAGGTAGATCCGTTCTTCTACTGAAAAAAAAGACTGTTTATTGGGGTTTTGAATGACGGCTATCATCACATGTTCAAACTGTTTTTTTGCTCGCCGGACAACATCAATATGGCCATTGGTAATGGGATCAAAGCTTCCAGGATATATGGCACGGATCATAACAAGTCCTTGCGAGAAAAAATGGTGATTGTTGTCTGTCCATAACGGTTTGAATGGGTGGGCGTATAATGAGCATTTAGACGAAGAGAGGACGGATGTTCACACACCAAAATACCTTGTTCGGAGAGTATATCAAACTGCTCAACCAGCTTCAATGTATGATCGAATAAAGGATTGGGCAACCGGTTGCCCTCATGCAAGACCCACCACGGCGGATCTAAGAAAACGATCGAGGCTTCTTTTTGTACACATGTGGTCAAAAACACGGTAATAGACTGCCGCACAAGGGTTGCTTGGGACAGGGCATCAAGGGTTGTAAGGTTTTTAGAAGCATACCGGATATCGAGATCGACAAATACACAGCTAGAGGCACCTCTTGAAAGGGCTTCGATTCCCAGCGATCCACTCCCACAGCATAAATCCAGCACCTTAGCCCCGGCCAATAAAGGATGAATTCGGCTAAAAAGAGCTTCTTTTGCCCGATCTTGTGTAGGCCTAAACGACTTGTCTGGTGGAAATTCCAAAAGCCGCCGTTTCCATTTTCCTGCAATAACCCTCATTCTTAACTTATGTTGCCAATCGTTGGACCAACTCAGTATGAAACTGCCCGTTACTGGACAGTATCGTGCCCGTATCGTATCGATTTTGACCCCATTGATCCGTCACGATGCCGCCGGCTTCTTCTACAATCAGCTTAAGCGGAGCAATATCCCAAATCTTCAAGTTACAGTCATAGGCAAACTCCCCACATCCCATGGCCACCATCATATGGGCATAAAAATCCCCATAGCCTCGTTGGCGTTTTGTGGCATTGAGGAGTGGCAAAAGACCTTGTGGGGATTGCTTGGCTTTTTCTCCAGAAAAACTGCTATGAAAGGCCATGGACTCGCCTAGTGTTTGTACTGAAGATACCCTTATTTTATGGCCATTATAAAAACTTCCTTGGCCAGCAATGGCCCACCATCTTTCTCGGTAACGGGGCATCGATACCATAGAGGCCACTATTTTGCCTTTTTCTTGAATAGCCATCAACGATCCAAAAAAGGGAATCCCTGCAATAAAATTTTTAGTACCATCAATAGGGTCAATAATCAATTGTGTATCGCCCAATGTATCCGGAGTGCCAAACTCTTCACCAATCACTTGAATATGGGGATAATCTTTTGCCAGAATTTTGCGAATTTTAGACTCAATTTCGCAATCCGCCTGTGTCACAGGAGATAAATCAGATTTAACCTCAATCTGCAAGGACTCCCTTACCGAAGAATACCCGTGGTAAGCATTAAAATAGTGAAGAGAAATGTCATCAGCCATCTCAGTAAGATGGGTGAGAAGGGAAATCAATTTTTCATACCTATTCCACGGTTTAGTAAATGAGCAGAAATGGCCAAAAGCACACCAGATAACAAAAAGAGCCCCACAAGCGATGCTCCAACAGGGATATCAGAAAATCCTAAAAATCCGAAACGAAACAGATTGATCAAGTAAATCACCGGGTTAAAATAAGACAGTGTCTGAAAAAAAGGACTAAGGGTTTGAATAGAATAAAACACCCCTCCCAAATAAATCAGCGGTGTCAGTACAAATGTCGGAACAATTGAAATATCATCAAATTTTCGAGCAAACATGGCATTTAAAAATCCCAAAGTTGCAAAAACGGTCGCGGATAAAAAAATAGTAACCAGCACAATCCCAAGATGTAAGATATGCAAGGGTGCAAAAAACCAGGAAATCAGAGTCACCAAAAGCCCCACAATACAGCCCCTCATCACCCCTCCTGTGATAAACCCCCATACAATCACCATACCACACATGGGAGATATCAGCATTTCTTCAATATTTCTTTGAAATTTTGCCCCAAAAAATGAAGAGGATACATTGGCATAGGCATTGGTGATGACACTCATCATAATCAATCCCGGAACAATAAACTGGGCGTAACTTACCCCATGTACCTTTCCAATCCTAGATCCAATAAAACCTCCAAAAATAAGAAAATATAAGGTTGTGGTAACAACAGATGGCAAGAGGGTTTGCGTCCAAATGCGAAACACCCTGACCAATTCTTTTCTTACAATGGTATAAAACCCAGTCCATTGTGCACGGGTTAGAGAATTCATGATGACTCTCCCACCAACTTTACAAATAGTTCTTCCAGCCGATTGGCCTTGTTTTTGATACGGTCTATGTCTATACCTGCTGTATGAAACGCAGCGACCAGGGCAGAGACGCTCTGGTCTCTCAGGAGCTCTACTTCCAATGTGTGATCATCCACATAGGTAAGGGGAAAAGGCAAGGCGGGCAACTGTGTTACAGCCTCTCGGGTATATACAATGAGTGTCTCGCTTGCCAGTTGTTTTAGCAGATCT
This sequence comes from Candidatus Marinamargulisbacteria bacterium, assembly GCA_964202165.1. Lineage (GTDB taxonomy): Bacteria > Margulisbacteria > Marinamargulisbacteria > SXXA01 > JAHFDB01 > CAXNHA01. Next base: position 26,592 of record CAXNHA010000002.1, on the reverse strand, counting down.
ACTGTGGGCATATCCGCGATAATAGAGCCTTTGTTGATAATGGCGATCCGTTTGCATAAGCTTTCGGCTTCTTCTAGGTAATGTGTCGTGAGAATAATGGTCATGCCCCCTTCTTCATTGAGGTTTTTTAAAAATTCCCACATAGAGCGTCTCAGGGTGATGTCTACTCCAGCAGTAGGTTCGTCCAAAATCAAAATTTTTGGACCATGTACAAGTGCGCGTGCAATCATCAGCCGTCGTTTCATACCTCCTGACAAACGGGCAGAAGGGGTATCGCGTTTTTCCCATAAATCCAATTGATGAAATAATTTTTCTGCATTTTTTTGAGCTTGTTTGCGAGGCACCCCGTAATAACCCGCTTGATTGATCACAATCTGAAGACAGGATTCAAAAATATTAAAATTAAATTCTTGAGGAACAATCCCCAATTGCAAGCGGGCTTGCTCAGGATGGATATCGTGGTCAAACCCATTGATGATAATTTTGCCAGATGTTTTGGTGACCAAGGCACATAAAATGCCGATGAGGGTGGATTTTCCTGCTCCATTTGGGCCTAAAAGCCCAAAAAACTCTCCTTGAGATACGGATAAATTGATATGATGGAGAGCCTCCACATGTCCTGCATATATTTTCTTGACCGACTGAATATCAATTGTGCTCATGACAATGCATTCTCAAAGATGTGCGGATATGCATGCCCTAAAGCCTCTAGCTCATTGCGAATGGCTTGAAGCTCGTCTTTCATTGCATCTCGATACTTTTGGGTTTCGAGGGTAAATTTTGGGATCAATTGCTTGTAATACTGAATGCCTTCCATCAGATTTTTCTGGAAGGACTGAAAATAGCCAATTTGTTTGGAAGTTGGTTTTGGTAGCGACTCCTTGATCTCAAAAACAAGGTGTTCGATATACAACCTCAGTTCTGATACAAACAAATTGGGCCGATTGGCATGCGTCATCACGTGCAGACGCCCATAAATATGGGCAACCAACTCTGACAAAGTCATTGTACGGTCAAAATAACCCATATTGGGTCCCGGGCAAATAGCAGGTGCTAGGATTCGTTTGTTGATTTGATGGTGGTTGATCAAGGCTGAAGCGGCTAGATCTTCACATAAACAGGCTTTGTCAATAATTTTTTGAAAAGCTTTTTGCAAGATATCAGGAGATAGTTGCAGAGATTTTAATTGTTCTATCTTTCGTTTTTGATAGGTGGTGGATGCTGTGCAAATCGGTTTTTTTGTAAACTCAGTATTGTTAACCAAATGTCCTTTTGGGCAGGGACTACCCGGCTTTCCTTCCTCTACTCGTCTTAGCTTAAGCTCTTCGCTATCTGTTCCTCTAACTGTATTAAATCGCACGCCTAGAGGAGAAATCCCACTGGTATAAAAGTTTTCCCTCGGAGAGGTTGCCAATAACGTACGGGTTTTTTCATCTACATTGGTGGCTTCTGGAACCAATAAAAAAGGAGTGCCCCAACCAACCGAATCTACCTCATACTCTTTTTGCAAAAACTGGTGTTCATTGGCTGTACCAACCCCACCTTGTACGGTGATACGCATGGGAGGAGTTTGTAAAAAAGTAAATCTTCCCTTTTTTAGCAAGGCGTCGTTTACCATGTCGTAAAATGTGGATGCGATCGTATCTTTTTTTTGTTTAAATTCTTCTAAGATAGGCCCCATGAGATGGCCTTCTGTTGGAAAAACATGTCCGCCACAATTCAAGCCTGATTCAATGCGATGCTCAGAAATCCAAAGCCCTTTTTTAGCCAAAAACTTTCCTTGAATGAGCGATGATCTTACATCAGACACTTTGATCACGATTTGTTTTTTGATAAACCCTGTGGCATCTGGAAAAAAATCATCAAACTGTTCGATATAAGCATACAGGCGACGATTGAACCCGGCAGAAAACTCAACGGCCGAAGACAATGTACTCAGTGCATACCCTCTTAGAGCAGCTAAGGCATCTGAAAAATGCTCAGGCAGCAACTCTCCGTTTTGATCATAGGTGTCCCGGTCGATTTTGGTCATGATATTCACATCAATGGAGCCTGGCCTAATACAGGTTTTCAAATAGGCTTGATGCATTTGTTTTTCGGATCCTTCTGGCAAAGATATCATCTTGATATAGGTTTTTTTGATCTCAGAATTTTCCGGTAACAGCTCGAAGTATTTTGCAAGATCATTGTTTAAACCAAAAGGAAGCTGCGCCATGGTGACCATTTGTTGCTCAACAATACGATTAATCAGATTCAAATAGGCGGTAATGCGTTTTGCCCGGTAATCGTGATCTTTTTTGGTAATGGGCTCAAAAGACTCCCTCAGGGATTGTGTATAGTGTTCTCGCGTGTACTCGCATAATTCATCGTCTCCAATAGAGACAACGGATGTGATACCAAAACGAGCTACTTTGACAGGTGAATCAATCGTAAAAGCCGTCCCCATAACAGGGATATGGAAGGTATGAATAAGGTCAGAAGAATGGTTCATGGCTTTATGATTGTCGATCATAACACGCTCCATTTGCCTTGGCTATCTTGGCATGTTACAGTCGAGATTCTGATTCACAATACCCCCCTGTCTACACCCAAACTATAAACCAAACCGCTTTTTCTATATTTTTTCCAAGCAAAAAGGAGTGCTATTACCAAGATGACTGAAAAATTAAAGACTAAAACCCTCGAAGAGCAAAAAGCCATTATGGAAAATGACAATCGGCTCGATATTGTTCAATTGCAAAAAAGCAATCTCAAAGAATTGCACGAGCTGGCCAGCTCTCTTGGGATTGTTGACTTTAAACTCCTCAAAAAAGCAGATCTTATTTTTAAAATTCTTCAGGCAAAAACAGAGCAAAATGGCTTTATTTTTGCAAAAGGGGTTTTGGAAATTTTGCCAGATGGATATGGATTCTTACGAACCAGCAATTATTTGCCTAGTTCTGAAGATATTTATATTTCTCAAACACAAATTCGTCGGTTTGGACTGGCATCTGGAGATGCGATTTCTGGGCAAGTGCGACCCCCAAAAGAAGGCGAGCGCTATTTTTCTTTGTTACGGGTAGAAGCCATCAACAATGAAAGTCCCGATCGTATCAAAGAAAGGACTATTTTTTCTAATTTAGTCCCCATTTATCCAGAAGAAAAAATCAAACTCGAAATCGGGACAAGACCTGTGTCAGGCCGGATCATGGATATGTTGGTTCCGGTGGGAAAAGGTCAACGAGCCCTCATTGTGTCTCCCCCAAAAGCAGGTAAAACAAGCATCCTAAAAGAAATCGCCAATAGCATTTCGATCAATCATCCGGAGATGTTGATTAAAGTACTTTTAATTGATGAACGTCCAGAAGAAGTGACAGACATGGAACGATCTGTGAATGGAGAAGTGATTTACTCAACATTTGATGAGCCTCCCGAACAGCATGTGCGTATTTCTGAATTGGTGTTGGACAGTGCAAAACGACTGGTTGAATGTGGTCATGACGTGGTCGTTTTGCTAGACAGCATCACCCGTCTTGCACGGGCGTATAATTTGGTGGTGCCACCATCTGGACGAACCTTGTCTGGGGGGCTTGACCCGAGCTCTCTTCACAAACCAAAACGATTTTTTGGAGGGGCTCGAAAAATCGAAAACGGTGGCAGCCTTACCATCATTGCTACGGCTTTGGTGGACACCGGATCTCGAATGGATGACATTATATATGAAGAATTTAAAGGCACAGGAAATCTTGAACTCCATCTGGATCGAAAATTGGCCAATCGACGTATTTTTCCTGCCATCGACATTGTCAATTCTGGCACAAGGAAAGAAGAACTTTTGATTCCAGAAGCTATCTTAAAAAAGACATACTTGTTGCGAAAAAATATTGATTCTGAAAGTGCAACTGAAGAATTGATCAAGTTGCTCTGCCAATACAAAGACAACGACGCCTTTCTCAATTCCCCGATTTTTACCTAAAGCCATTGTCAAACATTTGAATAGTATGACAAAATCCAAGCCATGCGTCTTGATTTTCGTACTTATATGCCGTTTTTTTTGGTCTGTTTAGGGTTGTTTGGTAGGTTCATTCCCCACTTACCCAACATGACCCCTATCACAGCTATCTGTCTTGTGGCAGGTGTTTATATGTCGCGCCCATCGTTGGCATTTGGGATTCCCCTTCTCACACTGGTGGCCAGTGATTGGATATTTGGTGTGATGTATCCCGGTATTGTTTGGGTCTATCTTGGTTTTATCGGGATTATGGTGATAGGGCGGATGGCAAAACAATCTATGCTGTCTGGAAAATGGGTTTTTGTGACGCTGGCAGGCTCCAGTTGTTTTTTTGTGGTCAGTAATTTTGGGGTTTGGGTATCAAGCGGACTGTATCCGCATACGTTTGGAGGGCTTTTAGAGGCGTACGTTCTGGCCTTGCCATTTTTTAGAAACGCTGTTTTAGGGGATATTCTATACGTACCTGTGCTACTGATGGTCTGTCGGTATTGGCCTTCTTTTAGCAAACAAGATGTACCTGTTTTATGATTTTGAAACCTCTTCGAGGGATCTGTTAGGGCAGATACTCTCCTATGCGTTTTTCTGTCTAGACACTTCCTACACCTGTCTGGATACCTGCACAGGCTACATTCAGCTCAACCGCATACAACTCCCCGATCCAGATGCCATTTGGGTCAATCAAATCCATATAGAGGAGCTTGCGCACAAAGGGATCCCTGAATATGAGGCTGCCAAGACTATTTTTGATTTTTTGAATCGGTGCATCCAACAATACGGGACATGCACGTTGGTGGGATTTAATAGCAATCGATTTGATTTGGAATTTTTAAGAAGCTTGCTGATTCGATATGGGTACAACCCCTATTTTATGGGCAAATTGCAAAATCGAGACGTCTTACATGTTGCAAAATGGCTGGCCCTCATCCACTCTGAGTCATTCCCATGGGAGTTGGGAGTTAATGCATTGGGCAATCCGTATTACGTTTTCAAGCTCGAAACCTTGGCCAAATCGATGGGTGTATTGACGGCACCTCAGACCCACTCGGCGGAAGAAGATGTCCATCTCATGGTGGATTTGATACGGGCATTTGAACAAAAATTTGGGGTATCTTTTTCCAAATTTATACCCATTCAGTATCCTAAAAAACCATTTTTTATGCTCAAACAATGGGAGATTGGATATTCGCAAAGTGAGGCGGTTCCTGATCACAAAACACCTCGCTATTGGGCAAAACTATGGGAAGATAAACAGGCCTTGTTGCTGCTGGATTTGGATAAATGGCAACACCTACCAGAGGAAGCTACAGAAATCGATTGCCTTTCTTGCTTGCATCGTATCAACCCAAACAAGCATTTTTTTATCTCTGAAGCCCTTTCTGCTGAAGAAACATCCTATTGGACACCTGTGTACGAAAAAGCCTCTGGGCATGGGTTTATCGCAACGCTAACCCCTGAACTGTATTATGAAAAAATTAAAAAAGACTGGGACATTGACTATCAATTGTATGAACTGGGATTTGAGCGTATTCCGATTTTAGGGCATTGTGTTCAGACATTGATCCAGCAGCCCGATAGTTACGCACGCACGATTCGGACGTTGTTGGACCAATACAAGCAGAATGGTCGACACAAAAAAGATTTTTATCTGATGCAATTATTCAACCGCGCCTATCTCAACTGGCACCCCCATCCCACACAAGAGCATCTGAGCCGCTATATGATTCCTCGATATGAGACCGGCACACTCTTAAAAAACGCCGGCGACTTTGTATCTATTGACGAGCGTATCACCCGTATCCAAGAGCTTCTGTCTATCCACAAAGAGCCCCAGCATCAAGAGTTGTTAGGGGCACTTTTAAAGCGATACCAAGCATTTTTTCAAGGCGATTGTTAGGGGAGTCGCAATCTGAGGAAGCGTATTGGTTTTATAAATGTGCTGGATATTTATAAAATTGACTTTATAAATATCCATGTTAGAGTACGATAATGTTCTCAAGATGGCTCACCATAGATCCCGCTAAAAGTTGCCTCATAATAGGCCCCAGGCGATCTGGAAAAACCACGTACTTAAAAACAGCTTTTCCCAGTTTTAATTACGTCACGCTAGATGACTTGGATTACCTGGAATGGGCAAAAAACGATCCAAAAGGATTTATTAACAGCCTAGGAAAACAGGTCATCATTGATGAAATCCAAAGAGAACCCCGTCTAACGATAGCCGTTAAGTATGCCATCGATAGCAGTGATGCCCTCTTTTTTATGACAGGGTCAAGCTCAATTGGGCTATTAGACAGTGCGGCTGATACATTGGCAGGGCGAATATCCCTCTATCAATTTCCAACAGTATGCTGGGGAGAAGAACTAGGCAAACCCACTCACACTATTTTCACCGACAAACAAACGCCCCCGATCATTAAAGAAGCGCAACGGCAGTTGCAGACAGCTATCACCTATGGACAATTTCCTGAAGTTATTTTGCAACCAACCCCACCGCTTAAACAAACCCTTTTGGCCAATTATAAGAACACCTATTTTATCCGAGATATTATGCAGTTGGCCCACATCGAGCACCAGCAGGGATTGCTTGGTATTTTTCACCATATCGCTCGATCCATAGGCTCTCCTCTGGAAACATCCAATTTTGCCAGAGAATCAGGATTAAGTTACCCGACTGCTCAGAAGTATCTCGCTATTTTAACTCAATCCCAGCTTGTTTTTAAACTTTACGGCTACCAATACGGTCCTGCAAAACGATACATTAAAGCGGCAAAAACATACTTTGCAGACAATGGCATCATCCATAGCCTGAACATTCCCTTACAAGAAGGCCAGCTATTAGAAAATTTTGTGATTGCTGAATTGGAAAAAAGAAGAAAATTAGGATTGATAAAAAGTGCGCAATTCTATTATTACAAAAGCGTTTCAGGTAGAGAAATTGACCTGATTTTTGAAACAGATGACTATGTCCTGTATGCCATTGAAATAAAAAGCACGAAGAAACCAAGCCGCAAAGACATTCGATCTCTAGTGGCATTTTCTCAGGTGCATTCGGACCGAGCAATCCGTTTAATTCTATTTTATACTGGTGAAACCTACGACATCATAGACACGGTTCATCTCATCCCGATCGCTGCTCTTTTTAGAGGCATTTAGCCAATAATGTTGGGGGCACTTTTAAAGCGATACCAAGCATTTTTTTAGGGCTAGCGTGAGAGGGGTGGCAATAGCTTTTTGGCTGATGCGTTTTTTTGTAAGCTGAAAGACAGAGGTTGCTCGCATGTGAATCTCATCAGAAAAAGAGCTCTGGTTTAGATTAATACCGATGCCGATAATGATAAAGTGTTGCATTTGTTTTGGTAGCGTTTTTAATAAAATACCGCCTATTTTTTTGTCCCCCACAACAAGGTCATTGGGATGATCTACTTCGACAGGTAGGTGTGTGAATTCAAAAAGCACATCTCTAACACAGGTTGCAATCTGGGGAAGCGCATTGGTTTGGGCCACTGCTTCCGAACAGGGCATCAACAAGCTGTAATACAAGCCTCCCAGATCAGAGACCCATTTTCGATAAAAACTACCCTGTCCATTGGTTTGGATTTTGGCAATAAACACAGCCCCCTCATGCAAAGCTCCTTCATCCGCTGTATGCAAAAAACGTTCAGCCTCAAGATTGGTAGAGTCGATCTTAGGATGCAAGAACAGAACACTCCCTGCTAGTGACACCTGTGTTTTGGATATCATTGGTTGACCATCCCCCTTTCAGCCTATATATTTTCCAGCTTCTCAAAAAAAACACTATACGCAATGTTCGTTTATCTTGTACAGAACTATAGCAAGCTACTCAACATTCAAAAAAGGGAGGTCAATTGCTATGCAGCAATTCAGTGGATTATTGTCTCAAGTTACCAGACGCCCACTTCTTAAAGGAATGTTTTGGAAATATCTTTCCAAACAATTAAAGCAACAGACGTCAAATAAAATTAATCTCTTTCCGATGGGGCTATCTTCTCAAAATTTTAGCTCTCTACAACGACAACTTACTCGAAATCAAGAACTTTCTATCCCAAATAATAATAATAAAACAGGCATCAATCGCATAGAATTTTCACCTCAACACGTGGATCCTTATATCAATAAAATCGAGCATACAGACATTATTGTTTGTCTGCACCGAGGAGGATGTGCCACAGATTTTTTTCAAAAAATGTCTGCCCTAACGGGAGGAAGCGCCCGCTTGGTAGCCATGCAAGATCCAAGCGATGAGCAAGCAAAAACGGGTCATGGAGACTATGCACATACCACCATGCCAATCAAAAGCTATACCGATCAAGACTCTATTTTGGCCAACATAGAACAGCTTTTAAAAGAGAACCCCGGCAAAGCGATTTCTGTTTATCCTGGGTATGGGTTTTTGTCTGAAAAATCTGATTTTGTCCAAAAACTCGAGGACTTATCTAAAGAATACGCAAACCGATTAATTTTTCTTGGGCCAAATTCCAATGCAATGGCACAAGTAGGCCCAAAAGATGCCTCCAAAAAATTATTTGCAACATTTGACCTACCTGTTATTCCAGGCACCCAAAAGACCTTGCGAGAAATTGGGATGAAAGAGTCTAGCCCTTTGTTAAACACGCAGGAGGGGTTTGATTCGGATATCTTTGGATTTTTATGGGTTGCAAAGAATCAATCTGATTTAAACAACCAAGACCTGCGGGTAAAAGCCATCGATGGTGGCGGAGGTGGTGGACAACGGGTCATCCCAAAAGAAATAATTCATGATGCCTTGTATGGTTCTGGAGAGACTCAGAAGAACGCAATGGCTTCCGTTGAAAGCCTCATAAGTGCTGCAAAGTCAGAAGGAAAAACCCAATTTGGCAATTCTGATTTGATTGTAGAAGCCAATTTATCTGGCAATTTTGAACACGTTGAAATGCAGGTTGTTATGGACAAAGATGGGCAAGCAATATTTTTACCCCCTCGCAATTGTAGTTTTCAGGCAGGAGACAGCAAAAAATACCTGGAGACGCTATTTGATGATGTTGAAGGACAAAAGATATTAGACAGCTATCAACCAAAATTGCAAAACATGTTGCACAGTATTGGCTACGCAGGAGCTGCTACCATTGAGTTTTTGTATGACCGTGATCAACAAAAATTTATTGCATTAGAGGTCAACACGCGTGTTCAAGTAGAACATCCTGTTTCCGAAGACGCATCCGGGTGTTCTATTACAGCTATTCTATGCCATGTTGCCAATGGGGGCACATTGTACGAGCTTGAGCCTATTCATAAGCAAATTGACTTGGATCGAAAAAATTCAGATAAGCATGTTCTTTTTAATGGCCAGCTTCGTGTCAACATGGAGGGTGCATTTACCAAAAAAAATGGGCGTTTTATGCCAACCACCACCACAGGGAACAATATCTTTGAGCAGGTGATTATTCCAGATATGCCAGGCGTCTACGTTCCTGGCAATTGTATTGGTACAGGACAAGGCATCCCTGTGAGTGGGGATAGCAATATCATGAGAGTGGAAATTAGCATCACCAAGCAAGAGGTGTTGGACAGGTATTCTTCAGATGAGATTGGAGAAAAGGGCTATCTCAAATTAGCCAAAACATTATGGGCAGAAAAAACAAAACGCTTTTTGATTAACGTGCAGATCTCAGGCCCAAGCTTAAATCTGACGCCTCTATGGAATGCAGCTGAGCAGATTGGTCAAGACAAAGTTGTGCCCACAGATCAAGCACAACGCGATCCCTATTTGTACGAGACGGCCCCCGCTAAGATTCAAAAAAAACAGGAGGCGATCCAACAACAAAACGGGGCTCTTCAGGCTGTGTCAGATCTTGCAGGAGGGGTCAAGGCTTCCCAACAAAAGATCAATCCCAATGCAGAAAATAGCCCTTATCCTATAGAGGAATTACGTGGATTATTATCCATGATCAAGAAGGGCATAGAAAAACAAAGTGGCATTAAAGATAAATTGCAAGAGTTGGGTCCAAAAGGCTTTACAAAATGGATACAAGAAAACAACCTGGTAATTCCTGTATACACCAATCAAAGAGATCATTTTCAGTCCGATCTTGCCAATAGAGACCGTAGCGTTGATACGCGAGATGTTTTAGATCCTATTCGAAAACTATTTCCATTTTTTATGATGGAGGGTGGTGGCGGTGCACGGGCTGCTGCAGACCTACTCTTTAAACAAGAAGACCATGGTCGGGTGATGAAAGATCTACACACCTTGTCTGATACCATCTCAAGCTGGTTATTTCGCTCAACTGGCATTAGCTATTATGCGCAACCCATGGAGTCGCTGGTACTTCTGTTTAAAGAGTCGATCAAATCCGGATGTACAATGCCCCGTATTTTTGACGCCTGCAATTCTGTGGATAAAGATGCCCAGGTAGGCTTATCCAAAAGCATCAAGGCGTATTGCCAAGCGATCAAAGAATTAAAAAATGAAGGCTTTCAGGGTGTCGTGATGCCTATGTTTTCTGTGGTATACACGGGAGCCCTTACAGGTGGAGACACCGTCTACAACGCAGCCTACTACAGAAAACTGGTCCACAATATCATCGCTTTGGCCAAAGAACAGGGGTTGGACCAAGATGAATTTATCATTGATATCAAAGATATGGTTGGCCAAGCCAATGTCTCTGATATGAAAGAATTGGTGAGAATCATCAAGGAAGACTGTGGATTTAAAGGATTGGTACACACGCACATGCACAATCCAAAAGGAGATGCCGCCAGGGTGCAAGCAAATTCTGGAGCAGATCTCATGGATGCTGCTTTTACCAATATGGGTAAAAGCTTTGGGCAAGTTTCTATACAAGACTTGATTAAAGAGATTAAAGCATCTGGCAAGCATCTTCCTCAAGAAGTTGTCGATGAGCATATTCAGACCGTAACAAAGTTTTATGACAACTTACATTCCTACTACAATGATATGAAGGTATCCCCATCCCAATGCGAAGCCTTTTTAGGCCCGTTGGGAGCTCGATTTTTTCGCATACCCGGTGGCCAAGCACCAAGCTTTGCCTCTCAAATTGTCAACAATGGCCTGCCCTTAACCTCTATTTCTGATGGCCGTGTAGCGGGGTGGGCCTATGCATTTGCTGACAAAATTTTGGCAGATACACCTGATTTTAAAAATCCCTACCACCGTCTTACATTGGTTACCCCAACATCTCAAGCTACAGCCAATCTGGGACTGGATTTACTTCGTAGACTAGATGTGTCACTCAAGGACGAAACATTCTTAAAAAGCGACACCTATCTCAATATCCAAAAAGAAGCAGATAGATTGGTTTTTGAAACAAAATCTGTTTCTACTATAGATCCTTCCGCACAAGAAAATGGCTACAAAGCTATTTTGTGGGCTCCTGATCGCGATACAAATGCATTAAAAAAAGAATTAACCCGTGTCTTGTTGTTAGACCAGATTGCAAAAGAGTATTTGGACACATTGAACAGTGGCAATCAGAAAGCAATCAGAGATCTTAACTTAGACAAGACGGTTCGTGATTTTATTGCAGGAGAAATGGGAGAGCCCAATCCACTGGGGTTTCCTTCCTATAGGAAGGATGTAATGGAGGCATATGGACTAACAGCACCTCACGAAAGGCCATTTAATCTAGAAGCCTTCAAACAACGTCTTCATAATGAAAAAGGAATCTCCTGGGGCGTCATTAACAGCCTTGATTCATTAACGTTGATAGCAGGTGCAATGTTGCCAGATGATAACTTGGCAGCATTGCTTGAACATATGCAAAAGTATGGAGAAACGCTGTTAACCCATGAGTTGGCTATGGGCAATATGGTGCCTGGCAAAAAATATCGCATCCAGTTACCAAACGGAAAATCCATGGAGGTTGAACTTCAGCACATAGAACCTAAAATCAATAAAATGACCAATCAAAAATTAGCTCATTTTTTGGTGGATGGAGAGCCTTATGTCATCCCAATTACATTTGCAAAGCGAATACCGGAGATCAGAAACACATTGTTTGCAACAAGTGGCGTCGGTGGAGCGGGATATATCAAGAGACTTTTGGGTGGGGTAGAATTTGGCCAAGTGGTCACAATAGGCAATATGGTCTTGACACGAGAGGTCTCAAAAAAAGAAAGCACCGACGCGTTGTTCCAATCGCAGTTTCCGACAGGGCACACCCAAGGCGTCCTTATTCCCTTAAGAAAGGGATTGTCAAAAGTTATGGAGCTGATCAAACAGGGTAAAGCCACAGAATTGACAATGGAACAATGTAATGTGGCACGATTTTTGGATGGAGAGTCTGCATTTGCGATTGTGACCGAAGAAGAATTTAAAAAATTATTCCCAAATGGATATTCCCATGATGAATCTGACCGGGTTGCAGAAATGCTGATCGAAAAGCATGGCAAATATTAACCCCAAAATCTATACATACCCCTCTCTCGACTCCACCAACAACGAGGCCAAACGCTTGGCCTCCACCCTCACTGAGGATCAACTCAAGACGGGATTGGTGATTGTGGCTGATACCCAAACTGCCGGTCGAGGCCAAGGTGATCACATCTGGCATTCTGACTCAGAAGATGGGCTGTACTATTCGTTGTTAATAAAACCTTCTTTTACGTTGGAAGACATCCCCGCTGTGGTGACATCCGCAGCTCAATCTGTCATCCATGTGATCCAGACCCTTTCCGGTGTGCATCCCACACTCAAGCCTCCCAATGATGTCATGATCGATGGTAAAAAAGTGGCAGGTATTTTGCTCGAAACAGCTGTGGAAGGGCACTCCATATATCCTCGGTATGTTGTGGTGGGGGTGGGTATCAATCTCAACCACGACCATTTTTCAGATCTTCTGTCTCATGTGGCCACATCATTGTATCAGCAAACGGGGAAACCCTACGATAAAGCTCTCTTTGCCCAGGCTCTTACAGATGCGTTTCTGATGTGGTTAAAAAAGCCCCGTTTTCTACTTTGACCTCCGCCTAGCCTATCCTGTATTCTAAATTACATGCACGAACGACTAAACCCTCGCACTGACTATGAAAAAAAATGGCAAGAGGATTGGGATAAAACAGGGGTCTACCATTGGCAAGAAGTCGCTTGCGGAGCGTCTTTTTCGATAGATACCCCTCCCCCTACTGTTTCGGGCTCTCTGCATGTGGGACACGTCTTTAGCTATACCCAAACGGATATTCTGGCACGCTACCAACGGATGTGTGGCAAAAACGTCTTCTATCCAATGGGGTACGATGACAACGGACTACCCACTGAACGCCGTGTCCAACAGGTTTTTGGCATTACCTGCAATCCCACGCTTCCTTACGATCCGCACTGGACACCTAAAAAAAATCCGCCAAAAGGCCCTCTACAAGAAGTCTCTCGTCGCAACTTTGTTGAGGCTTGTTTGCTCTTAACCCAGGAAGATGAGCGTGCATTTGAAGACACATGGCAACAATTGGCCTTATCCATCGATTGGCGACAAACCTACTCCACGATCAATCCCCATTGCACAGCCATGTCTCAACGGTCTTTTTTGGATATGCTCCACACGGGACATGTCTATCAAGTAGAAGCCCCCACCATGTGGGATGTGGACTTTAAAACAGCTGTTGCCCAAGCAGAACTCGAAGACCGCGTGATGCCTGGGGCTTATCATCATATTCGGTTTGAGCTACAAGATGGCGGTGATCTTGTCATTGTGACCACACGGCCAGAGCTATTGCCTGCCTGTATTGCTGTGGTAGCCCATCCTGATGATACGCGTTATACCCACTTATTTGGACGCTATGCCATTAGCCCTATTTTTGGAGCAACCATACCCATCATAGCCTCTTCTCATGCCGATCCAGAGAAGGGAAGTGGCATTTTGATGGTATGTACATTTGGCGATCAAGCTGATGTCGCGTGGTGGAAATTTTCTGATCTTCCCGCCAAACAAGTATTGGGTCTGAATGGACGGTTTATGCCTGTTGTATTTGGACAGGATCCTTTTGGCTCTCGAGACTGTGCCCGCGCACAAGAGAGTTATGACATGTTGGTAGGACTCAAGGTGGCCGCCGCCCGTACCACAATGGGCACCTTGTTGGGAGAGGCGTTGATCAAGCCTCCTGAGCCTATTGAACATCCTGTAAAATTTTATGAAAAAGGGGATTCCCCTATCGAATTTATGACCACCCGCCAGTGGTTTGTTCGGCTATTGGACAAAAAACAAGCCCTATTAAACCAAGGGCAATTGATTCAATGGCATCCAGATTTTATGAAATCAAGATACACCAATTGGGTAGAAGGTCTTAACCAAGACTGGTGTATTAGTCGACAACGGTATTTTGGCATTCCATTTCCTCTGTGGTATCCCTTGGATGGCGGTGGGAATCCAGACTACGACCACCCTATTTTTGCAACACCGGATCAACTGCCTCTAGATCCTCAGTCTACTGCCCCAGTTGGGTTTGATGAGTCTATGAGAGGAAAACCAAATGGGTTTATGGGTGATCCTGATGTGATGGACACATGGGCCACCTCGTCTTTGACGCCTCAACTCATGAGTCATTGGGGCCAGGATAAGGCCCGTCACAACCAGCTGTTTCCTATGGATATACGCCCTCAATCTCACGAAATCATCCGCACCTGGGCTTTTTATACCATTGCCAAATCATGGATCCACCACAAGGACATCCCTTGGGGGCATGTCTTAATCAGCGGATGGGTTTTGGATCCTGATCGTAAAAAAATGAGCAAATCCAAAGGCAATGTCGTCACCCCACAGGCCTTATTGGATCATTACTCTGCAGATGCCATTCGGTATTGGGCAGGTCGTGCACGGTTGGGCGTGGACACAAGCTATGATGAATCGGTATTTCAGATTGGCAAAAAACTCACGACAAAATTGTTAAATGCCGCCAAATTTGTGAAGATGCAATTGGAAAATTTGTCCTCTGTCTCTCTCGATACCCTCCCCGTGCATCTTGAACCCATGGATGCTTTGTGGATAGCCCAATTGCAACAGGTTGTAGAGCTGGCTACCAAGGCCTTGGATCAGTTTGAATATGCCACAGCCTTGGAGACGATCGAAAAAGCATTTTGGACATTTTGTGATCATTACCTTGAATTGATCAAAGGCCGTGCCTATCAAGAAACAGGTGCCAAACAACGCTCTGCCTTGGTGAGTTTGGAATGGAGCCTCGGTATTTTTTTACGGTTGTTTGCCCCATTTTTGCCGTACGTGACAGAAGAAATTTGGTCATGGCGATGGGCCCCTATCCATCCCTCCATTCATAAGGCCCCTTGGCCAATATACCCTAAGGATGTGGCGATAAACGCTTCGTTATGGGATGCTGTTTTAATCATTTTAGCAGAAGTCCGAGGGGCTAAAACACGTGCTCAAAAAAGCATGAAGCATCCCGTTAAAGCCCTGACTATCACCTGTCCTCATGCCATAGCAGAAGGACTTCGCTTTTTAGAAGATGACCTAAAACGTGCAGGAAGTATCGGTTCAATCGGGTACACCGAGATCGCTCATCCAGCAGTGACCGTAGAGGTTATTTTAGACGATTAAGATGGTCGGGGTGATAGGATTTGAACCTACGACCCCCAGTTCCCAAAACTGGTGCGCTAACCGGACTGCGCTACACCCCGAAAAAAAGTCTCCCAAATATAACTCATACCCTCTTATCTAACAACTCCACACGTCGCTGATGCCGCCCTCCTTGAAAGGTAGCCATGAGCCATTGATCTATATAATAGATGGCATCTAGAAAAGATGTCGTTCGTCCTCCCAGACATAAGATGTTGGCATTGTTGTGTTCTTTGGCCAATCTTGCCATCTCTTCACTGACAACCAAGGCAGCCCGAATACCCAAAAACCGATTGGCTCGAATAGACATGCCAATACCTGTACCACATAGCAAGATCCCCAGGCCATCGCCCTTCCCAACAGCAAGACAAACCTTATCGGCATAGGCAATGTAGTCTACAGAATCATTTGTATATGTACCTAGATTGTGAATAACTTGGCTTGGCAGGGTGTTCGAATAGTGCTCAATGAGTGATTCTTTGAGGATATATCCCCCATGATCTGAGGCAAAAAAAAGGGGGGGGTATCCTGACATTGCAAAGACTCTATCAAAGAAGAGTTGAGTTTTTCAAGATACTAGCTATCATAAGTGACCTAATATGGGCCTTCTTGTTTTATCTATTATCCTTCGTACGGTGGCCGATGTGTCACTTAAGCAAGCTGTTTGTTCTATTGATTTGATTTCAGTCGAGCATTTGCGTCATAACTTGTGCCGGTTGATCAGAAATCCTTTTTTGTGGATAGGATCTACTCTAGGTATTTTAAACATGTTTGTCTGGGGCTATAGTCTCAAGACATTTGATCTGAGTTATGCCTACCCTTTTTTGAGCATTAGCTATATTTCGATTATTGTATGTGGCTATTTTTTATTTGGAGAAAAAATTGATCGGTACAAATTCTTGGGTATTGTCTTGATTTGTGTAGGGGCGTCTTTGCTATTTATATGACAAAACTAAAGCGGATTTTTTTGTTTATTTTGGTCCCTGTTCTTCTGACAACATTGGGAGAATTTGTTTTAAAATTGACCATCAACACACTCCCTATTTCTGTTGCTACACAAGCGTTTTCTTCATCTTACAAAACACATGCTTCTCAATTTATACTCATGGCAACCCATCCACATGTTTTGATTGGCATCGCCTTGATTCTCATGGGGGGTTGTTTGTGGATGGTGGCATTGTCAAAATTTGAGCTGTCTTTTCTTTACCCTTTTCTAAGCATTAATTACGCACTGGTTATCATTGGGTCTCAATTTTTGTTAAAAGAATCTGTGAGTATTTACAGATATCTTTCTGTGGTGCTAATTATGATGGGGTTGGTATTGATTTCAAAAAGTTCTTATTCTGAAAAGTAACGCTTCTTTATAAAGGAATTTCCCAATGATTGCAAAACGTGCTTCATCTGTTGGCGACAGTATAACCATGGCCATTACCGCATATGCCCAAAAACTCAAAAAAGAAGGTCTTGATGTCATCAATTTTGGCGCAGGTGAGCCTGATTTTGATACACCTGAATTTATTCAAGAGTCTGGTATCAAGGCAATCCGATCTGGAAAAACACGTTATACAGCTGCCACTGGTATTTTAGAATTAAAAGAAGCCGTTGCCTCCTCTCTAAAACAAGACCAAAACCTTGTGTACACGCCCTCTCAAATTGTGATTTCTTGCGGGGCAAAACACAGTATTTTTAATGCTATGATGGCCTTAATCGATCCCGGGGACGAAGTCCTTATCCCCTCTCCGTATTGGGTGAGTTATCCCGATCAAGTCCATCTATGTGGTGGTATCCCCGTCTTTATTCCCACATCTGAGTCTACTGCATTCAAAATCACGGCTCCTCAATTAAAAGCTGCTATCACGCCTAAAACAAAATTATTGATTTTAAATTCTCCTTCTAATCCCACCGGATCTGTTTATACCAAGTCCGAACTTGTTGCCTTGGCAGAGGTTATCTTGGCGCATCGCCTGCTGGTGTTATCTGATGAGATTTATGAAAAACTGGTGTATGGCAATGTGGCCCATATAAGCATTGCGTCTTTGGACCCTCAGCTTCAAGACCTCACCATTTTGGTCAATGGATTATCCAAGGCATATGCTATGACGGGATGGCGTATCGGCTATAGTGCATCCCCTCTTACAATAGCCACCGCCATGGGAACGATTCAGAGCCACTGCACCTCCAACGCCAACACCCCCTCTCAATGGGCAGGTGTGGATGCCTTGATAAAAGGCGATGCCAGTATTGCCACTATGCGGCTGGCATTTGAAAAGCGAAAAAATGAGATGGTCGCTCTTCTCAATCACATACCTGGGGTGCATTGTCTCAATCCAGATGGTGCTTTTTATACATTTCCCACTATCGCTTCCCTTATGGGCAAGTCTTGTAAGAGTGGGGTGATCAAAACTGATGCAGATTTTTGCCAATTTCTTTTAAAAGAAGCTCTGGTTGCCTGTATCCCTGGGTCTGGATTTGGTGCAGAAGGGTTTATCCGACTGTCTTATGCAACCTCTTTACCTGATATTCATACGGGACTTTCTCGCATGAAACAATGGATTGAGTCTCTCACCTAGCCACAACATAATGGTAAAACTTCATCACCCTCCCTCTCTATTGATGCTCCAAGGTATTGCAGAAAAAATAGGGCATTTAGACGTTTTTTTGGATCAAAAACGGGATATAAAAGCCGATCTTTACCATCCAGATACCTTGTTTTTATTTCAACTACTCTGTCTTCTTCTCCTGTCTTTTCACAAAGGGATTTTGATCCCTGACATCCAAAAAATTTCTTTTATCGAGTCCAAAGTCGTGATTGTCTGGAAAAATAGGGTTAAGGATACGTTTATATGGGGAGAGAATGGGGATGATTTTCTCTTATTTTTTAAAGGAATATCCAAAAAAATTCTCAAAGAAAACTGGACAGAGCCTTCTTTTTTGTGTTTAGAAAAAGGGATTATCTGCTTATCCACTTATACGCAAACCCTCACCCATATTCTCTCTTCTTTTGAAAAAAGAATACTTACCTTGAATTTTTTCTCAGAAAAATCATTGCCCATTCATGACTTATTTATCTTGATTTCATCGCTTCCATCCGAACAAATCAACGCCTTATTTTTATACATCGCTCAATTTTTACCAGAAGATTTATCGGTCAAAAATGCATCTGGGCATACCCTTCATGTTGTTTCTTTTTTTGAATCTCCTACCTACGATTTTATCCACTTGATTGAAAAACTCCATCTATATGTTCAACTTCTCGAAGGAGATTTTCCAATTGTCCAATCTATCACCCAATCCCATACAAAAAAATTCTTAAAAACCACCTTAAATCAACCCGCTATCCAACAATTTGTCTTGGTCCAATTAAATGGAATTATCCAAAACCAAATCTCTCCTAGGCTTAAACTCTATTATATTTTTACAAAATATTTGGAAAAAATACTCTAAAATGCTATGGTGATTTTTTAGATTTTACCTCTTTTCCCCATTGATTAAAAAGCTGTGGATAAACATGTGTGTAACTTGTGTACTATTTTAAATTTAGGTACAAAAATATAAAAAAAAACTATGGATAAGTTGTGTATAACATGATGATATTATGGGAAATTGTATTAAGTTCTTTAAAAGAAAAACTATCTGGACCTGGATTTCAAACGTTTTTATCTTGCGCAAAGCCCGTTGGATTTGAAAGCCTCGTTTTGACCATCGAGGTCCCCAATATGTTTTCTAGAGAATGGATTAAAGAGAAGTGTGAGCCTATTTTAAAACAATCGCTCAACAAAACCGCTTACCAAGATATTATCTTCTTATATACCGTTTCCGAATCAATAGAGTCGTCCCCTTCTACGTATCAAATGAGTCTGTCAGACATTCAAAACCCTGTTGAGCCCTATGAAACCCCCAATGGATTTAACCAGCGGTATACGTTTGATAATTTTATTGTGGGTCACAACAACCGATTTGCCCATGCCGCATCAGAAGCTGTTTCCAAAGCACCTGCAAAGGCGTACAACCCCTTATTTATCTATGGATCTGTTGGACTTGGCAAAACACATCTCCTCCATGCTATTGGTATGGAAATATCCAGAAAAAATAAAAAATCCAAAATCCAGCTTGTCTCTTCTGAAAAATTTACAAACGACCTAATCAATGCCATCAAAGATAAAAAAGTAGAGTCTTTTAGAGCAAAATATAGGACACTTGATGTCTTGTTGGTGGATGATATTCAATTTCTTGCTGGCAAAGAACAAACGCAAGAAGAGTTTTTTCATACCTTTAATGATTTACATAGCAACAACAAACAAATCGTAATTTCCTCAGATAGACCCCCAAAAGAAATTCCCACGCTAGAACTTCGTCTAAGAACCCGTTTTGAATGGGGATTAATTGCTGATATTCAACCCCCTGAATTGGAAACAAGAATTGCTATTTTGAGAAAAAAAATTGAGATCAATCACCTCACTGTTTCTGATGAAATCCTCCATTTTATTGCGACACAAATCCCATCAAATGTCCGTGAAATGGAAGGGGCTCTGACGCGAATCGTAGCGTATGCCTCCCTTCTTAAAACAGAAGTAACCCTCTCTATTGCAAGCAACGTCATTCGTGATTTGATTGGGATTAAGCAAGAAAAACCCATTTCTATTAATTATATTAAACGAAAAGTATGTGACTATTTTAACATTTCCAATTCCGAACTTTGTTCAAAGGAACGAACAAGAGAAATAGCATTTTCTCGTCAAATAGCCATGTATTTGGCAAGAGAATTGACCAATGTTTCTTTGCCAAAAATTGGTGAAAATTTTGGCAAGCGAGATCATTCTACTGTTATGCATGCCTGCGATAAAATCAAAGGAATGTTGCAAACTGATTCTGATACAAGAAGCATTATCACCCTACTAATCTCAAATATTAAAAACGATGCATAACCTGTGGATAAGATACCCATAGTATGTGGATGACTTGGGATAAACCCTTTACTTGATAAAAGTTGTAGCAGGTTTACCCCAATTTTTTCACAGGGTAATCCTTTAAAAATCGTGTTAAAATCCATTAAAAAATAGCTTTGTCCACATTTCCACAGCTATTACTACTACTAATTTATATATTAAATTAGAAAATTCATATTATTAGAATTAAAAAAAGGAGAGTCTTAAAAATGAAATTCACATGTAGCAGCAGCAATTTACAAAAAGCTGTATCCATTGTTGAAAAAGCGATACCTTCCAGAACCCCTATCCCCATATTGGAAAATATGTACCTTTCCATTCAAGACCAAACACTCTTCCTAAGAGGAAATGATCTTGAAATTGCCATAGAATACACGCTCCCAATTAATGCTTCTGAACCTGGTTCTATTCTTATCAAATCAAAAACATTGAGTAGTATGTTGGGTAAGTTGCAAAACAAAACCCTTGATTTTTCAAAAAATGATGCATTTGAAGTGCATATTTCTGCTGAGACGGTTAATTTTAATGTATCGGGTATTGATGTTGCTGAGTATCCAGATTTTCCAAAAATAAATGCCGGTTTGGAATTTAGACTTAGCATAGCCTCTCTTAAAGAAATGATTAAACACACGTTATTTTGTGTTTCTTCTGATGAAAAAAAATCCCATTTAAATGGGATTTTTTTGAAAAGTGAATCAGGACAACTTACCTGTGTATCCACAGATGGATACCGATTGGCCTTGTATCAACTCAAACCAGAAAGTTTTGTACCTGATTTTACGGTTATTATTCCTCAAAAAACATTGGCTGATTTTCAAAAAATATTGCAAGTTGTTGATTTTTCTGAAGATGTTTTACTTTCTGTTTCAGAAAAACAAGTCTCTTTTAGAATGGGAAGTATTGTTCTTATTTCTCGGACCATTGAGTCTAAGTTTCCAGATTACACAAAAGTAATTCCCAAGATGCCGAGTCAGTCTGTTTTAATTTCGAGACGGGCCTTTTTTGATGCATGTGAGAGAGCCTCTATTGTTGCGTCAGAGGCCAATAATGTGGTGAGCCTTCTTGTGGGTATGGATACCGTTATCATGACATCGAGAGCGAGTTCTATGGGTAGCTTTTATGAAGAATTAAAGCTATCTAGGCAGATGGGTAATGATGTGATCAGGGTTGTGTTTAATGTTCATTTGGTTTTAGATGCGTTAAAACATATGGATTCAGATGATGTAAAAGTAAGTTGTAACGATGGATTGAGCCCTTGTATTTTTGAACCTAGTACAGGCAGTGATTATTTTTATGTGGTGATGCCCATCAAAACAAATGAATTTCAAGAAGAAAAAACAGAGCCTCATGTCTATCAAAGCGTAGAATCGGTTTCCCATGCTGAAGAAATTATGGAGTAAAGGATTTAGAAATCTAAAAGAATGTGTTCTTGAATTTTCTGACGCATCTTATGTCATTGTAGGCGAAAATAATCAAGGGAAAACAAGCTTATTAGAGTCTATTTATGTGGCCATTTGTGGACGATCTCCGATAGAAGATGACAGAGCTGTGTTGGTATCTTGGTATGAAGATCACCTGTTTTTAGGCCTTGATTTTGATGATCATCATAAGACCCATCGGGTGAGCTCAAAAATAACAAAAGATGGGGTACCGTCCATATCCTTGGACAATAGACCTATGTCCCTTTCAAATGGTATCCAAGATATGTGTTGGATAGAATTTATTGGCTCGGATGATTGGAAGCTTTTTAAAGAATCTCCATCTTATCGACGTAGCAGTATTGATGCATTTTGTATCCGTTATTTTCCTCAGTTTCAACACCTTAAAAAAAAATATGATGGCATTATCAGACAAAAAAATCGCTTGTTATCCCTGTTTCCTGTAGATGAATCCCAGCTGGATATTTGGAATCAATATCTCCTAGAGTATGCTGTAAAAATTGTGCAATATCGTCAAGAAGGGCTGTATGTGTTGCAAGAAAAAATCAAAGAAATAGGGCTTTCTCAAGGTCAAGATTGGATCCACACGATGCATATACTGTATCAGTTTCAGAAAAAAGATAGTGCAAAAGAAATCTCGTATTCTACCTATCTACACCATAAAATTACCCAAGGAAAAGCCAAGGAAATTCAGGCCAAGCTATCGTTGTATGGACCTCATCGAGATGATTTTGACCTCTATGTTCATGACAGATCTTTTCACAAGTATCACTCTAGAGGGATTCAAAAAATGGTTTCACTTTGGTTTAAATGGGCACATTTTTTTTTATTGGAAGAGATATCCGAACGATTTCCTATTTTGTTGTTAGACGATACATTTTCAGAAATGGATTTTAAGACAAAAAAAATGGCATTGGCAAATATGGATCAAAAAATACCTATTTTTTATACAACAATTCAAGAATCGGATAAGGATTTATTTGATAAAAGATGTCTTTTACAGGTAAAAGAAGGGGTTGTTTTAAGTGGATAATATTAAAGATATATTGGGAAAGTATCGATTTTTAGACACGCTTAAAGAATCGTTGGCAATTGAAAAAATACTACAAGAATCTTGGGGAGATCTTTTTGGTGATTTATCCAAGGATATTTATTTTAATTTTTTTAAAAAAGGGATTGTCTATGCAGAGTCAACCAACCCTTTATGGGTAAAAGAAATAGATTTTTTTAAACCGATGCTTTTGCAAAAAATGAACGATCTTCTAAAAAGAAAAAAAATAAAAGATATACGTGTTTACGCAACTGCTTCCAAAAAAATACCAGAAACAGAAGAGGTTTTTTCTCCAAAAAACTTAAAAGAGGCCATTGTATGGGCAAATCAATGTAAAAAAACAAAAGGGTACACCCTGTGTACAACCTGCCAACATGTTTTAACATTAAAACACCCATGTGTTTTTTGTCTGAACAGTAAACCATTTTGTTGATTTTATTGACAAACTAAGCTAAATTCCAAACTGCGATTGAATTATTTTTAAGGAGTTTTTATGGGAAGTTTGATCAAAAAAAGACGCAAAAAAATGAGAAAACACAAGTATAAGAAATATGGGAAAAAAATGAAGGCTAGAAAATAGGGTAATTCACTCACACATCACATAGCCATCTTGAAAAAAGAATTCTGATATTGCGGACAATGTGTCGGATTGCGGACTTTTTTCTGTTATTCCCATGAGAACAGATGCGCAATCTTCTAGATGAGGGGTTATGGTAATTTTGGATAAATAGGTGGCCAGAGGATAGTTTTCTATGCCATCTAGCCTGAGAAATACAATCGTGCAATTGGGAATGTTTAATAAGGTTAATAACTCTTTGTGAGCCAATAGAGGCTCTGGGTTTCCATTTTTCTTATACCCATTATTGATATATACAACCATAGAGTATCCCCCTTTAACGGCGGATTTAATATCGGGTAACAGCATGCCAAGATCCCCGTCGGGGTAGGCTATTTTTTGAAGCATTTTTTGCATAAAATAAAGCGGAATTTTGTAATGAAATCTAAATTTTTTAAGCCCTTCTGCCAGAGGAATCAAAACGGGAAAATCAAACCCTTGGTGGATCAACAAACTGCTTAATGGATGGTACCGAAGTGTCAGGATTAAGAGTGGTTTTTGAGAGGGTTCTTTTGGCAAAAGCGTGCGACGATACACAATGCCTCGATACCCAAAATACTGGCGAAGGAGTTTGATTGCAAAAGAGGCTATTTTTTTTTCTTTTTTTTGGGAACTGTTAAAAAAAATGCGTATATGCAAAAAACAATACCGGATATACGCCCCCATAGATCCGACAACAAATAGCCACACGGTTTTCTTTTTTAGACGTATGACATCTTTCATAGAAAGCGATAGCATTTTTTGGTAGGTGTAAGAGGCAATTGCCTGAGAGCTTTCTCTTAGCGACTGACCTTGTACCACTAGAGTGTTTTTCCTTTTTTGGATTTTTTGATGATCTCTTCGATATTCTTTTGTCTGTCTAAGAAGGTTTGCTCCAAGTTGTTTTTGGACGATTTTATAGACTCTTCAGGTTGTATCGTGGTACCCAAAGAAGGGAGTTTCCCATCATCTGCTGTAGGAGACTGAAGGGGAAAAACAGGATCTGTAGACACCTGATCTGTAGAAATGGGACGCACAGGTAAGGTATAGTCTTCTCTGGTAACGGGATTTTTTTGTGAAAATACCGAAGGGACGTCTTTTTTTTCAGTCTGGATTTTTGTAGAGGGGCGCGAAGAGAGAGACTTGGTGTCTGTTTTAGGTTCTTTTTCGGGTTTTTGATGAGGGGTGTAAACAGGGGGTGATAGCAATTCTGAAAAATTAATTCGGTTTTTTTCTATAGGTAAAGCACGGCTCCATCCCCACAGGGACTTTAGGTTTTGTTGAAAAGTTTTGATAGATTCCGCAAGAGGTGTCAGCAACTCCTCTTTATTGAGAAGAATCATCGCTTTCTCCTTCAGAAGCCAATTTTTCTACTTGTCGCATGCTTTCTACGAGGTCTCTTTTTGAATTATCCATCTCATGGAGGATGGACTTGATCCTTTCTTCGGATTCTTTGATTTGCTGGTTTGCGATTTTTTCTGCTTTTTTTAGCACCCTATACGATAAGATATTTTTGATTATGATCACCACAAGCTGGGTTGCTACTACGGTAGAAATAATAATCACAACATTTGTAGATAGGGTATTCATAGTTTTAATTTCCTTCGTTCTTAAGACAATATAGTTTTAACAGATTTTTTACGCTTAGATCAACACATTGTACCGTATTTCAAAAATTGATATAGTACCCCCTCACATGGCTATTGAACTGGATGATTTGAATCGGATGATTGATCTGGCACATCTTCGTGTCGAGGATTCCCATAGACCCCAACTTTTAACCCAATTGCAAAACGTTTTTTTTCATATGAAAGCTTTGGATCAGTTGGATCTTGATTCTGTTATGCCTGTTTCAGAGGCTTTTCAAACATTAGATTCTTTAAGAGAAGATAGTCCCACTGTTTTTGAAAGCTCACGCATCAAGAGCAATGCCCCTAGCTGGGAAGGGGATTGTTTTAGGGTGCCAAAAATCCTTGAGGATCCTGCGTGAGTTCTCATTTTCAAGATGCCTTACAGCTGTCTGAAGATATTCGGTTGCAAAAAAAAACATGTGTGACGGTTATCACAGGTGTTTTTGAGACCATCGAGCGTCTAGATCCGTCTTTGCAAGTGACGTTGTATAAGATGAAAGAAGAGGCTATCCAAACCGCTATGCAACTCGATCGCCTTGTACAGTCTGGGCAAAATCTTGGACCCTTGGCAGGAGTCCCTATCCTCATCAAAGACAATATTTGTATGGACGGTACCCCCACAACATGTGCATCCAAACTATTGGAAAGGTTTGTAGCGCCTTATGATGCGACGGTTATTCAACACTTAAAATCCGCTGGCATGATTCCTGTAGCAAAAGTCAATATGGATGAATTTGCCATGGGATCTTCTACAGAAAACTCAGCTTTTTTCCCTACAAAAAACCCATGGGATCTGTCTCGTGTTCCAGGAGGCTCTTCAGGAGGTTCTGCAGCGGGGGTGGCAGCAGGGTTTGCGTCGCTGGCATTGGGATCGGATACAGGGGGATCTATCCGGCAACCGGCTTCTTTTTGTGGGGTTCTCGGACTAAAACCTACCTATGGACGCGTGTCTCGATATGGCTTGGTTGCATACGCATCTTCTTTGGATCAGATAGGTGTTTTTTCTCATACGGCTCGGGAAGCGGCAGCCCTTTTGGACGTTATTTCAGGCTATGACAACCGAGATTCTACAAGCGCTAATATCGAACATCCCTCTTTTTTCAAAGCCCTTACAGGGAGCATGACAGGTATTAGAATAGGTGTTCCTCAGGCATTGATGGGGCCCACTATGTCGGAAGAGGTGGTAGGGGCAGTCCAAAAAGCCTTGGATGTATGGACGTCATTGGGGGGAGTGTGCGAGCCCATCCCCTTGTCTTTGTTTGAATCTGCATTGGCTACTTATTATATCTTGGCACCAGCAGAAGCATCTGCTAATTTGGCCCGTTTTGACGGAGTTCGGTATGGATTGAGAGCGGATAAGACC
>CAXNHA010000001.1:0-41827 GCA_964202165.1 Candidatus Marinamargulisbacteria bacterium | reverse complement strand
CAAGAACCTCTGTTGCAAAAAGCCATGGATATTTTTGAGACCACTAGAATGGATGACTCTGACTTTATTCTCTATGAAGCCCGGCTCAAATGGCTACGAGACGAGGCTTCTATACTATACACCGCAGAAATAAAAGGCATGGAAAAAGGCATGGAAAAAGGGAAAAAAGAAGGTCTGGCTGAGGGCGAGAAAAAAGCCCAACTCACCATCGCCAAAAAGATGCTGGCCTCTGGTATAGCATTGGATCAGGTGATGGGCATAACAGGATTGAGCGAAGAGGAAATAGTTTCGTGATGCCTGATATAGATCGCCTTACGACGAAGCCATCATAGCCTCTACCATGGCCTCAAATGTGGCTTTTTTTGCCACAAGGCAGGGACCCTTGTAATGGCTTTTGACAGTGGCAGCTGTGATAGGTCCTAGGCAACAAGCGTTGATGTGTAGGGTGTCCAAAAAATCCGGATGCGAAAAAAAAGCTTCTGCTGTGGACGAGCTGGTAAACCACACATAGTCCCCTGTTTGAATAGGCCAATAGGGCGGTGTCAATTTTTCTGTTTTATATACGGGAATTATATGGGTGGTCACCTCTTTTGCCTGTAGCCAATTTGCCAGATCAGGGCGACTGTCTTTGGCACCAGGTATCATTATCGTCTCGCATTGTAGCGATGGCCACGTATCCAACAAGGCCATCACTCCCTCTTGTTGAGAGGTAGGAGCCTCATATGCACTCAAACCGTATTCAGAGATCGCGTGTGCAGTTTGGGGGCCTACAGCGATTATTTTGAGCTGGGAAACCCACTCAACCCCTATCTTTTTTTGAGCCAATATCTCAAAGAAAAACCGCACCCCGTTGGCACTTGTAAAAATAAGTGTTGTGGCCGAACGACATTTTGACAAGGTTAATTGACGTACCCCTTGCATAAAAAGCGTGGGTCTTATCAACGGAAAGACAACAACCTCAGCACCCAAATCCGATAGACGA
Organism: Candidatus Marinamargulisbacteria bacterium; assembly: GCA_964202165.1. Classification (GTDB taxonomy): domain Bacteria; phylum Margulisbacteria; class Marinamargulisbacteria; order SXXA01; family JAHFDB01; genus CAXNHA01. The sequence goes on along the minus strand of CAXNHA010000001.1, from coordinate 40,845 downwards.
TTTGCCCATTGCTCATTGTGAGTGGAAGAACGAGCAATCACAATTCTTCTGTCCAAAAGAAGCAATCGGTTTCTCCAGCCCAGTTGAGACGCCAAGGTGACAACAGAGCCAACAATCCACAATACGGGGGTTTCCTGTATACGTTTTGCATCTTCTTCTATCGTACCCAGTGTACTCATGATCACCTTTTGGTGAGCCAAAGTGCCTTTGCAAACAAAGGCCACAGGTGTTGTTGTATCAAAAGAAGAGAAAGCCAATAACCGTTGAACGAGATAGGGCAGATGAGACAATCCCATAAAAAAAACAAGGGTGTCTGCTTCAGGGATACAAATGCTGTCCATAACATCTCCTTGGCTGGGACTGCCAGTGACAAAAGCAACCGATCGAGACAATGTCCGATGGGTTAGCGGAATGCCCACATAGGCCGCAATGCCATTGGCAGAAGTGACACCTGGAACAACCTCAAACAAAATCCCTTGTTTTTGCAAATAGGCCATTTCTTCTCCACCCCGACCAAACATCAGGGGGTCTCCTCCCTTGAGCCTCACCACAGTTTTTCCTTTTTTAACCCATTTTTTGATAAGCCGATGGATCTGAGCTTGAGTTTTTAGGTGGTATCCTTTTTTCTTCCCAACCCCAATCAATACAGCCTCTGGTTTGCAATAGGCCAACAGTGAGGGATGTGCCAAAAAATCATACAACACCACATCCGCACACGATAGGATTCTGCGGCCTTTTACGGTAATCAGCTCAGGATCTCCGGGTCCTGCACCTACCAAATAGACTTGTGTTTGTTTATACACCATCTTGGTTACGGTAGAGTTGCTCATGTTGGGTCAACAAGGATTGTGTAGAGGTGGTGAGTGAGGATCGTTTTCCAACTCGGATCTGCCACAAGGGGTCTTGCCCATAAAATGCTTTCCAAAAAAGCATCCGTCCAGATAGGGTAGGAATGCGTTGGATAACTTCTTGCCGAAAAACAGCCAGCCATCGAGACAAAATCGTATATTCTATTCCCAAACACTGTCTCAGTTTTGTTTTAATGGCTTTTGCCAAAGATGGGCTGACACCTGCGGTAGAAATTGCCACCGTCACTTTGCCACGTCTCAGAATTGACGGCACGATAAAATGACAATACCTAGGGTCATCCACGGCATTGCACCAAATACGCTTTTGAAGACAGATCTGAGACACCTGAGCATTTAAATGAGAATCTCCTGTTGCCACAAACACGAGAGCATAGTCTTGGGTGATGTCTGACTCCAGGTTTACCATGCGTTTAACAAATCGAATTCGATGGCTAAATCTAGCCACAGATGGTGCAATCTCAGGAGCAATCACGGTTAGCTGAGGACCTGCTTTTAGCAAGTTAAGAATTTTTTCATACGCAATGTTGCCTGCCCCTATCACCAAGACAGGTTTGTTTCTAATGTCTACAAAAACCGGATAATAATCCATTAGACAAGCCGCTCTTTGAGTAGCTGAGCCCATTTCTGGATGGTGTTAAGAGCATCTAGGTCATTGCCCACCCGTATGGATTCTTGTCCATTTGGATGAAAAACGTGCACAGCAAACTGATCTCCTTGCAGCTCAACATACGATCCGAACGGGATACGGCAATCAAACCCAAGCACGGACAATAGCCCCAATTCCAATTGAGATATACGGGTTTGATGAGGATCTGATATTTTTTTAATATAGCCCATGAGATCTTCGTCATCCACGCGGTGCTCAATAGCCACAACACCTTGCCCGGGAGCTGGAAAAAACCACTCTTTTTCCAATCGATAGGTCCAATACTGCTGTCCTTCAAATTCAAAAGAACGCAACCCAGGAAAAGAGTTTGGCAAAAATCCCAGTCGAATCATGCCTGCCTCCGATAGCACAACAGCATCCAAGGGAGCTTGCAATAGTTTTCTCAACCGTGTCTCAACATTTCCTCGAATATCGTGATAACACAAATCGGATCTTGCCGTTGAAAGCAAGGCTTTTCGTCGCATGCTTCCGGTCCCAATTTTGGCTTGGGGTGGCAATGTTTCCACTGTCAGAGGATAGCGACAAATCAACGTATCACAAATAGATTCTGGTGTTAAAAATCCTGTGATCGCGAGTCCTGGCATCCATGCCGAGGTCACATCTTTGAGACTGTGCACAGCAAGATCGATGTGATGGTCTGTCAACGCCACTTCCAATTCTTTTACAAAAACAGATTTCCCCCCTATTTCTGACAAAGAAGCGGCCTGATTGGTATCTCCCGTTGTTTGGATAATCACAGACTCAATTTCATAATCCATACCCTGATCTTGTAACAACGAGATCACGGCTTCTGCTTGTTTGCGTGCAAGCTGAGATCCTCTAGAGCCCACTAAGAGACGGTTGCGCATAACCCTTGCTTAAACTGAAGCCACCTCTCAAAATCACGTTGCTCTTCATCAAGAATAGATTGGATATGGACCAACTCATTGCGTCGGGTTTGAATGGTACGGTCCACAATCGCCTTGAGATCTTGAACACTTAAGACACATAGTTTATTCGACTGGATAGCAGGATTTGCATTTCTTGGCACGCTGACATCCACAATCACTTTTGTAACTGCATTAGATGAAAAAAACTCGGGAGTCAGCACGTAGGTGTCCGAACTTGTAACCAATAAAATGCCATGATACTGTTCGGCTTTTGTGGCAAGCTGGCTATAGGGGAGTATTTTTAATGTATATTTTTCGGCGAGTCGCACCAATTTATCCTCGCTTCTGTTGCAAATTGTTAGATTGGGATGGTCCAAAGCTTTTAGTTTTTTGATCGCACGCAACGACATGGTGCCAGCCCCAATGACCAAGAGTGACGCATCTTCAAAAGCTGGTAGCTGTTCCCTTAGAGCTTCTACAGCGATGGAGCTAATAGAATAGGCGCCTCTGCTGATCAGGGTTTCTTTTCGCACCCTCTTACCGGTTGTCACTGCGGATTGAAATAGTTTGTTCAAAAAGGCACCTGTTGTGTGCAGACGATGACAGGTAGAGAGCGACTCTTTTACTTGTGCTAAAATTTCGTTTTCTCCAAAAACCATGGACTCAATGCCACAGACAACTCTAAACAAATGGGCAATAGCCTCTCGATTTTGTCGATAATGAAGGATTCCCTTCAAAAAATCTGGCTGTATTTGTCGAAATTGTGCCAAAGACCGAAGCAACCAATCCGAAGCCATATCAGGATCTTGAGCATAAAAATAAAATTCTACCCGGTTACATGTCGATAAAACAACAAGTTCTTGGATAGGAGATGTGGCCATATAGTGATCCCAGAACAATCCAATAGCCTCTGGGTTAAAACAAATCTTCTCCATCACAGATAGCTCTGCATAGCTACAATCAATACCCCAACATCCAAATCCTGCTATCATGATTGAGCGATTCTAGCCTAGACCAATGACAGTTGACAACGCATCTTACCAAAGATGCCATTCTTTTTTGGCCAGGGCTAAAGCATCTTGCAATTGACGATCGGTCTGTACTGTATACAAATCCTCATTCAGAGGAGCTGAATCAGGGATCATATGGTCTACACCAAGTCCTTTTTTAGAAATATCAATTCCAAGAGGGGTAAGATATTGTGCGACTGTCAACAAAACGGCAGATCCATCTTCAAGTTCTATGACTTTTTGAACCGATGCTTTTCCAAAAGAACGCTGTCCCACAATTATAGCCCGATGATGGTCTTTTAATGCCCCTGCCAATATCTCTGATGCAGAAGCAGATCCCTGATTGACCAATACCATGAGAGGTCCTGTGTAGAGGGGTGTTCCAGAGACTCTCTCAGTTTGGAGATGCTGATATCGGTCTACTTTGTGTACGATGTTTCCCTTTGCAATAAACATACCCGAGATACTCACTGCATTGTTGAGTAGCCCACCTCCGTTGTTTCTCACATCAAGTAACAACCCTTCAATAGACTGTTTTTTCAACTGTCGGATTGCTGCTTCCATTTCTTGAGTTGCACGGTAATTTTCAAATGTTGTCAACCGGATATACCCTATTTTTCCAAAAACCATGACCTTGCTCACCGCGTGCATCTTGATTTTTGAACGAACAAGCTTCATGTCTAGGATATTGCCTGACACACCTCTCATGATTTTTAAAGAGACTACGGTGCCTTTTTTCCCTCGAATATACGAGGAAGCCTCTTCTAGCGTTAACCCATATGTTGAATGTCCATCAATGCTCATAATCATATCCATGGCACGTAACCCCGCTTTTTCTGCCGGAGATCCTGCCAATGGCGCAATAACCACCACTTGTCCCTTTTTAATACCAATGCCAACCCCTACGCCCGTAAATTGGCCATTCATCCTGCTGCGCATTTCTGTATACCGTTTTGGATCCAAAAACCGTGTATAGGGATCTTCCAGCGATTCTAGAAGACCTCGAATGGCCCCGTATTCCAATGCTTTGGATAAGCCTTCTGTATCTTTAAAAAACTCTGTGGAAGCATGTGCATACACCGTTTGTAACAAGGGAAACGTCACATGGGTGGACACCGTGGTGTGAGAATAGAGTGTCATCCAAAGTGATCCAAAAGCCAACGCCAGTATCACCAAGCGTTTGATTAATTTTCGACGAAAAAAAGGCTTCATAGATTGAGATACCCAGCAGGATTGACCGGCACCCCATCCAACCGCACTTCAAAATGCAAATGAGGCCCTGTGGAATACCCCGTGCTTCCTACACATCCAATGTCTTCACCTTGTCTGACCGATTGTCCTTCATGAACAAAGATTTGAGATTGATGGGCATAAACAGTAGCCAAACGCCTGCCATTTTTCACCCCATGGTCAATGATGGTGATTTTACCATACCCATAATATTGAGGATGTTCTCCGGCTACAATGACGACTCCTGAGTCAGAAGCGCGGATGCGTTGTCCTATTTTTGCGGCAAAGTCCATTCCATTATGAAAAATACGGCGTTTAAAAATAGGATGCCTCCGATATCCAAACAAAGAAGACACATAGGCCTGAACAGGCCTCAAAAAACGTCCCGTCCCCAAAAATGTCATACCCCTGGCCATCCTCATAATTTTAGAGGTGATTTCTTGAGATGATTTTTCCAACTCGCGATTCATGCGTTCCATATCTTGGATTTGATCTTTTAAAGATTGTACAACCCGATTTTGCTCGACTTTTTTTTGGAATAGCAATACTTCTTTTTTTTGAATATCTTGTTTGATTTCAGCCAATGTTTGGGTCTGTGTTTTGAGGTTGACATTTTGTTGAACAAGTTGCCCGTACTGAGATTTGATATCCGAAATCAACGATACATCTGAGTGAATAATCCGTTCAAAATAATAAGAAGCATCCAATGCAGACAATGCATTTTTGGGTGAAAAAATAAATTCTAAAGATCCAAAATGTTTGTTTTTAAAAATATCGAGAATGCGTCGAGCAAAAAGTTGGCTTTTTATCGTATAGGCTTGTTTCGTTTGACCCAATTGGGACTCAGTTTGCTTTACTTTTTGTTCAGTTACTTGCAAAGACTGTCTTGTTTTTTGCAAGTGAAACTCTGTAAATTTAAGCTCTTTTGCCAACTGGCCCAACTGGTGTTCAGCTGCCTTTTTGGCTTGCCGTTTTTCTTTGATTACGGACTTGTTGTGCTCTATTCTAGACTTGATCTGATTTAATTCATCTTCTTGATAGGATTCTTGAGAGAACACAAGCCCATGCCCCACCATTTCTGTTAAGAGTAGTGCGAAGACGATCCAGTTTATTTTACCAATTTTTAGCCTCATTTTTTTCCTAAAAAACGCCTCCTGCGTTTGTATTTTTGGTAGGTAATGGCAAATCGATGCGCTTCATCGCGCAACCGTTGGAGAAGGTGTAAAACAGGATGATGTTTTTCAAGTTTTAAGGAGGTGGGTCTGTCTGGAAAAAAGAGCTCTTCATCTTGTTTTGCTAACGCTACACAGGGTATTTTGGAGGCCAATTGTAAGCCTTCCAAGGCTTTTATTGCAAAAGCCAATTGTGGCTTTCCTCCATCAATGACCAACAAATCTGGCAAGGGTTGAGATTGTCTTATCACAAGCTCTATATATCGGGTAACCACTTCTTGAATAGATCGAGGGTCATCACTTTTTCCAGCAACCGTTCGTATCTGAAAGCGCCGATAAGCAGTGCGCAAGGGCTTGGCATCTTGAAACACAACAGCAGAGCCCACAATATCGACCCCTTGGAAGTGGGAGATGTCGATACAGACCATTCTTTTTGGCTGCACTGCCAATGCCAAGGCATCTTGAATATCTGTAGGTTCTACAGGAGATGTGCCCTTGAGGGCATCTATTCCCAGCTTCATCAGTGCTAGGTGGGCATTTTTTTGTGCCGATTCTAATACGGTTCGTTTGATGCCACGTTTGGGAACTATGATTTTAGATGTTGGTAGCCAAGAGGCCCATTCTTGTTTGTGAAAAACAGCATAAAACGCATCATCTACCAGCCATTGTGACCAAACGATTTTGCCAACATCGTCTCTTTTTTGATCTAAAAAATGCATAATAGACTCATCCAAAAACAAGTCCAAAGAGGCTTCTTTTTTTTCCAAATAAAACCCGTTTTGGTACAAAAACTTGCCATCAATAATGGTTTGGACCAATGCATAATGGGTATGTGTATCGTGAGCATAGACCCAAACCTGTACATGTTGATTGCGGTCAAGTTCAACCAATTGCCTATCCAATAATTGTTCTAATTTTAAGACACGATCTCTCATGACCGCAGCTTGCTCAAATTTTAGTGCCTCTGCAAAATGGCCCATGCGACTGCGCATGTCTGCAATCAATTGGCGACTCTTACCACTTAATAGGAGGATTAAATCGTGTACCCATGCATCGTAGTCCGGCTTGACCTGCTTATAAACGCAAGGCCCTAAACATCGCCCCAGGTCCAATTGCATACACTTGGGTTGTTTGTGTAGCAAGTCAATCTTTTGGGAACAGTCTCTGAGTGGAAACAGATCTCCTAGCAACCGTTGCATAAACCGACTAGAGCCCATCGATGGGTACGGTCCAAAATATTTTGCTCCATCTGCAATGCGTTGTCTAACCACCAAAACCATAGGAAAAAAATCTTGAACCGTGACCTTAAGATAGGGGTAATTCTTATCATCTTTTAGGGCAATATTATACCGTGGCTGAAAGGCTTGAATGAGCTGTCGCTCTAAGATCAGAGCCTCATCTTCTGTTCGTGTCACAATAAGTTGAATAGAAGAAATCTGAGAAACCAGCACAGAGGTTTTGATATCTCTGTGACTGAGGTTTACAAAATAACTGGCCAACCGTTTTTTTAGATTCTTTGCTTTTCCAACATAGAGAATCGTTCCTGATTCTGAAAACATTTTATATATTCCAGACTCTGGTTCAACTGTCTGCAAAAACGATGTGTGATCAAATTTATTTATCTTCAGCCGAGACAAGACAAACCTTTAACGTAACCTCTACATCTTGATGCAAGGCAATCCCAACAGAAAAGGTTCCCACCTCTTTCAGAGGTTCTGGTAATACGACAGCTCGTTTTTCAATATCAATATCGTGAGATTGTTTTAATGCCAATAGGATCTCACCTATACCAACCGATCCATACAATCGGCCACTGTTATGTGTTTTTTCTGAAAAAATAAGTTCAATATTTTCTATCTTTTGAGCCAAGAGTTGTGCTTCTTTCAACACAGTCACGCGCCGTGCTTCTTCTTGTTTTCTCACAGACTCAAAGCGAGCTTCATTTGCCTTTGTACACAACAAAGCCAATTCTTGAGGTAGTAAATAATTTCTTGCATACCCCATTTTGACTTTCTTTTTTTGACCAAAACGTCCCAATCCTTTTACATCTTCCAATAACAAAATCTCAACAATAGTGGCCATCTCATATTCTCCTAAAATTATGACAATACATACGAAACAAGACCGATATAGCGAGCCCGTTTAATAGCAGTAGCGAGCATGCGTTGATGTTTGGCACAGGCACCGGAATTTCGACGAGGATAGATTTTTCCTCTTTCTGTGATAAAGCGCTTTAATCTTGCAATGTCTTTGTAGTCCAATACGTCCAGTTTATCCACACAAAATGCACAGATCCGTCTTCTTTTTGTACGCCTTTTAATCAAAACTTTTTTTTCCAAAACAAAACTCCTTTCAAATTTTCAACACGTAGACAGATCAGAAAAGTCCTTATTCTGAAAAGCCTTCTGGTGCATTGCTTCCAACTTTGTCTAGCATCTGCACATTATCAGCCATGACCTCCGCAGATTGTCGTCTCTGACCATCTTTTTCATAAAAACTCAACTGGAGACGCCCTTCAACGGCTACAAGTTTCCCTTTTTTCAAATACTGGGCACAAATCTCAGCCAACCGTCTCCAAGCAACCACACGCAAAAAATCTGTTGTTTTTTCACCGTTCTCATTTTTGTACGTACGGTCCACTGCAATTGTAAACCGTGTGACGGTAATCCCAGAAGAAGTCATTCGTGTTTCTGGATCTCGTACCAGTCGCCCAATCAAAAATGCTTTGTTTAACATTAAAAAGGGATCTCCTCTTCTTCACCTGGACTCAATTTGCCTGGATCCCAACTCGCTTTCTGAGCAAAAGGGTCCTCTTCAAAATTAAAATCCTTGTCATCTACGGCTGTTTCCTTGCTCACCATAGAAGAGCTCTGTGCAAATGTGTTGCTTTGTGACGTCTCTGCCCCTTGCATAAGGGGCTTCACATCTCTGACATCGATCTCTGTAATGTACTGACGACCCTTTGCAGGGTCCTCTTCGTATGTACGGGTCAAAATCTTTCCTTCTACTAAAACCCAATCCCCTTTTTGAAAAGATTGGAGCTTTTCCGCAACCTGTCGCCATGCCACGGACGGAAAACTGTCGGTATCTGCCTGATACCCTTCGCCTCTATCTGGGCGAGGAACACTCAAAGAGAAGCGAGCTACCAAGTCCCCATTGGTTGTAGCCTTAACATCTGGTTGTGTTTCCAGATGACCAATCAGTAAAATCCTATTCAAACTTGACACCTAATTAGACCTCTTTTTTTTCAGGGACAGACAAAGAAGACTTTGATTTTTTATTTCTTTTTTTCAGCTCAGACCCAGGTTTTGGGTGAATGGAATCCAATGTAACCAGAAGATGGCGGAAAATGATTTCGTTAACAGCAAGTTTGGATTGAATCTCCAACAATGCTTCGTTGCCTGACTTAAACTGACATTGGACGTAATATCCATGTGTTTTTTTGTCAAATACCGTTGCCAACTCTTTTAGTCCCATCACATTGGATAGTATGATTTCGCCCCCATTGCTGGTAATCCAGCCTTCAAAAGCTGCGACAATCTTGGTATAGTCTTCGTCGGGCAAATGGGGTTTTATAATGTATAAAATCTCGTACTCTCGCATGCAAACTCCTTTAGCTTTCTACTTCTGATTTTCTTAAAAATTGACTTTTAGCATAAAACGGACGGTTATCCTATCATGGGCGTCTTTTGAATAGCAAGCTTCAATAATACCGATAAAGAGGACTTTTTAACCATGTTACATATACCTGTTTTATACCAAGACACATTGGATATGCTAGACATCCAGCCTTCTGATGTTGTTGTAGATGGAACAATAGGCTACGGGGGGCATAGTCAGGGTATTTTGAAAAAACTTGGCCCAGAAGGACGTTTGATAGGGTGTGATCAAGATCCGGCCTCTCTTGCTGCTTGTAAGACCATTTTTTCACAGGATGCTCGGGTGACGCTTGTCCATAAAAATTTTTCTACCCTGGCTACCCTACTAAGAGAAATGGGTCTTGTTGGAGTCGATAAACTGTTGGTGGATTTGGGGATGTCATCTGTTCAGCTTGATGATGCATCTCGAGGATTTAGCTACCTCAAAGAAGGGCCGTTGGACATGAGGATGAATTCTGAACAGGGTACAACAGCCGGGCATATTCTCAATACCTACCCTTCTCATCAGCTCGTTGAGATGTGGAAAGTATATGGAGACATTCGTCAACCAGAAAAGTTGGCTCAACATATTCTAGACAACCGGACAGTGTCCCCATATACCCATACGGGTCAGCTGATTTATGCCATCAAAAAAAGCTTTTTCTTTCGTAATTCTCGTTCCGTTTATCTCAAAACGTGTGCTCAAGTTTTTCAAGCCCTCCGTATAGAAGTCAATCAAGAAATAGCCTCTCTCAAAACCCTTTTGGAAGACATTCCACATCTCATAAAACCCAACGGTAGGGTTGCTATTATCAGCTTTCATTCTGTGGAAGACCGATTGGTAAAACAGCAATTTGCTTCTTTGAAAAACATGACCCCCCTTTCAAAAAAACCCATTACCATTACCCAGAAAGAATTTAAAAACAATCCACGAAGCAAGCCTGCAAAGCTAAGAGGCTACATCATCACATAGTTTTTTATTTCTGTTTTGTAGCGTCTTGTGTCTTAGAAACGACCCATTGCACGGTACGCACCAATGCCCAGGGACTGACTGTAATCCCCAGCAACATAATCCCAAAAAAAACAAGATCCGACACAATCTCTCCTCGTTTGACAAAGAAATGTCCAAAACTAGCATATCTACTACTTGTTTTGAAAAGTGTGTCTATGGTATCATTTCGAAGAAATTTTGTTTACGGAAGGATTTGTAGATATGGCTGTATTGGTTGGCAAAGAAGCTCCTGATTTTAGTGTAAAAGCAGTCATCAACGGCAACGAGATTGTGGATAAGTTTTCGTTGTCTAACTTTCGAGGAAAATACGTTGTTTTGTTTTTTTATCCGCTTGATTTTACCTTTGTATGTCCAACAGAATTGCATGCTTTTCAAGACAAGCTATCCGAATTTGAATCCAAAAATGTGCAGCTTATTGCCGCAAGTGTTGACTCTTGGTACTCCCATCTGGCATGGCTGAACACTCCCCCAGAAAAAGGCGGAATACAAGGTGTCACCTATCCCATTATTTCGGACTTCAAAAAACAAATATCTCAGGCATACGATGTGGTTGCAGAGGCAGTGGGTGCAGCTTACAGAGGTCTATTCTTAATCGACAAGGCTGGGATTGTGAGACATCAAGTCGTTAACGATCTTCCTTTGGGTCGTAACGTAGAAGAGGTTCTTCGGATGGTAGATGCCTTGCAATATTTTGAACAAAATGGGGAAGTCTGCCCAGCCAATTGGAAAAAAGGCGAAAAAGCCTTAAAAGCAAACCAAGCGGGCATTGCTACCTATCTACAAGAAACGGTTTCAAAATAAAGGAGTTTAGACATGGCTTTTGAATTACCCAAGTTATCTTACGCGTACGCAGATCTTGAGCCTTACATTGATGCAAAAACAATGGAAATCCACCATACAAAACACCATCAAGCGTATATTACAAACGTTAATGTGGCTCTAGAGGGCACCCCCTTCTTAGAGAAAACGGTAGAAAGTCTTCTTCGAGATATCAACAGTGTGCCAGATGCCATTAAACAAGTGGTTAAGAACAATGGGGGAGGACATGCCAATCACAGCTTGTTTTGGACAATTCTAAATCCTGGTGCACCTCAGCAACCGACCCCTAAAATATCACAAGCGATCTTGGAAAATTTTGGAAGTTGGGACGTGTTTAAGGAAAAATTTGAAACAGCTGCCAAAACAAGATTTGGTAGTGGATGGGCTTGGCTCACTGTTTGTCAAAACGGCTCATTAGAGGTCAGCTCTACCGCCAATCAAGATAGCCCATTGATGGAAGGTAAAACCCCTATTTTAGGGTTAGATGTATGGGAGCATGCCTATTACCTTCATTATCAAAACAGACGCCCGGATTATGTGGCTGCATTCTGGCATGTGGTCAACTGGGAGGAAGTAGAACGGCGGTTATTGGCGAAAAAATAAATAAGAGGGTGCCTATTTAGGTGCCCTCCCTTACTTTAGTCGTTTTCCTCTCCGATCCTTATTTGGCATTACCGTTTTTGAATCTCCACTTGGTTATCGAAACTTTTTGAAAAAATGCAATTTGTGCTCAATAACAGATTCGTGTTATAAAAAACAAAATGAAATCATATGTAGTAGCAGTGGTAGGCGCCACAGGTGTTGTGGGGCGAGAAATCATTCAGATTTTACAGTCTCGACAGTTTCCGATTCAACAACTCATTCCTCTGGCTTCGGCTCGTTCGGCAGGTGCTATAGTATCTTTTGCAGGTGAGCATGTGGATGTACAGGCCTTAGATGAAAAGTCGTTTGAAGGTGTGGACATTGCCCTGTTCTCTGCAGGAGGTAACGTCTCTGCACAGTTTGCACCTATTGCAGCAAAAGCAGGTGCTATTGTCATTGACAATACGTCCCATTTTAGACTGTATCCTGATGTGCCTTTGGTTGTGCCAGAGGTCAACAAAGAAGCGTTAAAGTATCACAAAGGGATTATTGCCAATCCAAACTGTTCTACAGCCCAACTGGTTGTGGCCTTAAAGCCTATTCATGAGGCTGCCACTATTTTGCGTGTTGTTGTGTCTACGTATCAATCTGTATCAGGTGCTGGAAAAGAAGGGATGTCTGAACTTGAAGCCCAATCTCGACTCAGCCTCAATGGGGGCGATATTGTTCCCAAAAAATTTCCTCATCCTATTGCGTTTAACTTGATACCCCAAATTGGGGGTTTTTGTGACAATGGGTATACAGAAGAAGAGATGAAAATGATCCAAGAAACCCAAAAAATGCTAGATCCTTCTATTGCTGTTACCGCAACCACAGTGAGGGTCCCTGTATTTATTGGGCATAGCGAGACTGTCAATATCCAAACCAAAGACAAACTAACAGCCTCACAGGTTTGTTCTTTGTTGGGGGCATCGCCTGGTGTTGTCGTGATGGATGACCCTGCTCACTTGGTATATCCAACTCCAAGAGAAACAGCCGGACAAGATCCTGTTTTTGTGGGTAGAATTCGTGAAGATCTCTCCATCCGCAATGGCATTGAGTTGTGGTGTGTGGCGGACAATTTACGAAAAGGGGCTGCTCTAAATGCAGTGCAAATCGCAGAAGCGCTCATCGACTTATCGTTGGTCTAAGCATGGACAATGGCAGCAGGACAGCTGCTTGGATTCGAGATATGTACGATCAGCTAAGCCTGACATACGGGGACTCTCCTTCTGCTCTGGGTTGGTATTCTCGGTTTACCCAAATCCAACGGTTTTGGGCCCTTACCTACTCCATTCATTGGGATGGACAATCTGTTTTGGATATCGGATGTGGGCAAGGTGATCTCGTCGGACTTATGTCCCAACAGGGATACAAGAGCACCTATACTGGCATCGACTTGAGCTCAGAAATGATTCGTATTGCAAAAAAAAAGTATCCGCAAGCACGGTTTGTGATAGGGGATGGCTTGGATTTTTCTTGTCAGGAAAGAGCGGACATTGTTTTGTCATCCGGCATATTAAGCCACAAATGGGACGACCCAGAGGCCTATGTAAAAATGGCGATCCAATCTATGTTGGATAAATCCAACGATATCGTCGCCTTCAATGTCCTATCAGCAAAAATACCAGAAACAGAAAAAGACACCCACGCGTTTACCTATTATTCTCCTCCGGATATCCTATCTTGGGCCCTTGATTTTTCCAAAAATGTAGAAGTAAGGCACCATTATTTGCCAAACGATATGACAGTGGTTTTGTACAAAAAATAAGTTGTGCTTCTCCCAAGAATCAGGTATATCTTGTTTTGGATAAAATGGGGTAAAAAAACATATTTTGAGTACAAAATAAGGAGTATCAGATGTCCACTATTATTGGTGTATCAGCAAGACAGGTGCTTGACTCTAGGGGAAACCCTACTGTTGAAGTCGATGTATTAACAGAATTAGGCCATATCGGTCGAGCCATTGTTCCTTCAGGTGCATCGACTGGATCAAAAGAAGCTTTGGAATTGAGAGACGGCATCCAAGATTTCTACGGAGGAAAAAGTGTCTTGAAGGCTGTGGACAATGTGCAAAATTGTATTGAAGAGGTCTTGATTGGCCAAGATGTCACCAAACAATACAGTCTGGATCAAACATTGTTAGAGCTTGACGGAACAACAAACAAAGAACACTTGGGGGCCAATGCTATTTTAGGTGTTTCTATGGCCTGTGCAAAAGCTGCGGCCTTGGATGTGGGGCTACCTCTGTATCAGTATCTGGGAGGGTCTTTTGCACATGTTTTGCCAATGCCTATGATGAATATAATCAATGGCGGTCAACATGCAGACAATAGTATTGATATCCAAGAATTTATGATTATGCCTCTAAAAGCAGCGTCGTTTTCAGAAGCTCTTCAGATGGGAGTCTCCATTTTTCATACCCTAAAAAAGGTGTTGCGCGATAGAGGATTGAATACAGCTGTTGGCGACGAGGGAGGATTTGCTCCGTCGCTTGCAAGCAACGAAGACGCTCTAAAAATGATCATGCAAGCCATTGAATTAGCGGGCTATGTGCCTGGCGATGATATTGGTCTGGCATTGGATGTTGCTGCATCAGAGCTGTACCAAAAAGGCCACTATGTCTTAGCAGGAGAAAACCTCAAAAAAACATCTTCAGAGATGGTGGACTATTACCAATCTCTCATCAAAAAATATCCAATTGTATCGATTGAAGATGGGCTAGATGAGTTCGATTGGGAAGGATGGCAACTGCTCACAAACGTTTTGGGTAACAGGATTCAATTGGTTGGAGACGATCTCTTTGCCACCAACACATCCTTGTTGTCCAAAGGGATTCAAAACAATGTTGCCAATGCGATTTTGGTAAAAGTCAACCAGATTGGCACGGTTACCGAAACACTTGCTGCTATCGAAATGGCCAAAAAATCAGGATATGCACCTGTCATTTCACATCGATCTGGAGAAAGCGAAGACACCTTTATTGCAGACTTGGCCGTTGCAGTGAACGCGGGGCAAATCAAGACCGGCTCCCTATGCCGAACCGACCGTGTGGCCAAATACAATCAGTTGTTGAGAATTGAAGAGGAGCTTGGAGATGCGGCTGTATATGAAGGGGGTTTGGGCTTGTCGACTTCTACATGAAAAAAAAGATGACCCAATGGGTTTTTCTTGTTTTGTCGCTATTTGTATGTGGGTACACGGCCTCTATAGGAATTCATACTATTTTGAGTTATAACACATTTAAACTTGAGCTCCAGTGTGCCCAAGAATTGCTTAAAAAAGAATACATGCTTTATCAACAATACCATGCAGCGTTAGCTTCTGTAGAAGACCCGGATTTTTGGGAAGTAGAAGCAAAAGTAAAATTGGATATGGTAAAAGAAGGCGAACGTGTTTTTCGGATGATTCCTCCTTTATAAAAAAGAAGAATTAGCCTAAAATCAAAACCATATGACATTTAAACATGAGGCCTATCATATCAACCACTTGGTATATGAAGATTTAATTTCTTTTTTGTATCAGGGTATCCATCATCTCACACAAGAATCAGTCTTAATATGGGAATATAAAAAAGAATTCTTAACCCCTTCTTTGATAGAAGAACTCCGCAATACTTTATCCAAAATAGCTTCTCTAAACTATGATGGGTTTTTACCTGTCCTTGAAACAGTGGTCTATAATGGGGCTTGGTTTGTTATCTCTCCTGCACCCAAAGAGTGGGTTACGTTGGATATATTTTTGCAACAAAAACCTTCCGCAGGACAATTATGGCAGTTTTCTTCACGCCTCTTGGAAGGGGTCAAGCAATTGGAGCAGATAGGGCTTGTCTGTGGGACATTGTCACCCTCTTATATATGGGTTAACGGTGATGGCAATATTCTTTTATCCCGAGTTTCAATCCCTCTTGTTATTTTAAAATCAAGATGGAACCAGTTATCTGCTTTAGATGATGCTATTTTTTATCCTCCAGAGTTTTTTCAGCGGGGGGAATACACCATTCAATCAGATGTCTACGCCTTTGGCGTCTTGCTGTATGGATTATTTGGAAAAGATTGGCCCTATCCACCCACTCATGTTATTGAAAAACACCACACGGCTTTACTGAGTCCCCCCCAGCCATTTGTTAAACGATTTTCAGCTATTCCAGAAAAAATCAAGGCATTGGCAACGATTTGTCTGTCCAGCGATCCCTCCATGCGTTTTGCCTCTTTTGAAGATATGATTTATACCTACAGTCGCCAAAAAATAGTACCTATTCCCATTAAAAAATATTCACCCATCGAACAAGAGCTAAAAAAAACCATTCGAAAAACCCGCAAGAAAAAACAAATGGGCTATTTTCGACTTATTGCTGCAATCATCCTTGTTTGTCTTTGTCTATTTGGCATACAAGAGGTATATCGACACATAACATCTCCTACTAAAAATCAAATAGTTCCTCAATTGGAAGGCTTGTCCCTCCAACAAGCTCAAGCTGTCCTTCTACAGAACCATTTGTATGGCAAAGTCGTGGGATATCGATTTCATGCCCGTTTTCCTGAGGGGATTGTGATAGGTGTTCGTCCTGAAGCAGGAAGAGAAGTCAAAGAAAATCGGATGGTTGAGCTTTTTTTGTCCAAAGGTGAAGGGCAAAAGAGAGCCCCCAATTTGGTAGGAAAATTTTTGTCTCAAGTGTCTTATTTTTTGCCGGAATCGGTCACACTTAATATTGTAAAACAACTGTACTCGCCCCTGCACCCAAAAGGGCTTATCTTAAGCCAGTTTCCATCTCCAAACGTCCTACTCGACCCTCACCAACGTATCGACGTGGTTATTAGTCAAGGATACCCGTTGGATATTTTGGTAAAGCCAGGGCCTCATCCCTATATTATTTTGTCTATAACGGCCTCCGTATTGGAACACTGGGATCCTTATATGTTGGATATTATCTACGAAACACCTGATAATCGCATTGTCTTGCTACATCGTATGTTGAATGCCGCAGAAAATTTTAGGCAAGAGTACCCTGTTCTTCCAGGAGGGCACCTCAGCATTTATATTGATCAAAAGTTGGTTTTTGATCAACCGTCTCTGCGCAATCATGCCTCCCCTTAACGAAAACCGTTTGATGCGTCAGTTGATCCAATTGGCGTCTCAGTACATCAAATCTGTATCTCCAAATCCGGCTGTGGCTGCTGCGATTGTCAAAGAAGGTCAGGTTGTGTCCCGAGGTGTTCACCGCATATTTGGCGGGGAGCATGCAGAAATAGAGGCAATATCCTCAGCGGGGACTCTTGCATACGGGAGTACCTTGTATGCGACGCTTGAGCCTTGTAACCACTTTGGAAAGACCCCTCCTTGCACCCAAGCCATTATCCAAGCGGGTATCAAGGAAGTTGTTTATGCAGTAGCGGATCCTAGTCCTAGGATGCAAGGTAGCTCTGCTTCTATTTTAGAGTCGGCAGGTATTCGGGTAAGAACAGGTCTTTGCGAAGCTCAGGCACGACAGTTGAATGCCCCATTTTTCAAAAGCGTCAAGGCAAACACGGTGTATGTCCATATTAAGGTGGCTTTGAGTTTGGATGGGAAAATTGCCCTAAAAAATGGGGTTAGCAAGTATCTCAGTGGACAAAAATCGCTCAAAGATGTCCACAAACTAAGAGGATTGGCAGATGTGATTGTGGTTGGCATTGGCACCGTATTGGCAGATGATCCAAACCTTGGTGTGCGATATGGGTTGCTAAAAGATGGCGGGACCTCCCCTGTGAAAATGGTGCTAGATTCTAGGGCAAAAACACCGTTGAATGCACGTATTTTTGATTCTGGAAAAACAGTGATCGTGTGCTCGCAAGAGGCTGTTGTGTCATCAGAATTGCATCAAAAAGCCACTATTTGGCGAGTACCTCTTGATAAGCAAGGACGCTTGGATTGGGACTCTATTCTCAAAAAAACAAAAGAAGCTGGTTGGTGGTATATGATGATCGAAGGAGGACAGGCTATCATTAGCTCGGCTCTAGAAGCAACAATTGTAGACCGGCTGGATTTGATATTTTCTCCTCAGTTTTTGGGCCAGGATGGAAAATCCGTTTTCGCTGGCCCCTGTATTACCACGCTATCTCATGCCTATCGTATGACCATTGTAGCTGTAAAGCGATTGGGGACAGACCTCCAAGTTACGCTAAGCTTGCCATAAGATATGCGATAGTTATTTTTCTGCAGCTACTTTGAGTTGAGCTAGGCCTTTTTCAAAATCTGGGCCTACCATTTTTTCCATACTTCTTACTAGGCAACATGCTTTTGCCAGGACACATTTTTTGCCACTCATGGTCCATGTGACACGGGTATTGTTTCCTTCTGGGACAAAAGAAAATTGGACAGAATGGGTTGCTTTCATAGGACGTATAAAATCAGTGGTGATATCGATTGATGTAAAAGGGGAAGCCTTGGTGATGGTCATTTTTCCTGCACCTACTTTTGAATTTCCATCCCACGCAAACATAGCACCTTCGCCTTGAGTTGATCCGGAAAAAGTTTCTTTTTCAGCAAGGTCAAGTTTTGCCCATGGTGACCATTGCTTCCAATTGTGAAAATCGTTGACCAATACAAATGCTTTTTCAGCGGGTGCGTTGATGGTGATGGACCTTGACAATGTGAACGTGTCCGGTTGTAACGCAATGACCCCCGCCAACACAATAATAACCACTCCCAATCCTAAGCCTATTTTTTTTAGCATATATATTCTCCATTAGTTTCTAAGTTTATTTTTGAGTAGTTAACCGGGAGTGTATCTATTCCGTCAAGTATTTTTTTGAGCTATTTTTGATAGTTTCGGATGGCACGATCCAGTTCTCGTTTTGTTGATTTTTCTTTGAGGCTTTGTCGTTTATCATGCAATTTTTTGGGTTTTCCAAGGCCTATGCTGAGTTTTACTTTCCCATGTTTAAAATAAATAGAGACAGGGACTAAGACCAATCCTTTTTGCGAGACTTTGGCCTCCCACTTGGCGAGTTGTGCACGGTGAATCAGCAGCTTTCGATTGCGTACAGGATCGGGGTTGTGCCTATTGCCATAGGTATAGGGTTGGATGGTGCAATTGAATAGCCACAATTCTTTTGTGACAACACGGGCAAAACTGTCTCGGATGGTGATGTGGCCTGCTCGAATGGACTTTACTTCACATCCTGTGAGCACAATGCCCACTTCAAGTTTTTCCAAAATTTCGTAGTTGAAATAGGCTTTTTTATTGGATTCGATGGATTGGAAGCCAGCTTCATTGGATTCAGCAGGTTTCATGTTGCATACTCAAACATCTTTTCAAGACAGGCCAGAGCCCCCTCTATAACAGCGGTTTCTAATGTGATGATGTCCTTATCTTGAGGAGATTGAAGCACACGAACAATGTCTTGGAGGGTGTTGGATTTCATATATTTGCAGATGCTACAACTCCCTACAAATTTTTTGTGGGGGCTTTCGAGCTGTAAGCGGCTCGACAAACCACATTCTGTGAGCAAAAAGTAAGCTGGGGAATGGGTGTTGTTGACATGAGCGATCATCTGAGATGTGCTTCCGACATAGTCTGATTTTGCCAAGATTGCAGGGGAACATTCTGGATGACTGACAACTTCCAAGTGGGGATGTTGGAGGCGCATATAATCGATGAGGTCTGGATCGAGCTCTTCGTGCACATAACAGGTGCCATCCCACCAGCGTAGTGATTTTTGGATGCCTTTTTTTGCCAGGTCGTTGGCAACATTTTGCGCCATGAGTTTGTCGGGTAAAAAATAAATGTTTTCGTTGGGAATCGCTTCAATAATGCGACTTACGTTGGAAGAGGTGACACACACATCGCAGAGAGATTTTACGCCCGCAGAGGTGTTGATATAACACACAAATGTGTGGCCTGGATAAGCCTCTCTTAGGTCACGCACCTGGGCTTCTGTAATAGAATCGGCCAAAGAACAGCCGTTATTGGCATTTGGAATTAACACGGTTTTGGTTGGATTTAAAATTTTTGCGGTTTCCGCCATAAATTTGACAGCACTAAACACAATGGTTTGGGCAGTTGTAGATTGGGCGTGTTTGCTTAATTCAAAAGAATCTCCCACAAAATCGGCTACCAATAAAATTTCTGGACTTACATAAGAATGGGCCAATAATACGGCGTTTTTTGATTTTTTAAGGTCTGCGATTGTGCAGAGGAGTGGTGCGATTTCTTCGCATTTTTCGAAGGTAAATGCACAGGTAGATCCCCCTAAAGTCACGTATTGAAGTGCGTCGTACACGCTTTGCGGTGTAAAGATGTCCATTATTGGGTCCCTATTGCCTGGACAGGGCATTTTTTCATGGCTTGATTGCATGCAGCAATCTGGTCGGGGGTTGTGGGTTGAATCTGTACATAAGCATGGCTACAAGAATTTGTGAGGCAAAAATGCTGCGGTGAAATCCCGCCACACGTATCGCAGGCGATACAGGTCTCATCTACAAAAAACAAACCAGGCGCATTTTCTTTGACTTGAAAAAGTGGGTTTGCCATACGGTCATTTTATCTTGTCCACAGTTTTTCGTGTAGGGGGCTTTATTTTACAGGCGTACCCTGTACAATAGCCATCACAGTAATTATGAATAGCCACTGTATCCAATCTACCACTTTATATGACGGGCCAATTTTTAAGGCTTATCAAGAGGATATTCAACTGGAGTCTGGATTTCGGATAAAACGGGATATGATTCTTCACGATCCTGCTGTTGTTATTATTCCTATCGATAGTCTCGCTATATCCAATCCCACTGTCTATCTTGTCCAGCAATACAGATTTCCGATCAAAAAATTGCTATGGGAATTTCCCGCAGGGCTCTTGAATAAACAAGAAGATCCCCTGGAAGGGGCCAAGCGTGAACTTCATGAAGAAACGGGGTTGAGTGCGACGTGTTGGTACCCGTTAGGGGGCGGATATTCTGCACCTGGATTTACCAATGAATACCTCCATTTTTTCTTAGCAACTGATCTTACACAAGGTCAGCCTCATACCGATGGTCCGGATGAAGAGATTGTTGTGCAGTCTCTCTTCTTGGAGGTTTTAGAAACATGGGTGGCTGATGGACTTGTTGAAGACTTAAAAACCCTGTTGGGGATTCAGTTGCTTAAAGCTCGTTTGGCATGATAGTTGCAAAAGAGGTTGTCCAAGAGTATTTGTGGGGACTTCAAGTAGAGCGAGGGGCCTCCTCTCATACGATTGGAGCGTATGGGTCTGATCTCGAACAGTGGCGTCAGTTTCTTGGCAAAAATCCTGTTAATCAGGCGCAGATGGATGCTTATGTGATGTGGATGGATGCACGGCGCTATGCACCTGCAACGGTTCGACGAAAACTCTCAGCGATACGGTCTTTTTTGGTTTTTTGCAGGAATGAAGGGCTGACGACTTCTTCTGTCGAAGAGTGGGTTGCTATTCCAAAAATGTCCCAAACATTGCCAAAAATATTGTCTATCCACGATATTGCTTTGTTTCTTGATCAGAGGTTTGAGTCGGCTTTCCCAGACAGAGACCGCGCTATTGCAGAATTGTTGTATGCTTGCGGGCTTCGGGTGTCAGAGTGCTGTGCGTTGTTGCTCTCTCAACTGGATATAGAGGCCTCGGTGGTAACGGTATGGGGAAAACGGGGCAAACAACGCCAGGTGCCAGTAGGATCTTGTGCGATCATGGCGATCCGTCGGTATCTTGATCGGGAAAGAGGCGTGCTTTGTCGGTCTTCTCATGAGGAAAAGGTGTTTTTAAACAGAGCTGGGAGGGGATTGTCTAGGCAATCTGTCTTTAGAATGTTGCGGTCGCATGGAAAAAAAATGGGATTGTCCATGGAAGTCTATCCGCATTTGTTTCGGCATAGTTTTGCGTCACATCTTTTGGAAAAAGAAGTCAACCTGAGAGAAGTGCAATCATGGCTTGGTCATGCAGATATTACCACAACACAGCTGTATACCCATTTGACAAGAGAAAAGGTCAAAACTATGTATCAGAGAGCACATCCGAGGGCTGTTCGGCGATGATTATTTTTTTACAGTTTGTGGTGTTGTTGGTTTGTATCATTGTTCATGAACTATCCCATGGATGGATGGCCTATTGGTTGGGTGATCCTACGGCTAAACAAGCGGGTCGGTTGTCTTTAAATCCCATTGTTCATCTTGATCCGGTGGGGTCTGTGTTATTGCCTTTGTTGGCCCTTGTATCAGGGTCTCAAGTTTTCTTTGGGTGGGCCAAACCTGTGCCGGTGCAGAGTCGGTATTTTCACAGGCCCCGCCAAGCCTTGATGTGGGTGGCTCTTGCAGGTCCGATTGCCAATTTTTTTATGGCTATTGTAGGGGTGATGCTCTTGAAGGTAGTGGATCAAACCTGGATGTGGATATGGATGCCTTATTTTATTCAAATTAATTTGTTGTTGGGGTTGTTTAATTTGTTTCCTATACCACCATTGGATGGCTCTCGTATCCTGGCTTATTTTGGCACAGATGCTCTGCGACATGCCTTGGATCGCATAGAGCCATATGGCTTTTTAATCATTTTTGCTTTGGCTTATTTTGGTTTTTTTTCGTTGGTTATGCAATGGATTTTGGCCCCTATTCTATCTGGATTGATGGGTATTTTGTAAAACATGTGTGCAAGTTTTGGCTTGAAACAAACGATAGAGCCTATTAAAGATAGGTCATTTTTTGAGGAAAAACCGTGAAATTTAAAAAATGGATGATGGTATTGGTTGTAAGTATTCTTTCCGGCACCACCCTGTTGTTGGCCGGCACCACCCCTATGATGGTGGCGTTTCAAGCAACACTGGGGAGTAAAACAGGAACCCCTTTGGAAGGACGTAGAGAAATTGTTATCAGCCTCTATGATGGGGTGCAACAAAAATGGACATCAGGACCTAAACAAGTGTTGTTTGTGGGCGGGGCTTTTAGCATTATTTTGGGTACAGATCCCAAAAAACTGATCGACGAAGAGATGTTTAATTGTACCAATCCTCGGTTTATTGTGTCTGTTACCAATATGAATGGGGTTGCATCATTTCCTATCCCTTCTACGCCATATGCTATTCAGTCTCGTATTGCAGAGTCCGTCATGCTTGTGGATGCCGCCAAGGTTGTGGGGACTTTTCCTACTGTTGATATTAAATCTAATGTCTATGTCAATGCCAATGCGTTTGTGGTGAAAGCGGAGCAGGGGCGGGTTGGGATTGGTACAGCATCTCCGCAGTATCCCTTGGATGTTGTAGGTGTTATTAATGCGCAAGGATTTCGGATAAACGGAGAAGATGTGGAGTCGGCGTTGTCTTGGAAAAAGCTAGGCACCACGATCTACTACAATGCAGGGAAAGTAGGCATTGGAACTGCAACACCACAATATGCCTTTGAGATTGTAGGAACAGTTAATGCCAGAGAATATCGCATTAATGGGGTTAATTTATCCGATCAACTAAAGGCAGAACTGGCTTGGAAATCGGGTATTGGCAAACATATTTATTTTGATGATGGCTCTTTGCCAAATGCAGGATTTATCGGGATAGGGGTGTCTGATCCAGTGGAAAAATTGGATGTCAACGGTGCGATTCGCATCTCAAAAGCAGTTGCACAAACGCCTCAATTGGGAACCATTCAATATATAAATGGAGATTTTCAGGGGTATACATCTCAAGGTTGGCGGTCGTTGATAGGGGTTGGCGGTAGTGGTCGCAATAGCCAGATTGCGATTTGGACTGGGGACAAACAGCTGTTAGGAGCAGAAAAATTGGTTTGGAAAACAGATGTAGCCTCTCTTGGTATTGGCACATCAGATCCTCAGGCCCATCTCGATATTCGAGGAGATGCTTCAGGACGCACCTTGCTTTCGGTAAGAGACGTAAAAGGTGGCTCCATGTTGTATGTTGACGATACCCATGTTGGAATTGGGACATCTCTGCCTTCTCAGGCTTTGCAAGTCAAAGGTATTGTGGATGCTCAAGATTTTAGAGTGAATGGGCAGCCCTTGAACAAGGCATTTTCTACAGGAAGTTTTTGGTATCTTGAAAGCAATGCGGCGAGGCCTCGGTTGTTTTATGACTTGGGGAATGTGGGTATCGGTACTGC
The DNA here is from genome assembly GCA_964202165.1 of Candidatus Marinamargulisbacteria bacterium. GTDB lineage: Bacteria > Margulisbacteria > Marinamargulisbacteria > SXXA01 > JAHFDB01 > CAXNHA01. The sequence continues at coordinate 16,847 of CAXNHA010000001.1, read as the reverse complement.
TGAACCCCGCAACTTATTGGAATTGGCCAGTGTGAGTCAAAATGCGGCGATTGGATTTAGCATCGGAGGGACAAGTTTGTTTACCTTGGGGGTGGATGCTAAAAACCAAGATGCCTTTGTTATCTCAAAAGGAAGCGATCTCAAAACGCCAGTATTTTCCTTTAATGGAGGAAAATTGGGTATCGGAATTGGATCTCCAAGTGCTACCTTGCAGGTGAGTGGCAACTCGGGTGTGGTATTTAGCGGGCAATTGGATAGTGCCGAACCCTTGCTTGAAACAGGCGCTGGTTCTAAGTTGATTTGGTATCCTGGTAAGTCGGCATTTCGGGCAGGATATGTCTTATTTGATCAGTGGGACCAATCTAAGCTTGGCAAGTATTCTGTAGGAATGGGCTATTCTCCTCTTGTGACGGGGGAAGGCGCCACGGTTGCGGGAGGGTTTAAAAACGAAGCAACTGGCAAATATGCGACAGTGCCAGGCGGGCTAGAAAACAGTGCTGCTGGAGACTATAGCTTTGCGGCTGGCAATCGGGCAAAGGCAAAGCACGCGGGTAGTTTTGTGTGGTCGGATTATACGGTTCCTTCTACGCCTTTTGAGTCAACCGGACCCAATCAATTTCTGATCCGAGCACAGAATGGGGTGGGTATTAATACAACTCAAACCCAGGGTGTTGCATTGACGGTTTCTAAAACAGGATCTTCTTCGGATTTGATCATGCGCATGGTGGGCAACAACAATAATGAGGCATTGGCTGTCAACGTAGCGGGCGGTGTGGGGATCGGAACAACGAGGCCTGGTGCTATGAAGCTTGCTGTAGTAGGAGGCCCTATTGGGTTTGGTACAACGGCACAATCTGGATTTGTGACCATCAAACATAACAAGACAACGGGTAATATTTTTGCAGTGTTGCCGTACGCTAGTCCGACAGCAGCGATCCTTGTAACAGCTTCTGGCAATGTGGGGATTGGGGTCACAACTGGCTACCAATTTCCTCCAAACAGTGTGTTGGTTGTAAAAGGAGGTATTCAAGGGACCGAATTTAAATTGGTGGATAAAAACAACCCTCAGGCGACGATTACCTTACAACCCAATCCAGGGTCTCCGTGGGCTGATCCAGACAAAAATGGGGGCAATACGTTTCGGTCCAATGGCAAGGTAGGAATTGGGACAACCACGCCGAGTAATTTGTTGACGTTGTCCAACATGAATCCTAGCAAAAATATTCCTGTGATTACCTTTGATCTCAACAATGTGGATTTATATACGCTTGGGGTGACTTCAAATTCTACGAAGACGGGGCATCTGTTTACCATTAATTCGGGGGGAGGATTGGTCAAAAATCCGGCTCTTGCGATTTCTGATGCTTCTGTAGGTATTGGCACAGGACTGATGCCACCCAAAGCGTTGTTGCATGTGAGTGGCAATGTCATTGTGTCTGGCAATTTGGCGATTGGGACATCCAATACCTCTAGTATCTATCGGGTGTTGGTAGGGGGTGCAGTGAATACGGATCGGTTGTTTATTGGGGGGCAAGAATTTATAGAAAAGCCAAATCCTTGGAAAACATCGGGTACAAATATCTACTATACATCTGGCAATGTGGGTATTGGCATATCCAATCCATCTCAAAAACTAGAAGTTAAAGGTGGGATTGTTGTTGATACGTTTCAAACAGATGGGCCTCTTTCTCTAAACTTGGAAGGTAATCTGCGGACTAATATGCTCAAATTGGCTGATCAAAAAGTAAATGCTCAAAATAATGAAGGCAGACTGTATGTGGAAGACGGGGAGTTGAAGTATGTTAATTCGACAGACCTTGCCCATGTTAAAGTGATTTCTTCTCCCCTTCAACGGGGTTCTGGGGCAACGGGCAACCTTGCATTTTGGGTCGATAGTTCGAGCTTGGGAGAAACCTCTATCCAATGGAAAAAAGATCAAAAACAGCTGCTTGTATCAGGAAGTGTTGTGGCACGGCGTATCAATTTGCCCCAAGGATCCGTGCAGGTTACGACGTCTATCAGTGCGGATAATGCTGCCTTGGCTTTGGAGGCAATGCTGACACATGATGGTAACTTGAGGGAAATCAATGGTTTTTCTGCTGAAAACCTCTTGGTCAATATCAACAACAATTGGGGAAACATCACAACCCCTATCCAAGTAAAAGGGATGGATATTGTCATAAAGTCAAAACCTGGCACACAATTGTTGAACAATGCACAGGCCATTGGTTTGTTTGTGGATGTGGCCTCTGTGAATGTCAAAGAAACAGGTGCCAAATATGCGGCAATTTTTAAGGGTGGCAACGTGGGTATCGGTACGCTGACACCAAAAGCAGAGCTGGAAGTCAATGGAACGGTCTCTGCCAATTATTTTAACCTAACAGGTGGGCTCACGGTTCCTCGGCTGGATGTGGATAAGGGGTCTCTTGTTGCCATGTCCAAGCTAGTCAACAATGTCAACAGGCCTAGGATTGGCATTGGGATCACCAATCCAGATGTCCTTGATTATGAGTTGAATGTGAGAGGGACGGTGTCAGCAAATAGAGTGGTTGTGACCGGTGGATTGATGACGACCACATTAAATGTGCATCGGAATACGTTGGTGGTAGATGAGTCCGGTAGAATAGGGGTAGGTACAGCTCATCCACAAGGACAGCTGGATATCAAAACAGAAATTAATGATGTTAAGACGGGGGATGTCATCTCTCAAAAAATAGACTTGTCCATTGATGCAGCTCGTCCAGGAAATGTGTTTTATCTGAATAACAATATCCGAGGATTGGATATTCTATTTCAGTCGTTTGACCAGTCCAATATTTTGGCTGCAAATGCCACAGGTATTCGTATTAATGTGAGTAGCCTGAATGTTCAAGCCAATAGCAAAGTGACTGGCTTGGATATTGATGTTTCTGGAACAACTGGAAAACGTGTGGCAGCTATCTTTAATGGCGGGTTTGTGGGGATTGGCACCACACGTCCTCAATATGCATTGGATGTTGTAGGTACCTTAAACGTAACCAATCTGCGGTTGAGGGGTAATTTTGAGAGTTCAAAGGCTATTTTTGATCGCTTGGTGGTCAATCAAGCGGCTACATTTAATGGGACGGTTACGGTTAATCAACTGGTTGTTTTAAAGGAGATTACCGCTGATTCGTTGCGTATTTTATCTGGATTGAGTGCCCCTGTGGCTACTTTTTCTACAATCAATGCAACGGTGGCAAGATTTTCAGGCGATGTGATAGCAGGTCAGCTAGAGGTGCAAAATCTTCTTTTGGCAAACAAGGCAGTTTTTTCACAAGGGGTTGGGATTGGGACCACAAGTCCAGCTTCAGGATTGAGAGTTTCTGGGAATTTTTCAACCACATCATTGGTGGTGACAGATGCCTTGGTATTAGAGTCGGCCACATTTAATATTAGAGATCCTTTGGTTGGCACCTCGTATCTCGTGGTAGGCGGGAGTTCGGGTCGAGTTGGCATTGGTACTGATAAGCCCTTGTCCAAGTTGCATCTAGAATACGGGGGTGCACAGGTGCTTCCGTTTGATCCTGCCAATACAGATAGCTGGAATGCATTGCGTATTCAGACCAAGAGCAATGTGGAGAAGGTGGGGACAGGGATTTTGCTGATCCCAGATGATACTGTCCCTTCGGCTTCCGTAGGGTCCGGTATCCTTGCTGTTAGAGCCTCTTCTTTTTCTGGATTGCCGAGTTCACATCTTGTGTTTGTGACAGATCCTGTCAATGGACCGTCTAAAGAAAGCATGAGGATTGCCCACGATGGCAACGTGGGGATTGGTGTGGTGAATCCCACTTCCAAATTAGATGTGAATGGCACCATGAGGGTGAGTGGCAATCTAGTGGTTTTGGGCAATTTGCAAGTGCCAAAACTGGTGGGCTCTGGTGTGGGCTTGGTGATTTCTGCCAATGGACTGGTTAAGATTGATGGCAATGTTTCTTCCAACCGAGAGATGGTGTTTTCAAAAGGGCTTTATCTTAAGAGAATGGCGACTCCTCCGCCTGCTTTATCTGGTTATGGTGGGTTGTATGTGAGTGCTGTGGACAATCATTTGTATTATCAACGGCCTGGCCAGGGCTTTCCGATTAATGTGTCCTCAGCTTTTTTTGGCAGGGCTATGAGTATTCCTTATTTTGGTGCGTCGGGAAGTTTGAGTGATGATGCGCCCTTGTTCTGGGATTCTAATATGTCCAAATTTACCATTGGAACAGCCAATCGATTAACCCGTTTTGAGGTGGGGGTTACCCTGAATGCGAGTGTTGTGGACAATCTGTCGGCACAAACAATTTATCTGGGGTTTCAAGACAGATCCAATGTATCCAACTCAAGTGGCCGGGTATACACAGGGCTTTCTGTACAATTTGCTGGTATCAATCCGGCTGATCCCACTGGGTTTGGTCGATTGGCAGATGGAGAAACCGCTATTGGACTGTATGTGGACATGACACGTCTGAGTGCCCAGCAGTACACGAGCTCAGGAAAATTGGAAAAAGGTAAAAAATATGCAGCCTTATTTTCGGGAGGGTCCGTTGGTATGGGCACCTCTTCGCCAGAAGCTGCGTTGCATGTTGTGAGCAATCCGGGCATGGCTCCTTTTCGCGTGGATGGCACTGGGCCTGGGCTTGCCTATGCACTGTCTATTCCTCAATCCGGGCATGTTGGGATTGGGGTGTCTAACCCTGTGGCCAAATTGACTGTTTTGGGAGAAACCAGTGATGCGTCAAAATCTGCGTTCACCATTCTCAATAGCGCGCTTAATCCCATTATGGTTGTCCGCAATGATGGCTATGTCGGTATAGGCAAAGCCTCTCCTTCTTCCGAACTAGATGTGAATGGGACGGTGAGTGCTAACGTAGGGATATTTGATACCATGGCTGCTAGAAAATTAGATATAGGAGATGGTAAATTTGTGGTGACATCTTCTGGTAATATCGGGATTGGAACCGCGCTACCAAGTGACAATGTCAATGTCCATTTGGTTAAAAAGTTGGATTCAAACAGCCAAAGTCAGGGGTATACGGCTCAAAAATTTGAGGTCACTCTTGGAGAGACCCGACCAAATACGCAGTTCTTTTTTGATCAGAACATAACGGGGCTCGATCTTGCAATAAAAACAGTGCCAGGAAGTGTGTTTGGTCAGGCTGGTCAGGTTGTGCGGGCAACTGGCGTGAGTATTAATTTAAGCGATATGGTCTTGGGTTCGTCCGCAAGTGCTACAGGTCTTTATGTGGATGTTTCTGGCACAACAGGGACACGTCGGGCTGCCATTTTTCTTGGCGGTAGCGTGGGAATTGGGGTGATCCAGCCACAAAGTATGCTGCATGTGAATGGGGATGTTCGAGCTTCAAAACTCTTTCTTTCGGGAGGGATAGAGGTAACTTCGGCAACATTTAATACATTAACGGTATCCAATCGGGTCAATTTTGATGGGGGAGTGACAGTCAATACCTTGTATGCCAAAACTGTTTCGGTTAATGCGATGCGTATTCGGGGGGTATTGACCGTTGCCACAGGTTCTTTTTCGACGATTAATGCGACTAGTTTGGCGTCTTTTTCTACCTTGTCTGTGGGAAAAACCTCACCTCCCGTTAAGCCTTATGCTATGGAAGTTGTTGGTAATGTGTATGTCCAAGGTGCGATGACTATCGATGACCAGTTGACGGTCTCCCGTATAACAGGGTTAACCACTAAGGGGATGTCTATCACCATGGATAATACGCTTGCGGTAAAAGGAGATGTGTCGGTTACGGGATCGGTGAGACTCAATTCGGGGTTGTTGTTGACAAAAATGGCCTCTCCACCGGTACCCGATGCAAGGGCTGGTATTTTGTATGTGGATCCCGTGGGTCAATTGAATTATATGTATCCAAGCGGTGGATCAGGCCCAAAAGGAGTGGCTAAGATCACACAATCCCTGGCGGGAATGCCCAAGAAAATCCCATTTTATGGGAAAGATGGCAATCTCAGTTCTTCTGCTAATCTTTCTTGGGACCCAGATGCACAGACGTTTTCTGTAGGGACAGCCAATCAATTGGTGCAACTGAACATTGCCTCTACGCCTAATACTGCTGCTGTTGGCGATATTTATGGACAGCGTATTCAAATGAATTTTACGGATAGAGCGGGTAATCTAGCATCCACAGGTATTTTTAAAGGGATGGCTATTCAGTTTTCAGGGAGTAATCCCTCTGACCCTTTTCAATTTGGACGGTTGGGAGAAAACGAAACAGCCATAGGACTTGAGGTAGATATGACCACAGTGAGGGCAAAGCAATCTACGACGGAGACCCTTCCAAGTGATCAAAATAAAACAGGATACAAATATGCAGCCTTGTTTATGGGGGGCCATGTTGGGATGGGGACGACTCAACCAAGAGCTAGTCTTCATGTGATCAACGAATCTCTCACGGACTCACCATTTAGAGTAGATGCCAAAGATACAACTGGGGCTATTCTCCCATACGCGCTGACAGTGACCAATAGAGGGTATGTGGGGATTGGCACGCCTTCTCCAGATGCAAAACTCACGATTAAAGCAAAGTCCAGTATTGCTGGGGACTCTGTATTGCATGTCTTAACTTCGGCAAAAAAAACAATTTTATTTGCCCGAAACGATGGGCATATCGGTATTACCACCTCTAATGTTCCCAATGCCCAGCTGACAATTGCTTCGGATAGTAGCATAGATCCTTTCCGTATTTATGGAGCCAATAACAGTGCATTTGTCTTTGATAAAAAAGGGTTTTTGGGGGTTGGCACGATGACACCTTCGGCATCTTTGCATGTGGTAGGCTCTGGTACTGTTCCTCTTTTTCAAGTCGATAGTGTTGCTAAAAAAAATGTCTTTTTTGTGGGTTCTGATGGGATGGTTGGCATTGGCACCTCTAGTCCGATCTATCCTTTGAGTGTTGAGGGTGTGGTTTTTTCTGGTAGCTTTATCTCACAAGGGTTTTCTGATGCTTCAGTTACGTCGATTGGACAAGATTCCAAAGGGTTTTTGGTTGCATCCAAAGGTGGTAACAGCTCTCTTTTCTTCGGAATCAATACACTCTCCGGAGGGTCGATGCCTACTCTATGGTCAAGTTCTACAAGAAATATGACGTTTCAATTTCTCAGCGCTTCGAATCAAGTGACAAATGTCATGAGTTTTAGCCCGGATGGGCGTGTGGGTATTTCGAAGGCAGATATGTATCCTTCAGCTAACCTGCATATCAAATCAACAGAGTCCACAGGGACTATATTTAAGATTCAGTCGGTTGGCCTCAACGGGAGTCTTCCAAAAGATGCTTTTGTTGTATCTGCTAAAGACGGATATGTGGGAGTAGGGACAAGTCTGCCTTCTACCAATCTACACGTTAAGGGGGCATTGATGGCAACGTCCATCCAAGTTACCTCTGGGGATATTTCTATTTCAACCCTCAATTTAACAGGCACATTAAAATCTTTTTTAACAGTCAATACAGATACAAAAGCGGTAACGGGTCAAGTTGTTGCAGTGACAGTTGCAAATGATATGACAAGTGATGTGACGGGTGTTGGCATAACCCTTGCAGCAGATACGTATACCAAATATGGACGACCGTACTCTGTGTACAACGGAGCGACCAGTACAGGGTTAAGAGTAGATGTGACGGGCGTAGGAGCTACGGTGCTCAATGGCTATGACGGATCTAGAGTTGCAGCAGATTTTATAGGGGGGTATGTGGGAATTGGGATCTCTAATCCGCTGGCACCCTTGCATGTGGTAGCAAGGGATTTGGGTAATAGTACCCCGACCGACATTGCACGGTTTGGGTTGACAGATGGGAGTGGGATCTTCTTGAAGGGTTATGGAAATGGGAAGATGGGCTTTTCGGTGCAAGATTCTTCCCAAACAAGTGCGGTTGGATTGGTGGTGCAAGCAGCGGGAGCCTCTGGCCGTGTTGGGATTGGATTGACCGATCCTTCTGAGACCTTGCACATCAATGGGGATATGAGATTGGGAAGGGTTTTTGCTGCTACTTCCCCACAGTCGCCTGTCGCATATGGTAGTGTCTTGTATTTTTCAGGCGGTCCAGATATGAGTTCTAGTTATAATTCGGACAATGGGGTGCCTTTATGGATGACACGTTACAATTCGAAGGATATGCAGTCCGAATTGAGGGTAGGTATTGGAAAAAACTTGTCTTCTGCATCCCAACCAAGTCGATTTGCGGTAGGGTATACTGGAGATGGGTCTGTTGGAAGTGACTTCAAACCTGTTTTTCAGGTCAATACAACGGGAAATGTTGGGATATCCAATGGAATAGATACAGCCTTTGTTCCATTGGCTAGACTTCATGTGCGAGGAGATACGGTAGACAAATCAGATCGGCTCTCCTCTCATGCCATGATCATCCAAACCCAAGGCCAGGGGGCTGATGCGCTTGCTTTGTATAATCTGAATGGGACTCCTGGCAATACGACGTATATGTCTTTTTATTATGGCCCTTCACCGCAAAACAAGGCGGGTGCTATTGTGGGGACGGATAGCACGGTTGGTACCTCTAGGTATGGGGTGAGCTATACAACCAGTGCCAAAGACTACGCAGAGTATCTACAAAGACAGGTTGCATCCGAGGTTATCCAAAAAGGAGATCTGGTGGGGGTATACAATGGAAAAGTCTCAAAGTCTACCCGGTTTGCCCAGCATATTATGGTCAAAAGTACGGCACCTGGTGTGGTGGGTAATTGGCCAGGGTCTGCCAAAGAAAAAGACTATGAATTGATTGCATTTTTTGGGCAAGTTCCCGTGGCTGTACGAGGGATTGTGCACCAAGGGGACTATATTGTCCCATCAGGGCGTGAGGATGGTACAGGGGTTGCTGTGTCGCCAAAAGCCATTCAGATGGAGCAAATACCCTTTATTGTTGGTACAGCGTGGGAAGAGTCTTCCGCTGGTAGCCAAGACGTGGCCCACGTGCTGACAGCAGTTGGGTTTGCGTTTAGCACGCCAGATTTGGTACCGCATTTGGATCAAGTCAGGCAAACCGAGAATGCCTTAAAAGACCTGCAGGCTCAACGGACTAAGATGCAAACAGACTTTCAACACACCTACAAAGAACAGCAAGCAGAAATACAGGCTATTCTAGGTCGATTAGACGCTTTGAAAAAATAATGCATTTTGATGCGTACCTGCATTCTCCAAAATCAAATCCATGGATATTCTATGGGCTGTATACGTTGTTTTTACTCAATGAGGTTGTGCTAAAAAAAGAACGTTATAGAGCTATTTTGTGGCAATGGATGAAGTGCGAGCTTTTTTATATTGCAGGCGCATGCCAGCATTCGGGTATGTGTTGTCGTCGTATTGAATTGGTATGCCAAGGACAGGTGGTGGGAACACAAAAAGACTACCAACGCCTCATGCAACCGTATTCAAAATATGATTCTTTTCTTCCACACTATCATCGCACAAATCCTGAAAAAATCGTTTCATTCTCATGCCAATGGCTGACAAAAAACAACCGATGTCGTCACTACCAAGATCGTCCCTTGTTTTGTCGGCAATATCCCTTGAGTGCTTTTATCCAACACGGTCATGTGTATGACGGTTGCGGTTATTATGTGGCCCTCAAAGACTTGAGGCCTGTTATTCGCAACAAGGCTTTTTTGGATTTGATGGCAACCATCCAGATAAAAACCAAGTCAGATTAAGATGTTATCTGGACACAAATGAGATCATTTTGGTACAATCTCTGCTGTCTTTTTGCCTATTTTTTACCATCATTTTTCGGATTTAATTAGCGAGTTTTTTTGGAAAGGATTGTTTATGCCTATCAAGGTTGCAATTAATGGATTTGGGCGTATTGGTCGCAATGTCTTTAAGATTCTTTTGATGCGTTCTGGTGTCGAGGTCGTGGCAATTAATGATTTGACCGATTCTAAGACGTTGGCACATTTGTTAAAATATGATTCGGTTCATGGTCGATTTAATGGGACGGTTGAATCAAAAGAGGGTGCTATTCTTGTCAATGGGACATCTATCCCAATCTATGCTATTCGCAATCCAAAAGAATTGCCTTGGGGCGAGCTGGCTGTTGATGTTGTGATTGAATCAACGGGCATATTTTCTGCAGGAGATGGTCCTAAAGGTGGATACTTAAACCATCTTGAGGCAGGTGCTAAAAAAGTGATTCTCACGGTTCCTGCAAAAGATGATATTACCACTGTGGTTCTTGGGGTTAATTCTCATGTGATTGCGCCTCATATCCGTGCTTATTCCAATGCCAGTTGTACAACCAATTGCCTGGCTCCTATTGTCAAGGTTTTGCAAGATGAGTTTGGGATTGTAAAAGGCTTAATGACCACGGTGCATTCTTATACCAACGACCAGTCGATTCTTGATTTGCCCCATGCGGATCTCAGACGTAGTCGTGCGGCGGCGGTGTCGATCATTCCGACATCTACGGGTGCTGCAAAAGCCTTACACTTGGTCATTCCTGAGATGAAAGGTAAATTGGACGGTATGTCTATGCGGGTTCCGACGCCGGATGGTTCGATTGTGGATCTTGTTTGCGAGCTTGAAAAAGACGTGACAAAAGACAGTGTCAATGCTGCGATGAAACGGGCGGCGCAAGGTGCGATGAAGGGTATTTTGGACTACACAGAAGATCCCATCGTGTCAGTAGATGTGATTGGCAATCCCCATTCTTCTATTGTGGATGGCCTCTGCACTATGGTGATTGGTCAGAAAATGGTCAAGGTTGTGTCTTGGTATGATAATGAGATGGGGTATTCCAATAGGGTCGTGGATCTTGTGGTGGAAATTTCAAAATAATGAAGGGCTTTCGTTTTGTTCAGGATATTCCGGCGGCGACATATCAAGGTGCGTTTGTCTTGGTTCGCTTGGATCTCAATGTCCCTATGGATTGTGTCCGGATCACGGATGATACACGAATTTTAGCGGCTATTCCCACTATTCAATATCTTATAGATCGGGCGTGTCGGGTGGTTGTGATATCCCATCTTGGGCAACCAAAAGGTGTGGATCATGCATTGAGCTTGGCACCTGTCGCTGAGAGGCTTTCTGTTTTGTTGAAAAAAAAAGTGGTGTTTGCTTCAGATTGTCTTGGGGTAGAGACCAAAAATAAAGTTGAGGCCCTCCAAGCAGGAGAGGTTATTTTGTTGGAAAATCTTCGGTTTTATTCCCATGAAGTTAACAATGATCTAGGCTTTTCAGAACAATTATCTCAGTATGGTCAATTTTTTGTTCAGGATGCCTTTGGTACCTTGCACCGAGCCCATGCGTCCACAGTGGGTATTCCCCATTTTTTACCCGCTGCAGTTGGATTTTTGGTTCAGAAAGAAATTCAGGCTTTAAAGCATATATGTGAACAGCCAAAACGACCGTTTGTGGGGATCATTGGCGGATCAAAAATATCATCAAAAATAGGCATTTTGCGTCATTTATTGGGCAAGGTAGATACGTTGGTTATTGGGGGCGGTATGGCCTTTACTTTTTTTAAGGCGCAAGGATATGAAATCGGATGCTCGTTGTGTGAAGTGGATAAAGTGGATGAAGCCAAAAAATTTTTGGAAGAAGCCGCTCATTGTGCAACAAAAGTACTGTTTCCCTCTGACCATGTGGTTGCGGATTCAGTAGAGGCAAAAGAAGGGTTTCGTGTTGTTGCAACAGATGCTATTGGGCCCCAAGATATTGGGGTGGATATAGGGCCACATACAGTGGCTTGTATTGCCAATGTATTGTCCTTGGCTAAGACTGTGATCTGGAATGGGCCATTGGGGATTTTTGAAAACCCATTTTTTGCGAAAGGGACGCTTGCCGTTGCACAAGTTATGGCCGGATTGGATGCCACCACGGTTGTAGGTGGTGGAGATTCTGTAGCGGCTCTCAATCAAGCAGGGCTTTCTGCACGTGTGACCCATATATCCACAGGAGGAGGAGCGTCTTTGGCATTTTTAGAAGGAAAAGAACTGCCAGGATTGGTAGCGTTGGAGCAGGATAATGGATAAAAAAGAGGAGCTTCCTCAAGAAGATATGTTGTTGTCGGCTATTCAGCAATTGTCTAGAAAAAAACAAGTGGTATCGGAAGAGGCCCTCAAAGCCAAAGAAGAATTTGATACTCGAAAGCAACAACTGGCAGAGGACAGTCGAAAATCTCCAAAGCAATTGGCTATTGTTGAAGAGTTTAATCACAGTGTAAGGCTCTTGGTTTCTATTTTTCAAAAATCTCAATTTGATGAGCTTGTGATGTTGGTGTCCAATCCATCTCGGGTATTGATCTTAAATTTTTTGGTAGGGATTTTGCGAGGTATTGGATTTTCGATTGGAATTTTGTTGGTTGTGGTTGCAATTACATTCTTTTTTTTTCAGGGTAAAGATATGGATATAGGGCTGTTTGTAACAACTATCATGCAGTGTTTGGGAAGGTAGTGAAGCGGTTTGGGTATGTAGGACTTGTTGTAGGCGGGGTCTTGGTTGATCAAGTCAGCAAATGGTGGGCAAATGGATCCTTGTCTTTTGTGAGGCCTCTTGTTGTGCTTGATCCTGTTTTGTGGTTGCAATTGGTTTACAACCATGGAGCTGCTTATGGGTTATTTCAACACCAACGTGTGATTTTGATTGCTAGCAGTATTCTCATTTTGGGGATATTGCTGGGGTTTAGGTCATTCTGGGTGGAGTCCAAATGGTCGGCATACGGTGTGTCTTGGCTGGTGAGTGGCACACTTGGAAATTTGATTGACCGTGTTGCACATGGATACGTGATAGATTTTATCTACATTCATATTTTTCCAGTTTTTAATGTTGCCGATGTGATGATTGATATAGGAATCGCTTGTTTTTTACTAGATATCCTCTCCAAACGGGTAAAGTCGTGAATATCTTGTATGAAGATGCATGGTTGATGGTGCTGGATAAACCCACTGGGCTTGTGGTACATGGGGGAGAAAGTGTGAGGGAGCAACAAACGCTTTGTGATCAGTTGGTTGGATATTTTCCTCCATTAAAAGACGTGGGAGAAGCCTCTCGACCTGGCTTGGTCCATCGATTGGACAAGCATACAGAAGGGTTAATGGTTGTTGCAAAAACACAAGAGAGTTATCTGAGATTGAGAGAGGCCTTTAAAAATCGCACTGTCAAGAAAAAATACTATGCCATGGTTAGGGGGAATGTTTTGGAAGATGATAGGTGCTTGGAGTATGCACTGGTACGTCGCAATGGGGTAAAAAAGATGGCGGTAGCGCCTTCTCATCATGAAAACACAAAAGCCTCTTGTACCTACATTCACGTGTTGCAAAGATGGGGAACAAAAACATTGCTTGATGTACAACCCATAACGGGTAGGATGCACCAAATCCGAGTTCATTTGTCTCATATTGGACATCCTTTGGTAGGGGATAGCGTTTATGGTAAAAAAAAAGGGATTCACGAAACCTCGCAATTGCTTCAGGCATACTCATTGGGTTTTTGTCATCCCCAAACACAGGTGTTTTGTATCTTTAAGGTGGCGATGTCCTTGCGATTTTAGTTCCTTTTATGGTTGAGTTTTGCTACACTGTCTTGGGTTTTATTTTAGATTTTAGGAGCACATATGGCACAATCTAGTCAGCAATATAGCGCCGATCACATCAAGGTTCTTGAAGGGTTGGAGGCTGTCCGAAAACGCCCTGGAATGTATATTGGGTCGACAGGAAAAAGTGGGTTAAATCATCTTGTTTTTGAAGTAGTGGACAATTCGATTGATGAGGCTATGGCTGGGCATTGTACCCAAGTGGATGTGCGCATTGATCCCGATAACATTGTAACTGTAAGAGACGATGGGCGGGGAATTCCCATTGATTTGCATAAAGAAAAAAATCTTCCCGCGGTTGAAGTGGTGATGACGACTTTACATGCTGGTGGCAAATTTGAAGGCAAGGGATATAAAATTTCTGGTGGGTTGCACGGGGTTGGTGTCTCTGTTGTGAATGCGTTGGCCGAATGGTTGGAGGTGGTGGTACACCGAGATAACAGCCGATATGCACAGACCTATTATCAAGGGGCTCCCAAACAGTTGGTAGGGGTGCTGGAAGACTGTCCCCAGACACAGACAGGAACAACTATTCGATTTAAGCCGGATGCAACAATTTTTGAAGAAGTGGATTTTACCTCTGAGGTGATTGATCATCGGTTACGAGAGCTTGCCTTTTTGAATAAAGGGCTCAAAATCAATTTTTCTGACCATCGCTTTGAAGACCCTATCGAGAAAACATACCAATACGAGGGGGGTATTATTTCGTATGCAGAACACCTCAATGAAAACAAAGAAGTTTTATTTACCCCTGTTATCTACCTCAAAAAAGAACGAGACATGTACGAGGTTGAGGTGGCTATTCAATATGTGAGTGACTATTATGATGAGCAAGTGGCGACTTTTGCCAACAATATCCGTACCAAAGAAGGGGGTACCCATCTCTCTGGATTTCGGACGGCATTAACCCGTGTTGTGAACGCGTTTGCCAAAAAATATGAACTCTTAAAAGAAAAAGACTCTCCTTTTTCTGGTAATGATCTCAAAGAAGGGCTCACTGCTGTTATCAGTGTGCGCTTGCCCAATCCACAATTTGAAGGACAAACAAAAACGAAGCTAGGCAATTCTGAAATCAAAGGCATCGTGGATTCGTTGGTAGATGAGGGGCTTTCTGATTTTATCGAAGCCAATCCTAGAATTGCCAAAAAAATTGTAGAAAAAGCGTTGTTGGCCCAACGGGTGCGTGAAGCTACTCGAAAAGCCCAAGAACTTGTTCGTCGCAAGACATCTCTCGAAAGCACTACCTTGCCTGGAAAGCTAGCGGACTGCTCGGACAAAGATCCGGCAAATTGTGAATTGTTTTTGGTGGAAGGAGACTCTGCGGGAGGCTCTGCCAAACAGGGGAGGGATCGCAATTTTCAGGCGATTTTGCCTCTTCGTGGAAAAGTATTGAATGTAGAAAAAGCCAGGCTGGATAAGATATTGGCCAATGAAGAAATACGGTCTTTGATTACGGCTGTGGGGCCTGAGGCCATTGCGGGGTTGTCGGAGCCTGATCGATTTGGAGAAGAGGTCACGGAATCCCCCCCGGTAGAGGCTGTTTTGGCAAAGTTGAGATACCATAAAGTGGTGATTATGACAGACGCTGATGTGGATGGGGCCCATATCAGAACCTTGCTTTTGACGTTTTTTTTCCGTCATGCACGTCCCTTGATCGAAGCGGGGGTCCTGTATATTGCACAGCCTCCCCTGTTCTTGATTAAGAAAGGCAGCACAAAACGGTATGTCTACAACGAAAAACAATTGGAAGCGGTATTGGCCGATATTGGACGTGACAATGTGACCTTGCAACGATACAAAGGGTTGGGTGAAATGAACCCCGATCAATTGTGGGATACAACCATGGATCCCGAAAAGCGGACCATGTTGCAAGTGACATTGGATGATGGGGAAGTGGCCAATGAAATCTTTACCATTTTGATGGGTAGCGAAGTGGATCCTCGAAAAGCATTTATTGAAAAATATGCCAGCACCGTTCGCTGGATTGATGTATAAAGGAGCGATTTATGGAAGAGCAACCCTCTTTGTTTGAACCAGAACCAGAACAAGCCCAAGATACGGCCATCTCTACTCGACCTCAAATTACCATTGACCAGGAAATGAAGACCTCTTTTTTGGAATACGCCATGTCTGTTATTGTCAACAGAGCGTTGCCTGATGTGCGTGATGGGCTTAAGCCCGTTCACCGGCGTATTTTGTATGCTATGTATGACGCTGGTTTTACAGCGGGTCGGGCCTATAAAAAATGTGCCAGAATTGTGGGGGATGTTTTGGGGCGGTATCACCCCCATGGCGATACGGCTGTTTATGATTCTTTGGTAAGAATGGCTCAGAATTTTTCGTTGCGATATACCCTCATTGATGGCCAAGGCAACTACGGATCTGTGGATGGGGATAATGCAGCGGCGATGCGGTACACAGAGGCACGTATGTCTCGTATTAGTATGGCGCTATTGGAAGATATTGAAAAAAATACGGTTGATTTTACCCCCAATTTTGATGAATCGTTACAAGAACCGACGGTGTTGCCGTCTCGATTGCCTACGTTGTTACTCAATGGGACCTCTGGGATTGCGGTGGGTATGGCCACCAACATTCCTCCTCATAATCTTCCAGAGCTCATTGATGGGCTTTCGGCACTGATTGATAACCCGGAGATGTCTATTGACGAGCTCATGACGTTTATTACGGGCCCCGATTTTCCAACAGGGGCAACCATCTGTGGCAACCAAGGTATCCGACAAGCCTATCATACTGGGCGAGGTAGTATTACCATTCGTAGCAAAACGTCATACGAAGAGTCTAAGAAAAAAGGCAAACAGGCGATTATTGTGCATGAGTTGCCGTATCAAGTAAACAAAGCCAACCTGATTATCAAAATTGCTGAATTGGTACAGGAAAAGAAGATCACAGATATTACAGATTTGCGTGATGAATCGGACAGACGGGGGATGCGAATCTATATCGAGCTTAAGCGAGATGCCAATCCTGATGTGGTCTTAAACCAGCTATACAAACATACCTCTCTTCAAAACACGTTTGGGATCAATATGGTGGCCTTGGTGCATGGTGTTCCTCGCACGCTTAACCTTAAGCAAATCTTGTCTCATTATCTTGAACATCGCCGAGACGTCATTGGCAGAAGAACCCAATATGATCTCAAACAAGCTCAGGACCGGCAGCATATTTTGGAAGGCCTTCGGATTGCCCTTCATCATATAGATGAGGTCATTGAGATGATCAAACGATCAGATAATCCAGATCATGCGCGGCAAGGGT